>JBBROJ010000038.1:0-38021 GCA_038229495.1 Chthonomonadales bacterium
CATCATCAAAAAACATTTTCATTACACTATTTGAGTCTAAACCAGCCGAAAGACGCTGTGTTCACGCTCAAAATGCCGGACGCAGGACCAACTTGACCGGCTTAACTGTCAAATTCGGGTGATAAACATTATAAAGGTTCGGATTCCTATCCTGGTTCATATTATGTCCATGCTGTTCATAATGGCTGAATCTCTGTTGACCTCAGCTCCACAACCGGTCCCAGGACTTTTCATTGTCCCATTGCGGCGTCGGTTCGTAATAGCCCGGCTCCGCCAGATGCTCCCTGACCGCCTCTTCGTTTAGCGTCACGCCGAGGCCCGGCGCGTCGGGTACGCGGATGAATCCGCGATTCACGATGGGCTTCTCGACTCCTTCCACGAGATCGTCCCACCACTTAATATCGACGGAGTGATTCTCGAGGACCAGGAAGTTCTCGGTCGCCGCCGCGCAGTGCACGTTTGCCATGCAGGAGACAGGAGTGCCGGCGAAGTGCATCGCCATCGGGATTCCATACTCCTGCGCCGCGTCGCCAATCTTCTTCGTCTCCATGATGCCGCCCGAGGTGGCGAGGTCCGGATGAATCACATCCACGGCATGGTTTCGGCAGAGCTCGACAAAGCTCTGTTTCAGGTAGATGTCCTCGCCCGTACAGGTCGGCAGGTTAATCGCATCGGTGATGCGCTTCCAATGGTCGCTGTATTGCCACGGAATCATGTCCTCCAGCCAGGCGAGGTTGTAGGGCTCCAGCGCCTTTCCCATGCGGATGCAGGAGTTGATTCCGACATGTCCGAAGTGGTCCGCCGCCAGCGGAATCTCGTCGCCGATGATACGCCGCACCTGTGCGACATACTCCGCGATGAGCCCGATGCTCTGGTCGCTGATCTCGATGCCGGTGAACATGTGCTGCGTATTGATGACGTCGCGAAGCGTGAATCCGGGCGGAAGCGCCTGCCGCCCGTAGATGGTATCAATGACCCCCTCGATGCGGTCCGCCTTGAAGAAGTCCATTTTGAGGAAGGTGAAGCCCTGCTCGATCCTGTCTTGAAGCCGCCTCGCCGTGACCGCCGGGTCGGGGGACATATCTGTGTCCGCGTAGATGCGAATCGTATCCCTGAACTTGCCACCGAGAAGTTGGTAGACCGGCACGCCGTAGTATTTGCCTGTAATGTCCCACAGCGCCATCTCGACGGCGCATACGCCGCCCGCCTGCCGCCCATGGTATCCGAACTGCTTGATCTTGCGGAACAGTTTGTCTACATTTCGCGGATCCTCGCCCACGAGCCGGCTTTTCAGCATGAGCGCGTAGGATTTGCTCGCCCCGTCGCGCACTTCGCCGAGCCCATACAGCCCCTCCTGATTGGTATCGATGCGAATCAGGGGGCAGGTCATGGGCGCTTTGCCTATGACCGCAACCCGAATGTCGTTAATCTTCAAATCCGAAACCATTGTTGTGCAGTCCGTTCCTGTCGAGTCTTATCCCCGCGAGCCTGAAGTAAGCCTCATAGCCAGCCAGTCGGTGAGCAGCGGAATGCTGGCGTTCTGATCCACCCGCCGCCGCGCCGCAAGCAGGGCCTCTATGCCGCTCATCCACCACTGGGGAGGACGATTCCGCGCCGCCGCGGCGAGAGATGCTCTTCGCGCTCCGTGCACGATCTCCGCCTGATCGCCGCCCAGGCTCAGCGCGGCGAGGTCACGGTAGACGGTGGCGAGCATCTCCAGCACGATGCCAAGCTGTCGCCGTCCCACGCGCTCTTTTGGCGCGGCCTCGCTGTCTTCGGAGGGAGTCGCACCCCCCCCTTCCCCCCCCTTCGTAAGGGGGGGGAAGGGGGGGGCGCCGCCGGAATCCGTCTCGGCGAGAGCCTTCAGCCCGGTGGCGAGCTTGCGAATCGATTCGCCGATCTTCAGAGCGCGAATCGGCGTTCCCTCCGCGATGGTCTCGGCCAGATCGACCAGTTTCGCTATCTCAGTCTCGACCGCCGGGCTGCGCGCCAGCCGCAGAGCTGCCCCGATCCTGCCTTCCGAACACGCCGCAATCGTCCACGCCCGGTCGGGGTCGATATCCATCGATTTTACCAGATGGGCCGCCAGCGCGGAAACCGGCGATGGGGTCAGCCTTATGAGCTGCGAGCGCGAAAGGATGGTCGGCAGAATGCGCGCGGCGTGCGGCGAAAGGAGAATGAAGAGCGCGTAGGGCGGCGGCTCCTCCAGCGCCTTCAATAGACTGTTCGCGGCCGATTCGTTCAGCGTGTCTGCCCGCTCGATGATATAGACGCGCTTTCTGCCGATGGCCGGCGAATAGTTCAACGTGTGCTGCAGCACGCCCGGCGGACGGTTGTCCCGATCCCAGAACTGCCATATCTGCGTCTGCTCGCCCGCCGGAGCAATGACGTGCACTTCGGGGTGCGTCCCCATCTCCAGTCGGCGGCACGATTCGCACTCCCCGCAGGCATCGAATGGATTCTGGCGCGGGTCGAGACAGGCGGCCGCCTGGGCGAACGCCAGTGCGAGCGCCGTCTTTCCGACTCCCGCCGGTCCGACGAACAGATAGGTGCCGGCGATCTGTTCGTGCGCCAGCGCATTCCGCAGCGATCGTATCGGCTGTTCAAGTCCGAAGAGAGAAGAGAATAACATGAGTGATTAGCGATGAGTGATGAGTAGGGAACAACCTCCGCGCTGCGCCATGTCCTTGACGTACTCAACACTCAGCACTCACCAATTCGTTGGCGTGCCGAGAACGGATTCGTCGCCGTCGGCGGTCAGCAAACGTTCGCATTGAATGGCGGCCATGCAGCCGGAGCCGGCGGCGGTTACGGCCTGCCGGTATTCGTGGTCCTGGACGTCACCGCAGGCGAAGACGCCGTAGATATTGGTTCGGACGTCATGATGAGTCTTGATGTAGCCGTTCTCGTCCATCTCCAGCTGGCCGATAAAAAGGTCGCTGTTGGGCCGGTGGCCGATGGCGATGAAGACGCCAGATATGGGCTGCCGGCTGTGCTCGCCCGTCACCGTGTCCCTGAGCGTTACGCCGGTTACCCGCTTCTCGCCAACGTCGTGAATGTCTGTGATGATCTTGTTGGTCAGGAACTCGATCTTCGGATTCTGCCGGGCGCGTGCCAGCATGATCTTGGAAGAGCGGAAGTCGCTGCGGCGATGGACGATAGACACCTTGGCGGCGAAGTGGCTGAGATAGGTTGCCTCCTCCATAGCCGTGTCTCCGCCTCCAACGACCATCACTTCCTTGTTGCGAAATGCCGGAAGCGCGCCGTCGCAGGTTGCGCAGGCCGACACGCCCGCGCCGCCCAGGCCGCCTTCCCACACCGGTTTCTCCGAATCGAGACCCAGCCATTTGGCCGCCGCGCCGGTCGCCACGACAACGGTCTGCGCTGTGTGCAGATCGTCTCCCACCCACACTTTGAGGGGCCGCTCAGAAAAATCCACCTTTGTGACGACGTCTTCGATAAACGTCGTGCCGAAGCGGGCCACCTGGTCCCGCATCCGGTCCATCAACTCGGGCCCCATGATGCCTTCTGGAAAGCCGGGATAGTTCTCGACTTCGGTGGTAATCGTAAGCTGGCCGCCGCGCCCCTGCATGGTCTGGCCAAGGCCCGCTCCGCCATCGATCATTAGCGGCGCCAGGTTCGCCCGCGAAGCGTATAGAGCGGCTGTATATCCCGCGGGCCCGCTGCCAATAATAATCAGCTTGTGCGCTTGACTTGATTGTGTCATGGAGAGAAGAAAACCTCTTTGAAGAAACCGCATACCCTCTTCGTTTGTATATCGGTCAAGACCGCAGGCAAATCCTGCCGCGCCCGACCTCAGCCGTCATTCTGGAAATTCCCGGCGGTTGAGTTTGCGGCGCGTACCCGCTATAATGGACACACATAAGCATACTCTTTAGCATACTCTTTAGCATACTCTACACGGGAGGCAAATCGGGTGGGAGGGATTGTGCTTGCAGGCGGCCTGAGTAGTCGAATGGGCGAGGATAAGGCGTTGATGGCTTATGCCGGCACGACTCTGCTCGCGCATGTTGTCGGCGTGGTCGCCGGAGTCGCGGGCGCTGTCGTGGTCGCAGCGGATTCGCGGGACAGATACAGCGCAGCGAATCTTCCTTCAGGCACAATATTAGTTGGGGACAACTTTCCCGGCGCGGGGCCGCTCGGCGGCCTCGTTTCGGGACTGATACGAGCGGGTGAGGGCTATCACGTTGTGACCGCGTGCGACATGCCGGGCCTCGTTCCTGAACTCCTGAGGCTGCTTTTCAACGAAGCAGAAGGGTTCGACGGCGCGATTCCGTTGGTTGGCGGCCGCGAAGAGCCGCTCTGCGCGGTCTACCATCGCCGCTGCGCCGAAATGCTCCAGGCTGAGATGCTGTCGGGCAGCCTGGCGCTGAGAAGGGCCGTTCAATCCTTGAATCTGAGGCGCGTCGGCGAGGATCGGATCAGGGCAGTCGACCCTCAACTTGCGAGCTTTACGAATCTTAATACCCCGGACGATTACAAAAGGGCGATCTGAATTACATATGCCACGTACGCCACGTATGCCACGTACACCGTGTACGCAGGAGGGCAGGCCGTAAAAGGTATGAGCAAACTAACACACCTTGACGAGCAGGGCCATGCGCACATGGTGGACGTGTCCGAGAAGGCGGAAACAGCGCGGATCGCGGTGGCCCGCGGAAAAATTCTTCTCGCTCCGTCAACTGTCGCGCTCCTAAGAGATAATGCCATTCCCAAGGGGGATGCGTTGGCAGCGGCGCGCCTGGCGGGAATCATGGCCGCAAAGAGAACGAGCGAGTTGATTCCGCTCTGCCACCCGCTGCCGATTACGCACGCCGCAGTGGACTTGACGGTGGTGGATGATGGCGTTGAGATCGAGGCCACGGCATCGATTACCGGGCGAACGGGCGTCGAGATGGAGAGCCTGACCGCCGTTTCCATTGCCGCGCTGACTATCTACGACATGGTGAAGGCCGTGGACAAAGGGGCCATAATAACGGACATCCGGCTGGAGCACAAGTCAGGGGGAAAGAGCGGCGCATTCAGCCGCGAGTCGACGGAGTGAAGGGCATCGATGAACAGACCGGCTTTTGTGAGCGCGAGGGGCTACCGGCCCTCGCTGGGGGGCCTGCGGCCTCGTGTCCTCCTTCGAGGACACTACTGATGCACTGCTCGAAACCTCACGTAACAGGTTCTCCGCGCAGACGGCGACGAAGCGGCGAAGCCGCTCCACAGCGAGGGCCGACAGCCCCTCGTAAGTTCTCCATGAAACCCATCCAAGCCGCCCGCATCGTTGCGATATCGCTGTTCTACTGCATATGCTGGCTCTCCTCGCAGACCTCGCTGACGTTGCTGCGGAGCGAAGCAGCCGATAAGCCGGACCAAGCGAGCGCCACGAGTCTTAGCCCATTCGGAATAGGAAGCTGCTACACCAATAACCGGTCCGTAGTCGACGATGCCAGGTGGATTCCCCAGATGGAAGCTATCGGCATCCACGTCATCCGCACGTGCGAGACAAGCTGGAGGGCCGTCGAGCCGGAAGAGGGCAAATGGACCTGGGATAACCTGGACGCGCAGATGAGCTACCTGGCCGGCCATCATATCGAGTTCGGCGGCCTTCTTTATGGCAGCGTCCCTTGGGATAATGCAGGACGCCCTTTCGGTTTACCCGTCAACAACCTTCCTGCATGGTCTACCTATGTCTCGGAAGTGGTCAAGCACGTAAGAGGGAAGGTGAAATACTGGGAGGTATGGAATGAGCCGCCCAACGGCACCAGGCCCGATCAAACGCCTGCCGATTATGCCAGGATCGTGGTCAGCGCCTACAATGCAGCCAGGGCCGTCGATCCCAATTGCCTGGTGGGACTGGCCTCCAAATCCGTTCATGTGAACTATTTGGAGCAGGTGATAAAAGCCGGAGCCAAGGATCATTTCGACTACATCGTATTGCATCCCTACGAAGTCCTGGGGACCGTAGCGAATAGCGCGGGGACGGAATCGCTCTACATGAGCATCGTGCCAACCGTTCGGAAAATGCTCGCGGCGCAGAACCCGGCCAAGGTGAACGTGCCAATCATTTTTACGGAATTAGGCTCCGATGCCTCGAAAGGGACCGCTCACCAGGCCGGCGCGCTCGTGAAAGCCTATAGCATGGGTATTGCCCAGGGCGTCGCCTGCATCGAATGGTTCGAGGGGATGGACGGTGACAGCGGTCCCATGGGCCTTCTCGAAGCCAACGGCAAACCGCGCCCGTCCTACACGGCGATGGCACAAATGATCAAGCAGCTCGGGCAGCATCCCGCCTACCTCGGCTGGGCGCTGCTCAATGACAGGGACTACGGATTCGTTTTCAGGGGCGCAAGCAGCACGGTCCTTGCTGCCTGGGCGCGCCAGGGTGCCGCCGATCGCGTCGATTTCGGTCAGACGGTGCAGATCGTGGATCCGTTGACCGGCGGAATCACAAGCTCGAATACCTATGCGCTAACCTCCGCTCCGGTCCTGGTAGTCGGCGCGCCTGCAAGCCTCGTGGCGCAGGCTCGGAAGAACTGGGCCAGGCCGATCCCGTGGGGCGGCGACTATACCAATGCGAAATCGGTTTCGGTGACCATGGGTAGTACAAATACGGAAAGGGGCCTTCATACGCTTTCCGGCGCATCCATCGCAACCGACGTTATCGCATATGTCGGTTCGGCCAGGGCCGGAAGTGTGCCCGGTGGAAATGTGTTCGTGGTGGACCCCGGCTTCCTTTCGTACACGACGATGCCTATCGAAATCACGGTGGTCGTCCGTCGCAACCCGGCCAATGATAACGCCGGATTCAAGCTTGTCTACGAGTCCACCAATGGCTTCAAGAATCTCGGCTGGTATACGGTGCCGGACAACAAGGAGTGGCACGCGATGACATGGCGAATCACCGACCAGCAATTTGTCGGCATCTACGGCTACAACTTTTCCCTCGATTCGGACGGCAATCAATACAACAATTATTATATCCAGAGCGTGACGGTGACGAAAACGAAATGATGTTCCCGCCGCAGCGGCCAGGCGTAATTTGACTTTTGCCAACGGCAGATTCTATACTCACCGCTGTGCCCGACGCAACGACCCAGTGCGCCGGACGACGCCATCAGAATATAAGCACATTATGGAAGAAGGTTCGTCCTGAAATGGGTCTGACTCTGCCTGCCGGCGGGAGGCCGGCCAGTCGCGGGCTGCACGCCGTCAATCCAATTCGAAAGCTATTCTTCGGCGCGCCGACGCCTACGGAAAACCAGGAGCACGCTCTCCTGCCAAAGGTGCTTGCGCTGCCCGTCTATGCCTCCGATGCAATTTCCTCCGTAGCATACGCCACCCAGGAAATACTCCTCGCCCTCAGCGTAGCGGGTGCTGCCGCGCTGGTATATACAGAATATATCGCGGTCGCCATTGCCCTCCTCCTGATAATCGTCGCGATTTCGTACACCCAGACTATCCACGCCTATCCCAGCGGGGGCGGATCGTATATCGTCGCAAAAGAGAATATCGGCGCCAGCATGGGGCTCATCGCGGCCGCGGCGCTCCTTATCGACTACATCCTGACCGTTGCAACGAGCATCGCTTCCGGCGTCCAAAACTTGGTTCCGGCTGTTCCAATGTTCAAGGGACATGAAGTGGCGCTCTGCGTCTTCTTCATTGTCGTGCTCCTTTTCATGAACCTGCGTGGAGCGAAGGAGTCGGGCTCGATTTTCGCGATTCCAACCTATCTTTTCGTTCTGAGCTGTTTCGCGCTGATAGGCTTCGGGCTTATCGGACCGCACTTCGGCTGGAAGCTCAATCCGCCGAAGGTAACGCCGCTCGAGGGAACCAAATCTATTGGGCTGGCCCTTATCTTGAACGCCTTTGCGAGAGGTTGCTCCGCTATGACGGGGACCGAAGCGATCTCGAACGGCGTGCCCTCCTTCAAAGAGCCCAAGGCCAAGAATGCCGCGGCGACCTTGAAATGGATGGCGGCGATTCTAGGCACGCTCTTCATCGGGATTTCCGTTCTTGCTATCAGCGCCGGAGTTCGATACACGGAGGGCAGCGAAGCTGTCATCGACCAGTTGAACAGCGTGGTTTTCGGCAAGGGGTCCTGGTTCTACTATGTGCTCCAGGGAGCGACGGTTGCCATTCTCGTGCTCGCGGCGAATACCAGCTTTGCGGACTTTCCCCGCCTCTCGTCCATCCTCGCCCGCGACGGCTATATGCCGCGGCAGCTGGCCCACCTTGGCGACAAGCTCACGTTCACCAACGGCATTATCCTGCTGGGAGTGTTCTCGATTCTGCTGATTGTTGGCTTCGGCGGCAGCACGGACCGGCTGGTTCCGCTTTATGCCATCGGGGTTTTTATCGCGTTCACGCTCTCCCAATCCGGCATGGTGGTCCACTGGATGCGAGACCGCGGCAAGGGATGGCAGCTCAAGGCGGTCATCAATGGGGTAGGGGCGCTTGCCACCTTCATCGTATTTCTGACCATCGCCTACGAGAAGGTCCTGCTTGATATTATACAGAACCGGGGCCGCGAATTCGGCTGGGCGGTCTTCGTGTTCATCGTGCTTCTCTGCTGGCTGTTTTCGCGCATCAAGCGGCACTATGACCAGCTTCGCGCGGCACTTTCGATGGACAACTACTTGGTCCCCGCGAAACCGTGCGCGAACACAGTGATTGTCATGGTGCCTCGAATCCACAGAGGAGTCATGCCTGCGCTTGAGTATGGCCGAAGCCTGGCCGGCGACGTGCGCGCGGTGCATATCGAATCCGACGCCGCCGATACTCCGAAGTTGAAGCGGGAGTGGGACCGATGGGGAGGCGACATTCCGCTGGTCGTGCTCCAGTCTCCGTATCGCTCGGTGATCGGCCCTCTGTTGGCCTACCTCGACGAGGTGGAGCGGGAGCGGCCCGATACGAACGTGACGGTCGTAGTCCCAGAATCGGTAACTGGAAAGTGGTGGCATTCGCTGCTGCACGCCAACTACGGCGCGTGGATCAAGCTGTATCTTCTTCAGCGCAAGCACGTTATCGTAGCCAACGTGCGGTACTTTGTGGATGAGGAAGCCGAAGTAAAGTCAGATGCTCGGGTAGAAGCGTTGAGGCCGCTTCCGCTTCCCGCAGATGCGCCTCCAGTTGATCCGCTTCCCGTCAATGAGGTTCCCGACGTTCCGCCAAATGATGCATTGCAGCCCGTAGAGACGTCAGCTGGGAACGAGCAGAAGGTCGAGGCAATGATTCTATGATTGTGACCGGAAAGAACGACGTGGTGCAGCTTTCCGGAGCCCTGCACAAGAATCAGTGGCTCACGATCAAGGCGGCCGCGAGACTCCTGCTGCGACAGCATTCCCAGGGGATCCTAATCGACTGCTCGGAGCTTACCGAGGTCAGCGAGGAGGGCACCAAGACATTCCTCGAGGCCATGCGCGACATCCAGGGCGAGGGAGCGCGAATTGTTCTTGTCAATCTGCCGGAAAATGTACTTACGATGATCCGCAGCGTGCCGGGCGTTCGGTCGCAGCTTCCCATCGCGAAGTCCGAAGAGGAGGCCCGCGCCTCGCTCCGCGTCGGCGTCGCGGTGGGCAAGGCGGTGGAGCGCCCGATGAGCGAGAACTGCATTCTGATTCCGCTCCTGCCGGGATTCGACATTGACTACGCCGTCGATGTGGCCGGGCGGGCGTCCCGCGAGCTGCGTCAGCCCATCACCCTGGCGGCGCTGATCGTGGTGTCGCGAAACAAGCCGCTGAACACGCCGATGCCTGAGGAAGAAACAGTTGCCGTATCGCTTCTCGAGCAGGCGGAGCGCGCGGCCAAGCGCAACAGCCTTGCGTATGGCCGGCACGTCGAGCGGGTGCGGGATGCCGAAGAGGGACTGTTGCAGCTTATAAAAACGTATAAGGCGTCGCACGTATACATTGGAGCCTACGCGGATCATATTCGTGACGAGCAGTTCCTGCGGATGGTGGAGATTCTACTGCACCGCGCGCCTTGCAGCGTTATCATTGCGCGGCAGGCTCCCGACAAGGACCATCATCTGGAGTAACTGAACACCTTTCTGAAGGAGCTTATTAATGAAGGCAATCATACTGGGCTGCGGGCGTGTGGGGTCCACGCTCGCTCGCTCGATGCATAAAGACGGTCATAACGTGACCGTGGTAGACCTCGTGAGTGAATCGTTCCGCAGACTTGGCAGCAAATTCAAGGGCCAGCGGGTCGTGGGGAACGGCGTCGATGAGGACGTGCTGAAGCGGGCAGGCATTGAAAGCTGCGATCTGTTCGTTGCCGTGACGCAGGGTGACAACCGTAACATCATGGCCGCCCAGATTGCGCAGTCAGTCTACAACGTGCCCAAGGTCGTTACCCGTATCAACGATCCCATCCGCGCGGATGCATACCGGCAGCATGGAATCGTGACTATCTGCGGCACTACTATTCTCTCCGGCCTCATCGGCGACTTCGCGAATACCGGCGAATGGGCGCTCGAACGAGACTACAACAAAGATTATCTGTCGCTGAACGCATAGCGGGAAGTCGGAAAACGGAAGCCGGAAGCCGGAAGCCGGAAGCCATATCTGTAGAAAGGCTTGGCTGGCCGTCCTTCCGACTTCCCGCCCCTGACTTCCGACTTCCAAATTCGAGGTTTTCAAACATGTATATAATCATCGTGGGCGGCGGCAACGTCGGCTACTACCTTGCCAAGACGCTCGTTAAGACAAACCATGAGGTGCTGGTTCTCGAGAAGAACCGCCTGGTACACAGGACCATCTCTGAGGAGCTGGGCGAGGTGGCTATGCAGGGCGACGGCTGCGAAGTGCGTATTATGGAGGAGGCGGGAGCCGAGCGCGCCGACGCCGTGGTTGCCGTGACGGGCGACGACGAGGACAACCTGGTCATTTGCCAGATGGCGAAGATGCAGTTTAACGTTCCGCGCACTCTCGCACGCGTAAACGATCCCCGCAATGAGAGTCTGTTCCACAGACTTGGAATCGACGCGACGGTCAGCTCGACTAAGATCATCTACAATCTGATCGAGCAGGAGATAGAGACCGACGAGGTCATTCCGCTGGCGGCATTGCGTCGAGGCAATATCGAGATCGTCGAGATAGAGATCGGGCCGAAATCGCCCGTCCTGGGGCGCACGATTCAGCAGATTCCGATGCCCGGCGACGCGCTGATCATCTCCATCATTCGCCAGGACCACGGCATGATTCCGACCGCCGACACCGTGTTCGATCTTGGCGACAGCGCCCTCGCCCTCGTTGCAGCGGACAAGGAGCACGAGCTCCGCGACATATTTGCCGAAAGCCATAGTTAGGAAACGGATATCAGGTGTTCGGTATCAGGTTTCAGGCTGCTCGCCGGGCAGTTCCTGAAACCTGATACCGAACACCTGATACCTGATGCCCCAATCCGGAGGCGCCATGCCGCTAATGGTTGTCCATCATCCGCTGGCGCAGCATTATCTCACGCATCTGCGCGACGAGACCACCAAGCCTGCCCTGTTTCGCACGCTCACTCGCAAGCTGACCATTCTGCTCGCGATTGAGGCGACGCGCGAGCTTCGGCTGACCACGCATGCGATACGGACGCCTCTCATGTCCATCAATTCGCCCGTGCTGGACGATGATCTTGTCGTCGTGCCCATATTGAGGGCGGGCCTCGGAATGGTGGACGCGATTACGGAGCTCTTCCCGGAAGTCTCGGTGGGCTATATCGGCATGGAGCGCGACGAGGCTACCGCGGTGGCGAGCAGCTACTACCGCAAGCTCCCAGACGTGACCGGGCGTACGGTCCTGCTCGTAGACCCAATGTTGGCGACAGGCGGCTCCGCGGCGCGCGCTTTGGAAGACCTCTACGGCCAGGACCCGCTGCGAGTCCAATTGATCTGCGTCGTAGCCGCCCCGGAAGGGGTAGCGCGGCTTGAGGCCGACTTCCCATCATTGAACATATTTACAGCCGCCCTGGACGAAGGGCTGAACGACCGGAAATACATCGTGCCCGGCCTGGGCGACTTTGGCGACCGCCTGTATGGAACGTTTTGAATCGCCGCCGATCATTGGGCCGCACCTGACCACTGAGTACTGAGCACTGAGCACTGAAATGTACGATTGCCTCATCATTGGCGGAGGACCGGCCGGACTCTCGGCGGCTATCTACATGGGCCGATTCCTTCGGTCCGTGCTTGTTCTCGACGCGGGGCATGGCCGCTCTTCGTTCGAGCAAACGAACGATAATTACCTGGGTTTCCCTGAAGGTGTAAAGGTTCGGGAATTGCGCTCTCTGGGGCGGCGGCAGGCGGAGCGGTTTGGCGTCGAGTTTCGCGACTGCGCGGTCGATCGAATGGAACGGCTGAACGGCCGAGGATTTTGCGCCCACGCCAACGAAAGTTCCTACGAGGGGCGGACCGTGATTCTGTGCACCGGCGTGCGGGATATATGGCCCGTCCTGCCGAACATAGAGGAGTACGTTGGCAAGACGCTCTTCTGGTGCATTACATGCGACGGATTCCGAACGCGGGACAAGCGCGTGGTTCTCTTTGGGGGGGACGACGATGCAGCCACGACCGCATGCCAGTTTCAGGTCTACACGAAGAAGATCACTTTCGTAACCGATCCCGGCAAGCTCGACTGCTCGGACGAGAAGGTGCAGGACATGGAGAGCCACGGCATCGCGATGCTGGAGGGGGTTCCGGACAGGATTGAAGGCTCTCCGGATCGGATAGAGGCGGTGTACCTGAAAGACGGGCGCCGATTGGAAGCCGATGTAGTGTTCAGCCTGCTCGGGTGCGTGCCCAACAACCGCCTAGCGCTGGACCTGGGCGTGGAGTGTACTCCCGGCGGGTATATCCGCGTAGACTCGGAGGGTTTTTCGAGCGTGCCGGGCGTGTTTGCCGCCGGCGACCTGAGCAAAATGCACTCTCATCAGGTGGTGAGCGCCGCGCACGAGGGAGCGGAGGCGGCGCAGACGGCGAACTACTATCTGTACGCCGGCTACCAGAAGCTTCCGGAAGACCAATAGCGCAGGGACTTACCGGGGAGCATGCGGCCAATCGTCCTACCGGACGAAAAAAGTGCATGCAAGATGTCCACTATAAGGTTATTTTATTCATTCTATGCGGCTGCTTACAATTCTAAAGAGCAAAATTCATCGAGCCACCGTCACGGACGCAAATGTCGACTATGTCGGAAGCATCACCATCGACAGCGATCTGATGGATCGGGCGGACCTGCTCCCCAATGAGCTCGTGCACGTGTGGAACGTCGATAACGGCCAGCGGTTTGAAACGTATGTGCTTAAAGGAGCGCGCGAATCGGGCATTATCTGCGTCAACGGCGCTGCCGCCCACCGTGTAGAGGTGGGCCACCGGGTGATAATAACTGCGTTCGCCCTCACGGATGAGCCTGTAACGCCCAGGGCCATACTCGTCGACTCGCGGAACCGCTATGCTGGCGACCTATAAGGTCAATTAATAAACGAGTAAATGAGTAAGCGAGCCATTGACCAATTGACCAGTTGACTATGTCTTAAGACTGCTTGACAGTTTCGCCGGGTTTGTGTAGAATTCGCGTACGTTACCTGCCGCCAGAATGGTGACGGCAATTCGAATCCGGATGTTCGAAAGGATAACGCGCATGGAACCGCTGCGCATATTAATTGCTGAAGACGAAGCCCTCACTCGAACGATTCTGCGAGCCCGCCTGGAGAAGCTGGGGCACCAGGTTGTTGCCGAAGCCGAAAACGGCGTTCAGGCAGTCGAGGGTGCGCGCATGCACAAGCCTGATGCCATCATCATGGACATACGCATGCCTGAGATGGACGGCATTGAGGCCGCCAGCCAGATAGTGTCGGAACGCCCGTGCGCCATTCTCTTTTTAACCGCTTTCAGCGAAGACACGCTGGTTGAGCAGGCGAGCAATGCGGGCGCGCTGGCCTATCTCATGAAGCCGTTCCGCAAGGAAGACCTCGCTCCCGCGCTGGCAGTGGCCATGCGTCGATTTCGCGATCTTCAAGGCAGGCAGGAGAAGATCGACCAACTTGAAGAGATGCTGGAGACGCGCAAGCTGATCGAGCGGGCAAAGGGCATTCTTATGGACCGGCACAGCCTGACGGAGGAGGAGGCGTTCAAGCGCATCCATTTCCAGGCCCGCAACCAGAACAAGAAGATGCGCGAAATCGCGCAGTCGATCATTACCGCGTCCGACCTTATTTGAATCTGCCGGCTTTCCATTCTTCGCCGATTCGCCAGCGCGCGCGGGGTTTATTTCGTGCGCGCTTTGCAATGCGCATCCAGCAAACTGCACTCACACGCGCTTGCATGCTTTGGGCGGCCCATGGCAAATCTCATGAGCGATTCGATTCCTGCCTCCGAGAAGCGCCGCGAACAAGCGGATTCGCCGCGAGAAACGGATTCCGGCGCGACGAAATGGCCGGAGGTTGAATCCCTTCCGCCAGCCAGGCGAAATTTTCCGATATGGCTCGACATCGCGGTCGTGCTCGTCCTCTTTCTTTCCGCGCTCCCGATACGATGGTCTTATACGCGTGGCGACCTCTGGCTGGACGAGGCGGACTATGCTTTCGCGGCCGTTCGGGGGTTTCAGGCGAATCGCTGGGACACGCCGGATTCACCCGCTGAACCGGAGAAGCTGGTCCGCCTCCGCCACTATCACCCGCCCCTTGTTTCGCATGTCATGGGAGCAGCGCTTCGATTCGGACCTGAAGATCGGACCCTGCGATTCCCTTTTGTAGTCGCGGGCGGCCTCACCGTTTCGCTCCTATACCTCTGCGGCGTCTCCCTCTTCGGCCAGGTCGGGCTGCGCCGACACAGACAAAGCGTCGGGAACTCGGGCGAAGCCGCGGCATGCCGCGCTATCGCTTTCGCCTGCGCTCTCGTCCTACTGTACACGCCCGCCCACCTCCGTGCCTCTTCTCACGCGCTTCCCTGGGCATTCATCACGCTCTGGCTGCTGGCGATTCTCTGGACGCTGCTGAAGCTGGCTGAATTCAGCCGCCCTTCGTGGTTGGCGGGAACGGGCGCGGCGCTGGGGGCGCTGTTCATCACCTCCGAATACGTAGTGCCTGCGCTCATCGCGGTGGGAATCGCTTTGCCGTTGATTGCGTGGCCTCGATTGAGGCGGCCACATGCGCGGCGCAGGCTGGCGATCTCGGCGGCCGGCGGCGCGGTTTTGTTCCTCCTTATCGTCTTCATCTTCTGGCCGGCGGGTCTCACGGGCGGCCTGATAAAGATGCTCCGGCACTACATGATGATGGCGAACGACCCCTGGCCCGTCACGATTCACGGCGTCAATTATACCCGCGCTCCCAAGACGGCCTATTTGCTTTGGTATTGGGACCTCTTCAAGCCCTATTTTGTCTTCTGCGCGCTCGGACTGGCCGGCATGGCTGCGCTGATTGCGGTGGGAAGGGGCCGCAGAATTCTACTCGCGACCCTTGCGTACACTGGGGTCGTGCTGGCGGCCGCGCATAAGTCACACATTATAGGTCCTGAATACCTGATTCATGCTCTGCCGCTGCTCACGCTGATAGGGGGACTCTTTTTTTTGCTTCTTGCTCAGGTGCAGCGCATGATTGGGGCCGTCGCGGCGATTGTCGCAGGCTGCGTTGTCGCCATGCGAAGCGACCCATCCGCGCTGTCGGGCATGGACGTGCGTTCCCGCCACCCGCGATGGCCTGAAGCCGCAAGATATATCAAGAGCCGCTGGAAGCCGGATGACAGGATGCTGGCCCCGTCTTACGGGAGCGTGGGTCGATGGTATGTGCTGCACGTGGCGGGCATTGACGCACGAGAGTGGCAGGTTATGGGGCTGCCATTGGCAAGCGAGAGGGCGGGCGACAGACTGATAGGCGACATCCGGCACGGAGTCTACCGATTCGTTGCAGCCGGAAGCACGTTCGCGGACACTGTGAGCGTAAACCCGCGTGTACTGTCCGAGATTCGGGCATGGAAGATTGCGTGGCGAAGTGACGAGGGGAAAGGCCTGCCAAGCCGTCTGACTATCTACGAGCGCTCGCAGGGGGTGAATTCAATCGAGCTAAAGTAGGCATATTATTCGGATGCCCGTCGCGTCTTTAGAACCTGAAAATAACACGAGCTAACAGTCGTTGCGCGATGAGCACGCAGCGGCTGTTAGCTCGTGTGCCGGAAGGGAACTATTCCGAAAAATATTACGTTCTTTGAACGTTGCCACACGTTCTCGAAGGCAGCAAAGAGAAGACTTCGTCGTCCGGCATGCCTGGAATGGGCCTGGAGATGCGTAGCCGTGTGACTCCTCCGAATGGAGAATATGGAGAAACAGATGGATGTGGTGAATACCAGCGGTCTTGTGGCCGCATGGACGATGTTTATGACATGGATTCCAAGGGTGATCGCTTGCTTTGCCATCCTTTTGATTGGCTGGCTCATAGCCGGGGCTGTACGAAAGCTTGTAGACAAGCTGCTCGGCAAGGTGCACTTTGACCGGCTGGTCGAGCGCGGCGAGCTTAAGGCGCATATCGACAGAGCGGGGTTCAGCGCAGGAGCGGTCATTTCCTCGCTTATCTACTACTCCCTTTGGCTCGTCACGCTGACGCTTGCCTTTAACGTTTTTGGCCCCAACCCTGTCAGCGATCTCCTCACTCGCATGATAGCCTACCTGCCGAACGTCTTCGTAGCCCTAGTCATCATTATGGTTGCCGCGGCGATCTCCTCGGCGGTGCGCGGTATCATTGCCGGCGCGCTGGGCGGCCTTTCCTATGGAAAGGCGCTGGCGACGGCCGCCTCTGCAGCAATTCTCATGGTCGGCATCTTTGCCGCGCTCGACCAGCTGCAGATCGCGCCCATGATCGTGAACGGGCTCTTCTACTCGATACTAGCGATCGTCGTCGGATCGTCCATTATTGCGATTGGCGGTGGCGGCATCCAGCCTATGAGGCAGGTGTGGGATAGCGCTCTAACCCGCGTGCAGCAGGAAACGCCACGCATACAGCAGGAGGCAAAGAACGCAAAACTGCGCGTGGAGCAGGGCGGGCAGGCTTCAGCGCCTTCGCAAACACAGGCGGCTCCTCTTGGCAGCTCCTTTGCCGGCTCGACGAGCGAACAGACCCATGACAGCTCCGAAGCTATTCGGAGGCCTGCCTCACAACCATTGCCGCAGCCCTCACAGTCTGACTTCAGACCTATTTGAAGATCAGCTTTCAACTCCTGTATTGAAGTGAAAGGAAAGGCATGTAAATGGATAGAGCATCAATGGCTTCTCTAGGATCAGCGCGCCGAGCCATCCGCTTCGCGGCGGTCATTATCGCATTCTCCATGTTCGGGCCGCTCATTGGCTGCTCGCGCCCAAACAACGACGTGAACGCCGGTTCGTCGGCGCCATACCAGGCTCCTGCTCCCGCTCCGAGAAGTAACAACCCGATTGCGAATATGAGCACCGGGCAGAAAGTAGCAGTTCTCGCTGGAGCGGCGGCGCTGTATTACCTGTATAAGAAACACCAGAACTCCAAAGGTACGGGCGAGCAGGGTCAATACTACCGCTCGAAGAACGGTGGCGTCTATTATCGCGATGCGCAGGGTCGCCCCGTATGGGTTCAGTCCCCTGCGGGCGGTATCCAGGTGCCCGCCGGGGAGGCAGCGCAGTACGAGCAAGGCGCACGCCAGTATGGGTTCTCGTCAGCCGTTCCATCCGGGCCCGCGGGTCCGGGAACGTAACAGCGTTGTGACCACAGACAGACATATACAATAAGGGAGAAAACAATGGCTCTTGGAAACTTGCTCGGACAGGTCCTGGGCGCAATATCCAACCATTCGGATCAACAGCAGCATACGGGATTCGATCCGTCAGCCCTGCTCAATGACGTTCAGGGGATGTTCGGACTGCATGCCGCCAACACCGGCCAGCAGATTCTGCCCGCCAGCCAGGATCCGTACGGCGATCCTGCCGGCCAACAGTACCAGAACAGTCAGCCGAATTCGGCGAACCAGAATGGCGGATTCGGAAACGCGCGGCCCGCCAGCGAAGATCCGCGCGGTGACCCCGCAGACGATGGGGATCGAGCGCGAGGCATTCGTCCCGCAAGCCAGGATCCACTCGGAGATCCGGCAGATCGAACCGCTTAAGGTTTGTAAATTCATGACGTCCTTCGAAGTCGGCGCAGGTCAACTTTGCATAACAGCTACGGGTTTTAACTCGTGGACCGTTAATGTCACTACAAATATCGTTACAAATATCACTAAGGAGAACATTTATGCCATATAATATCAATGGACAGACTGCATCTATCGCCGAGGAACCGGTTGAGCGCGACGGCAGGCATTATGTTCCGCTTGCCGCCCTAGTAGAAGCTCTTGGCGGAACCGTGAGCTGGGACAACAGCGCCAAGACTGCGAGCGCAACCATCGGGCAGTGGACCGCACAGGTTCAGGACGGAAGCACGAGTGTCGACGTCAGCGGCACGGCGGTTACTCTTGCTGCGCCGCCGTATGTCGAGAACGACACGATATACGTTCCGTGGGACTTCTTCCATACGGCATACGGCTACAAAACAAACATGGAAGGTGAGACCCTCTACATCCATCTGTAGGTCGTCTGTAAATTGCGACCACAGTAACTGACATATACTAACATTGACAGACACATACATTAGCGGAGCTCCGACCTCTGTCGGAGCTCCGCTGCGCGTGGTGTATATGCGCGCCGCCAACTCTGTCAGCGGTCCGGACCCTTTGTATCAATATAGAGTGTTACAAGTCTTCGGGCGATTTGGTCCGGAAGCGGCTGCAATGGAAGGAAACAGAAGAAGGACAAAAGAACCATTGCGGCGTATCAGGATTCACTATTCCCCTCTGCAACTCTACGCAATAAAAATCACTCATACAAAGTCGCAGCCTCAGTCACAGACTCAGTCTCTGTTTCAGATTCCTACTTTGGGGTTGAGGGGAGAACAAGACGAGGGTTGTCCATGAGCGGTGGCCAACCGATATGCAGCGCATCGGAATTGTCGGGGGGACATTTGTGCACTTTTTTGAAGAGGCCGTCGAAAATTCTCCGCTTGCGCTGATCCACACCGACGGCGACGCGCATACGATCCGGTATGCTAACGCCGCATTCAGCCGGCTTTGTGGAACGCGGACGGAAAATCTCATTGGCCAGCCGCTGGCTGAGGCTGTAAGCGCCTGCCGCGCGGATGGTTCCATACGCCTGCTTGATGAGGTTTATCGGGGAAAAGGCTTAAAGCTCGTCAACAACCTGATGCACCATGAACCTGAGCGGGGGTCTGTCTACTGGTCCTACCTGATTTGGCCGGCGTTGGACTCTGAATCGCGCGCTATGGGCCTTATGGTCCAGGTGATCGATACGACAACGGAGAGGATCAACGCGCTGCGGCTGGAGCGCGTCTCGGGAGACATGCGGGACGTGAACGCGGCGCTGGTCGACTCCGGCGTCCGGCAGCAGGAGCTGGCGGAAGAGGCCGAGAGGTCCGAAGCCGCGCTGCGCGAAAGCGAGGAGCGCTTCCGTTTCATGGCGGAATCCATGCCGCAGAAAATCTTCACGGCGAAACCCAGCGGCGAGGTGGATTACTTCAACCAGGAGTGGACAGAATTCACGGGTCTCTCCTTCGACCAGATTCGCGATTGGGGCTGGACGCAGTTCATTCACCCCGACGACGTGGAAGAGAACGTCCGTGCCTGGCAGCATTCGATTTGCACCGGCGAGCCGTTCCAGTTCGAGCACCGGTTCCGCCGCGCGGACGGCGCTTACCGGTGGCATTTGAGCCGTGCGCGCGCCATGCGGGACGCCGAAGGCAGCGTGCTGATGTGGATCGGCTCGAACACCGAGATAGACGACCAGAAGCGGGCCGAAGAAGCGCGCGCCAGCCTCGCGGCCATCGTATCGTCGTCGGACGATGCCATCATTGGCAAAGATCTCAATGGCATCATCACCAGTTGGAATCGCGGCGCGGAACGGCTCTTTGGTTACACGGCCCAGGAATCGATTGGCCGGCCAGTCACGATGCTCATTCCCTCCGGTCAGATGGATGAAGAATCCCGCATCCTGAAGCGCATCCGCCACGGGGAATCCGTCGAACCGTATGAAACGGTGCGTTGCCGCAGAGACGGTTCATTAGTGAACATCTCGTTGACGGTTTCTCCCGTAATCGATGCGCGAGGCCAGATTGCGGGCGCCTCAAAAATTGCGCGCGACATCAGCGAACGCAAACGAGCGGAGGAAGAGCGAGAGAAACATCTAGCTGAGATTGAAACGCTCAATCATCGCTTGCAGCGAGCGATGGCGGAGACGCATCACCGGGTGAAGAACAACCTTCAGGTTATCTCGGCGCTCGTGGACATCCAGACGATGCAGCATGAGGATACCGTGCCCGCGGGGGAGCTTGTCCGGATAGGGCAGCACATCCGTGCGCTGGCGGCGATACATGACCTGCTCACGTCAAACGCAAAAACGAGCGTGGATGCGGAATGTCTGCACACCGGCGAGGTCATGGACAAGCTCATGCCCCTGCTGCAGTTACTGGCGCAAGGTCGCCGCCTGTCGGTCCGAGCGGAGAATATTGAGGTCCCCTTACGTTACGGCACCTCGCTGGCCATGCTGGTGAACGAGCTGGTGAGCAACGCGGTAAAGCACGGTGGAAATGTTATCGACGTTTCGCTCGGAGTGGTCCTCGACAAGGCCCGGCTGGAGGTCTGCGACGACGGTCCCGGCTTCCCGAAGGGATTCGATCCGCGCAAAGCGGCGAACACGGGACTGGAGCTCATCGAGAGCCTTAGCCGGGTGGACCTGCGCGGAAGCGTGACTTATCAGAACCACGCGGAGGGCGGCGCGCGAGTCGTGGTAGAGTTTCCCGTCCCAAAGGCGACTGCCGCCGCGCAATAAGCGATTTGTCGGGAGTCCCCCGGAGGCCCCCTTGGCCCCCAATCCTGGGGGAGGTTGTGCCCCCCCATTTGGGGGGAAGGGTGACTGGGGTGAAGCTGCAGACTTGCGCTATAGCTCCCCCTTCCCGTTTCGGGAGGGGGCCGGGGGGTGGGTATCCGAGAGCGCTTTGTCGAGCTGCCGCGAGCTCCGTAGGCAAGCGGCCGGGGTGCGTGACCATGACCCCATTGGGGTAGCCGGCCCGCTTGGAATCGCGCGCAATCTCTACCGCAGGCGAGCCGATGATGACGGTCTTTCCGGGCGCGAGATCGAGTGTCCGTTGCCCGGGAACGAATGTGGTCATCGTATAGTTGATCGGAATGGCTGCATCGGGCGGTTCGCGCGACTTCAGCCGAATTGGGGAAGAGAAGCCGTCGACCCAACTTTTACTATTTTCAGCGGAGGAGTGACAACGTGATACGAATCGGGCTGATTGGCTGCGGCGGAATCATGGGAGCCCACTTGCCGGGCTGGAAAGCCGTTGAGGGACGGGCGGCGGTGACTGGCGCCTGCGACGTGAACGAAGCGAACGCGACGAAACGCGCCGGAGAGTTGGGCGGAACGGCGAAGGTCTACTCCGACTGGAAAGAGATGCTCGACGACGACAGTGTCGATGCGGTGGATATGGCGCTGCCGCACAGACTGCATCGGGACGGCATTATCGAGGCAGCGGAAGCCGGCAAGCATATTCTCACCGAGAAGCCACTCTGCACGACACTCGACGAGGCGAAGAAGATTGAGGCGGCGGTGAAAGCGAACGGCGTGATACTTATGTGCGCCCACAACCAGATGTTCGAGCCTGCTCCGCGCACTGCCCGCCAATGGATTGCCGAAGGCAAAATCGGCCGCGTGTTCAGCCTGAGGACGGTGGACTGCTTTCTCGCGGGCAACCGGCAGCAGAAAGGCGCCTGGGGATGGCGCGGCTCGGCGGAAGAGAGCGGCGGCGGCTGCGCCCTCGACACCGGCTATCATCCCACCTATCTTCTCGTCTCCCTCGCGAATTCAGAGCCGAAAGAGGTTGTCAGCTTCAGCGACAACTATAATCAGCCGTATCTCAAGGCTGAGGACACGGCGCAGACGATGGTGCGCTTCAAGAATGGGGCGGTTGGCACGCTGCAAACATCGTGGGGTCATCCCTGGCCGAACGGCCACTGGCAGTTCCACGCCATCGGCGAGTCGGGACAGATATACGGCAAGGGGAACAGCCTCTATTTTCACTCGCACGGCAGCGAAGCGGAGAAGCACGAGCTGGAGCCTGAGAATGGCTTCGTAGGCGAAATCAAGCACTTCGTGGATTGCATTGAGACCGGCAAGACGCCAGAGCAGGGCTTGAAGGAGGGAATCACCGTCCTCAAGGTCATTCTGGGCGGCTACAAGTCCGAGCGCGAGAAGCGGGTGGTGCAGATATGATGGGTCGTTAGGTAAATGAGTAAATGGGTCAATGAGAAAATAGAATGCCTTTGCGTTGCCCCATTTACTCATTGACCCATTGACCCATTGGTTTTATGTCTTTCTCAGCCAGCCCCGCTCAAGGTCCGCGAGAGCCAGCCGACCGGGACCTGCCAGGAGAATCATGACGGCGATTGACATGGCGAGGAGATGATATTCGAATCCTTCGCCCTTCTGGTTGCCCATCCAGTTCATGAAGAATCCGTTGGAAATGTGCACTTTCAACACGGCGACCGCCATGACGATGAAGATGCCAAGGGCGGACAGCCGCGCCAGCACCCCGAAGATAAGACCCAGGCCACCGAGGAATTCCGTAAAAGCGGCGACGTAGCCCAGCACGGCGGGAATACCCATATGTGACATGCCGGAAACCGTCGCCGCGAGACCGGGACCTCCGAACCAGCCGAGCACCTTTTGCGCGCCGTGCGCGAAGAATATGACGCCAAGCGCCAGGCGAAGGATCAGTAGTCCCCAATCCGTCGCTGTGATAACGCGAGATTCATAGCGGCCAATCGGATGCGCCAGGCCGTCATGCCCGGCAGCTGTTGTCGTGCTCATCGGAATACTCCTTTGCGCGGGCCGGCTTCTGTCTGGCCGCTGGGCTGTCCAATAGTTATTGATCTCTTGCGAGTCTCATAAAGCAATCTGTACGGATTGACACAATCAGATACGCGTTCGCTATAAAAAAATATCCCGCTATACAAACAATAGTATGGAAGTTATCTATTCGCTTGCCGCTATCGATCTCGACGAAACGCTTTTGGGGCCAGACCACCTTATCTCCAGTAGAAACGCGCTTGCCGTCAGGGAGCTTGCGGCCAGGGGCGTCGCGTGTGTCATCGCGTCAGGCCGTATGCATGAAGCCACGACGCGATTCGCTGAGCAGCTTGGCCTCGACGCGCCCATCATCTCTTACAACGGCGCGATGGTAAAGCATCCGCGCACGGGGGAGGTTTGGCAGCATCTGCGCGCGCCCGCCGGCCCCGCCTCCGAGATTGTTCGATTTTGCGCGGAAAACGGGCACCACCTCAATTACTATCTCGACGATCATCTCTATGTCGCCTGCAAAACCGCCTGGGCCGAGTTCTATCTCAAGCAGACTGCCTCTCCGATGGAAATCGTGGGCGACTTGACTCGATTCGCCGGCTCCGATCCCACTAAAATGATTCTCATCGACACGCCGAAGACTATCGACCGACTGCTGGTTCGCTTTCGAGAACTGTTTGGCGAATCGCTGTACATCACCAAGACGAACTCCGAGTACCTTGAGTTCATGAATCCCCATGCGAACAAAGGATCGGCGCTGAAGCTCGTAGCGGATCGGCTTGGCGTCAAAAGGGAAGCGACTCTGGCATTTGGGGACGGCGACAACGATCTGCCGATGATTGAGTGGGCGGGGATGGGCGTTGCGATGGGCACTGCGAAGCCCCACGTTCGTGCAATGGCGGATTGCGTCGCGCCGCCGTACGATGAAGACGGGCTTGGAATCTTCATAGAGCAGCTATTGTGCGAAGAAGGTGTCCAAAATGTTCGCCCGCTCCCTTGACAGGCGGTCATGTGGGGTGGTTAAATAGACGGCGCTCCGTAGCAGCGTACAGCAGCGTTCGGCATCACAGTAAGCCTCTCCTCGAGCCGGGATTGGCCGCAACCGCAAGGCTGTTCGACCCCGCCGATTCCGCCGATCCATTGGCGCAGGCCCGATAGCAGACCCCCATTAAATGATAGAACTTCAGGATGTTTCCGTTGTCTACTCCGGTGAGCGAAGCGCGCTTTCTCGCGTCTCCCTGCGAATCGAAAAGGGGGAGTTCGCGTTTGTTGTCGGCTCGACGGGAGCGGGAAAATCGACGTTTCTAAAGCTTCTCTATCGCGCGGAGATTGCGACTTCGGGCAAGGTCATTGTCGCGGGGCAGAACCTCTCGCAGATGCGGCGGCGCGACGTGCCTCTGCTGCGCCGCCGAATGGGAGTCGTCTTCCAGGACTTTGGCCTGCTGCCGGACAAGACGATTTTTGAGAATGTCGCTTTCGCGCTGCGCGTCATCGGCGCGGGAAGGCGCGAGGTGCGCAAGAAGGTGCCGACAGCGCTGGACGCGGTGGGGCTGACACATCGATGCGATGCCTTCCCGAATCAGATTTCCGGCGGCGAGCAGCAACGAGTCGCTATCGCGCGGGCACTGGTCAACGAGCCGCCTCTGCTGCTCGCGGATGAGCCGACCGGCAACCTCGATCCCGACACGTCCCATGGCATCGCGGAGATTCTTTCCCAGGTGAACCTGCGCGGCACGACCGTCGTGGTCGCCACGCATGATAAGCAGATTGTGGACACCATGCGTCGGCGCGTCGTAGAGTTCAGCTATGGACGGATCATCCGCGATGAGCGCCAGGGAATTTATGATAGATACGATAGAGAAGAAGCTGTGACAGGGGAGAGGCGGTGAGACTATGAGATTTAGCCCGCACCATTCATTAGTGCCAAGTAGGGAGCAACCTCCGCCATATACCGTAGCGCGGCTCACCACGTGAATTATGAGATTTAGCAGTCTCGTCTTCCTGATGGGAGAAGCCGGGCGCAACGTGCGCCGCAACGGCCTGATGTCTCTTGCGGCTCTCAGCACGGTCGCTATTGCAATGGCGGTTCTGGGCGGCGCGGTCTATTCGCTCTACCGCCTCCACCAGTTTGCAGAAGCGCAGCCGCGCCAATTCGAGATCGCGGTCTTCATGCGGTTCGGCCAGACTCGCCAGAAGACGGAGGACGTGCGGCGGCGAATCCAGGCGCTGCCCGGCGTCGAGACCGTTGCCCTCTATTCCCGTGAACAGGCATGGAAGGACAACAATCCGCTCTACGGCCAGGTGAAGGACGCGCTGGATGACAACCCGCTGTCCGACTGCCTTCAGGTGCGTGTCGGCGATCCAAAAGACACCGCGCGGATGTCGGCTCTTCTCGCGAACGCTGCCGAATTTCCAGAGGTCGAGGCTGTTCGCGACGCCAAAGATGAGCTGGAGAAGCTCTTCACGTTTTCGCGGCTAGTGCGCAACATCGGCGGCGCCGCGGCGATTCTGCTCTTTCTCGCAACCGCCCTGGTTATTCAAAACACGATTCGCCTCACGGTCCACGCCCGCCGAAAAGAGATTCGCATCATGCAGCTTGTGGGCGCGACTCCCGGATTCATCAAGCTGCCCATGGTGCTGGAGGGAATCTTCTACGGTATCGCGGGAGCGGCGTGCGCGGGCGGGCTGGTCCTCTTCGCGGCGCATCAGGTATCCGCCTACGCGGGCCAGTTTCGGTCACCGCTGGCGGCGGACATGCCTCCCGCGGCGAGTCCGCTCGTAGTCCTGGGAATACTTATCGCCGGTGGCGCGCTTGTCGGCTGGACCGGCAGTGCGCTCTCCGTCCGTCGCTTCCTCCGGAGAATATAGGGCGATTATGAACCACAGAGGCACAGAGATACAGAGAGAAGCAGGAAGCTATATATATTCGATCTGCGCCGTTCTTCGTTTCTTCGCGTCTTCGCGGTTAAGATTCGCCGTTCTTTGTGTTCTTTGCGCGTTGGTGGTTCAAAGCTCCTCGTTTGCCGCCCCCCATAGTAAGCGCGAGAAGCTCAGGCGGAAGCTCCATGGCGTAAAAGCGCGGATGCATGAGAAGCGAGTCCAGATTCAGCAGACGAAGCGCGTAGAGCGGAAGATTACGGACGAGATAGACACGGTCGAGACCCGCCTCCTACGAACGGAGGTTTCACTGGCGCGCGCGAAAAAGCGGATATCCTACCTGAGTGATCAGCAGGAGGTTTTGGGGCAGCGAATCGACGCCACTCAGCGCCGGCTGGAGGTGCGCAAGCGAATCCTTTCGAGCCGCGTTCGGCAGAACTACGAGCGCGGGAACACAAGTTACGTGCAGGTCTTGCTTCGGTCGCGCACCGTGCACGAATATATGTCCCGCTCCTACTATGCGCAGCGAATGGCGGAGAGCGATGCCAAGCTGATCGACGGAATCCAGGCCGATCAGCGGGAGTTGTCGGAGGACAAGCGCAGCCTCGACGCGCAGGCCGTCGAAGCCGCCCATCTGAAGGAACAGCGCGAGAGGGATCGAGAGCAGTACAGGTCGGACGTCTCCCGCAAGCGCGAGCTGCTTTCGCAGGTGGAAGAGAAGCGCGAAAACATGGAGGAAGCGCTCGACCAGATGGAAGAGGCGTCCCGCGACATCGAATCTGAGATTCGCGCCCTGCAGCAGACTCCCAGCGGACGCCGGCGCATGCTGCGCGCCTGGACCGGCTCGTTTATCAAGCCGGCGGACGGCCCGATAACGTCCGGCTTCGGCTCACGCTACCATCCCATCCTGCACCGCCAGAAGATGCACACGGGCGTGGACATCGGGGCCGGCTATGGCGCGGAGATTCGCGCGGCAGGCGGCGGCGAGGTGATCTTCGCGGGCTACCGGCGCGGCTACGGCAACTGCGTCATTATCGACCACGGCGGCGGCGTTTCGACGCTCTATGGTCACTGTTCGTCGCTCGGCGTCTCCGCCGGGCAGCAGGTGAGGCAGGGCCAGGCCATTGCTCATGTAGGCAGCACGGGCCTCTCCACGGGTCCTCATCTTCACTTCGAGGTCCGTCACAACGGCTCGCCCGTCAATCCGCAATAGCGTAGTAGATTCAGAGTCGATCACGGGTTCCGGTGCTTCTCCCCCTATCGCTGTATGGTATACTTGCAACTGAATGCCGTGACTTGCGGCGTTATATTGTCCCCTCCCTCCCTTGAGCGCAGCTCTACCGTCTCAGCTTCGCCGATTGGGGGAATCCGCAGTGTTAAACACGGTTTTAACCATGACTTGTAACCGATTCTTTCTCCCTCTCGTCCAAAGATCGAACCATTTTAGAATAGTGATGGCCGTAGTGATTGCGGTGGCGGGCCTCGCATCGATAATAGCCCTGCCCGCGGAAGCCGCTTCGAAAGTTTTCGCTGCCAAAGCGGCTCATGCCCGCACCACGCTCGACAGCGCGGAAGCCGCGCTTCAGCAGATGCAGGCAGGGGAGACGGGCACGGCGGCGGTCACGCTCCGGCAGGCCATAGACACCGAACCGGGGAATACGCTCCTTCATAATCTATCCGCGGCTTTGCTGATGCTGACCGGCGATTCACGGGGCGCGGCATCCGAATGGAATGTGACGCTGGCCGATTCGCCCGGCGATCCGCTCGCGCTGTATGGGCTCGGTCTTGTGAGTCTGGCGAGGGGCGACAGGGCGCAGGCGCTGGACAGGTTCCAACTGGCAGAGCGAAACGGCGACCGGTCCGCGTGCATGCTGGCGGCGCGCTATGTGGAGATACTTAGCGGCGCGAAGGGCGGCGGAGCGGGCCTTGTACTTCCCGACTCGTTCGCCGCGACGGGGCGCGCGATAAGCGGTATGGCGGCCGCGCGAAGCGGCGATCATCGCAGAGCGGCGGCGGACCTGGGCGCGGCCATCACCGCGCTGCCGGGGGATCCGTTCGGGGAGCCTTTCGGCCTGGTCATGACGTTCAAGAAAGATTCGCCGATTCGGTCGGCGGCGCTGCCGCTTCCAACGGGCCACGGCCTTGTTACGCGGCGCGGCGGCTCCGTCGAGAAGAAGTATTCGGGCGTCATTACCCTAAAGCCGGACAACATTGATTCGTATACGGGGTTCGTTGCGTTCAAGATTGACGGCACCGTGAGCAGCATCGTGAATACGTCTCCATTCAGCCTGGTCTGGAACACCGCGCGAGTTCCAAACGGCGCGCACCGGGTGGAAATGGTGATCTACGACCACCAGGGCCAGGAGATAAGCAAGGCCGCGAAAGAGCTGCACACGAGTAATGTGGATGCACCATCGGCTACCGTCAAGGACTCCGCTCTCGAAGGCAGGATTGATGAGGTTCGCGCAGGGTTGTGGAGCTCCCTGCTGCTTTTGCCGAGCCGCCACGCCCTGGCGTACGCGGCCTGGGAATCGGCCCGCGCCGCCGGCGATCAGGAAGCAGCCGCTCAATATCTGTCTCTTTCGGCGGCGCTCGACCCCGATTATGCGGGAACGCGGGCAAGGTGGGTAGCCAGCGCCGGCAGTCTCTTATCGCAGGCCGCTCCGCCTCTTTACCGAGGAGCGCCGAACGATAATGTTATCGCTTTGACTTTTGACGATGGCCCGAAACCGGGCGTCACCGAGATGCTTGTAAATGTGCTAAAGCAGGAGAACATCCCGGCGACCTTTTTCGTAATCGGCAGGCATGCCGCGGCGAACCCGAATCTCGTGAAGCTGATTGCGGACGCCGGATTCGAGATTGAGAATCACAGTTATACGCATGCGAATTTGACGATGCTTTCGCGCATCTCTATCGAGCGCGAACTGATGCGAACCATAGCGGCGGTGCAGTCGGCCACTGGCCGCCGGATGCGCTATTTCCGCCCGCCGGGGGGCAATCTTAACAGCGAAGTGACGAAGGTGGCCGCCGAGTGGGGGCTCACTCCCTGCATGTGGACGGTAACAGCCGATTCACTCGAATATGGGAACGGGGACCAGCTAGTGGAGTTTGTGCTGAAGCATGCGCAGCCGGGCGGAATCGTTATCCTTCACAACGGTCGAATGACCACCCTGGAAGCGCTGCCACGCATTATCGCGGGCTTCAGGCAGCGGGGCTATAGATTCGTAACCATAGACCAGATGGCGCAGCGGAAGGCCGCCGCGCTGAGCAAAACGGCCGCGACGCTGACTGCCGCGCCGATACATTGAGAGATGGGCAATCGGTCGAACTGTCAATTAGTCAATACGTCAATGGGTTGATGGGCGTTGCGGCGGCGTATTTGCCGCCGGATGGTAATACTAATCTGTTCTTAGCTGTGATAATTGCCTGCTGCCGCCGATAAAATAAGGGTGTTTGGCAGGAATAGTACGTTCGGACGAAGTAAATATACTTGTAAGGTCACTATGGATCGCGCAATATGCCTACATAGCACCTTGGTAGCACCTACATTCTGGAGGATATCCGATGCGAAAGCCTTTCCGAAGCGCCACCGGTCTTGCGGCCGCCGGCCTGTTGATTTTGGCGGTGGTTCCGTCGAATGCCGCCGGGCGAGCCGAGCGTGAACTGCTCGGTATACGGATATGGAACAAGTTTTCCGACGTGCTGAACCGTTACGGCCAGCCTACCCGCATTGAGAATGGCCTCATCACCGCGTCCGGTGAAGGTGGCGCTCAAGCCCCTGGCGGCGCGCCCGGCATACCGGGGGTACCCGGAATGAGTGGCATGGGCGGCATGGGTGGCGGCATGTCCGGCATGGGTGGCGGCATGGGCTCCGGCGGTGGCATGAGTGGCAAGATGGGTGGCATGAGAGGCGCAATGGGTATGCCGGGTATGAGTGGCATGCCTGGCATGGGTGGCGGCATGGGCTCCGGCGGCGCGCGCGGCGGAATGAGTATGCCCGGCGCTGAGGGCGCGATGGGAATGCCCGGTATGAGTGGCATGGGCGGTATGCCTGGTATGAGCGGCGTGACTGGCGCGGGCGGCGGGGAGCAGACTCAGGAGAGCGAAGCTCGCTCAACCTGGATTTATCAGCGAGGTCCCATTACAAACTTTTTCGTCTTCAATAAAGACGGCCGCGTAATCCAGATAGAATCGTCAGGGTTGTCCGGTTCCGGCGGCGTGACGGCGCGCGCGATCCGACTGGGCGACCTGGTCGCCAAGGTCTATCGAGCCTATGGGTGGACGGGCAAAGTCGCCAAGAGCGGCTCTGCCGTCACTCTCGACTTTACCCGTGAATCGCACGTCGCGTTTATAGTGCAGGATATGAAGGGGCGCGGCCCAGCCGTAGTCGATATTACCGTCACGCTGCTTGACGCGCCGTCCCCGAATCCATTGGGCTCCGGCGCAGCGGTTGCCGGCGGCCCTGGAATGGGTGGCGGCATGCCGGGTATGAGTGGTATGAGTGGTATGAGTGGCATGGGCGGCGGCATGATGGGCGCAATGGGAAGGCCCAGCATGAGCGGCATGGGCTCCGGTGGAATGGGCGGACGCCGCAGCGGCGGCAAGATGGGCGGCGGCGCGGTCAGCGACGGTCGATAGACGCCGGCTTGAGACAGTCTTTCACTCCAAGGAGATGCATGTAATGATAATATCGTACCGCGGCATGATCGGCGTGGCCTCTACAAGCGTGTTATTGCTTACCGGCGCGGTGGCTGCATCGCAGGCGCAAGGGGAAAGGAGTCTGCTCGGCGTCCGAATTTGGGACAGCCGGTGGCGTGACGTTCTTTCAAGACACGGCCAGCCCACGCGTATCGAGGTCGGCGCGGTCGTGACCGGCGCCGGCGGTGCGCAGGCCGGCGGCATACCCGGAATGGGCGGCATGGGGGGAGGCGGCGGTCTGCCCGGCGTTGGGGGCATGGGCCCCGGCATGAGCATGCCTGGTATGGGTGGCGGCATGGGTTCTGGCGGCGGCATGGGTGGCGCAATGGGCAAAATGCGAGGCGCCATGGGAATGCCCGGTATGCCTGGCGGAATGTCCGGCGGCGGCGGTATGAGTATGCCTGGTATGCCTGGCATGGGTGGCGGCATGGGCTCCGGCGGCGCCCGCGGCGGAATGAGTATGCCAGGCGCTGAGGGCGCCATGGGAATGCCCGGTATGGGCGGTATGGGCGGCATCCCTGGAATGGGCGGCGGCGCGGGTGATCAGACCGCATCCTCTGAAGAAGAAGTAACATGGGTTTACGATCGCGGCGGCAAAATCCCGGTAACGAACTTTTTCTTGTTCAATCGCGATGGCCGTCTCATCCAGGCACAGTCTTTCGGCTATTCCGGCGGTGCGGTTACTGCGCGTGGCCTTAAGCTTGGCGACACCGTCGCAAAGATATTCGGCACCTATGGTTGGACCGGCAACATGGTAAAAGATAACGCCAAAGGCACGATGACACTGGATTACGGCAAGGAGAAGAACGTCGCGTTTCAACTCCTCGACCGACATGATGGCCGCGGCTACCGGGTTGTTGGAATTACCGTAGGGCTCACGGACAAGAGAGATATCCCCGGCAATCGGGACGACAGCAGCCGGTAAACTGTTCAGCTGGGAAGAAGGGAAGAAGGGAGGAAGGGACGGCGGGAGACATCTCCCTTCTTCCCCTCCTCCCTTCTTCCCTTCTCCAGCACGTCACTCTGCAAACTACCAAAATGGCGGACAAGGAAGAGATTAAAGACCGCACCGACATCGTCGAGCTGATTCATACCTTCGTGCCTCTCAAGCAGCGGGGGCGCAGCTACCTCGGCCTCTGCCCCTTCCACCAGGAAAAAACCCCCTCCTTCAATGTTTCGCCCACAACTCGCGGATTCAAATGCTTCGGATGCGGCGCCTCCGGGGATGCGTTCACCTTCGTTGAGAAATACAACAACATGACCTTCGTCGAGGCGGCGGAGTTCCTGGCACGGCGCGCAGGGCTTACGTTCGACCGCATCGGCGGAGAGAGTCAGGGCGAGCGCGCCGGGGAGCGCGACCAGCTCTTTGGAGTCAACGGCGCGGCGCTCGCCTGGTTCAGCAGGACGCTGGAGCGAAAGCCCGTAGCGCGCGATTACGTCTATGGCCGCGGGTTGGTCCACGAGACGATCCAACGGTTTCAGCTCGGCTACGCGCCGGATGGTTGGGACAATCTTGCATCGCATCTGCAATCAAGTGGATTTGACCCCAGGGTCTCCTCGGCTGCCGGGCTAATACAAATGAGCAAGTCGGGAAACTATATCGATGCGTTCCGCCATCGCGTCATCTTCCCGATCCTGGACGAGCAGGAGCGGGTCGTGGGATTTGGCGGACGCGCCTTTGGCGACGATCAGCCCAAGTATCTCAACACCGGCGAGACGCCCATCTTCAACAAAAGCCGCCTGCTCTACGGCCTTTCGCTCGCTCGCCGCAAGATATCGTCCGAAGGCAGAGTCCTCCTTATGGAAGGATATATGGACGTTATTGCGGCGCACCAGGCGGGATTCACGAATGCGGTTGCAACGCTGGGAACCTCTCTCACCAGGGATCACGCGAAGAAGTTGGCGCAGCTTGCCCCTGTAGTAGCGCTCGTGTATGACGGCGACAATGCGGGAATCAAGGCGACGCTGCGCGCGGCGGAGGTGTTCAAAGAGGTGCAGGACGAGGGCGTCCGCGAAGTCGATCTCCGCATGGTCCGGCTGCCGGACGGGGAGGACCCTGATTCTGTTCTCAAGCGCGGCGACGTAGCCATGTTTCAGCGAGCAATGGACGACGCCGGCCAGTACGTCGATTATTTGGTAGATGCCGCCAAGCGCCGGCAGAATCTATCCACGGAAGAAGGGAAGACAAAATTTCTCAGTGATCTGTCGCGAATACTAATTGACGTTCACGATCCCGAGACAGTTGACCGCCATATAGCCAAATTCGTCGATCTTCATCCCAGGGCTAAGTTGAGCCTGGATTCCGCGGCCAAGCAGATGCGCGAAGATTTGGCGGAACGAAAGCGGCGAGTGAGGTCTCGCGTCCGAACGCCACGGCCTGTAACCTCGTCCGAAACAGCATCGCCGGGCTCTACGATTGAGTCCCAACCGGCCGGCAATGCCGAACATACGCCGCCGGGCTCTCCCCAGGGCAGCGATTCTACCGCTGCCGGGCAAGCGCCGAAACCGTCTGCCGAATCGCCCGCCCGGCGGCCTCCCGAGAGACCCTATCGCCCTCCACTAACACGTGAGGCGCGCGCCGAATTGGAGCGGAAGCGGTTTTTTCAGAGTGTGCGGCCCATCGAATCTCCGTCCAGGGTATCTACCACGGAGGAGCGAGCGGAGAATGAGCTGATTCGCGCGCTCATGGAACCGGAGTGGCGCCAAAGCGTACTCAAGCACATCGCGCCGAGCGACTATTTGACGGCTCTGGGGCAAAGGCTGGCGGTGCTTGTGTGGGAGAATAGCTCCCATATGGGTTCCGAGCAGGACGCGCTGATGCGACTGGTGGAAACCCAGCATGATGACGATTTTTCTGCTGCAGTGCGCGATCTCGCGCAGGAGTTCCAGGCGCGGATGGCGAATGTGCCAATTACAGATGAAGCCATAAGCAAGGCCTCTGCCACTCTACGGCGGCATCGCAGGATGCGCCGGTACAAAGAGGTGGAGGAGGAGTTGTCACAGTTGTTGCAGAAGACCCCATTATCTGAATCAGAGAGAGTGCTGGAGCGGAATCTCACGCAGGAGCGACAGCAAATTCTCAAGGAGCTGAAAGGCTCCGTGTAACGCCCGCCGATCTTCTTTTCGTCCGGAATCGAGCAAGGACGATGAGAGCCGGCGAATTGAAGACAGAATTTGACGGAGAGTGTGATGAGCAGCGTGGCACTAGAGCAATTTAAAGATAACAACGAATTCCGCCACCTCATTGACCATGGGAAAGATCAGGGGTATCTCACCTTCGATGAGATAAATGATTCCCTGATGCACGAGGAGCTGGACGCCGAGCAGATAGAAGAGATTTTCCAGGCGTTCGTGGACGAAGGAATCAAGGTCATTGGCAAGCTGAAGGAGATACCCCTGCCACTGCTGGGACGGGCAGTCTCCAACTGCGCGGTCGTGAAGGACATAGATGCCGCGGAAGATGATCTCGCCGGAGTCGAAGGGCTTCCGGTGGACGACTCCGTCCGCATGTGGCTGCGCGAAATCGGCAAGACTCCGCTCCTTACGCTGGACGCAGAAATTGACCTTGCGAAGCGAATCGAGAAGGGCGATCAGCGGTCCAAGGATACGCTTACCCGCGCCAATCTTCGCCTGGTCGTTTCCATCGCCAAGCGTTACAGCGGCCGCGGCATGGCATTCCCGGATCTGATTCAGGAAGGCAACATCGGCCTGATCCGCGCCGTCGAGAAGTTCGACTACCGTAAGGGATATAAGTTCAGCACCTACGCAACGTGGTGGATTCGGCAGGCAATAACCCGTGCCATCGCTGATCAGGGACGCACGATTCGCATCCCGGTCCACATGGTGGAGACCATCAACCGGCTAATCAAGACGAGCAGCCAGCTGCTTCAGGAACTTGGCCGCGAACCTACGCTGGATGAGTTGGCGCGCGCCCTGGAAATGCCTGTCGAACGGGTCTCAGAGATAATTCGAATCGCGCCGGAGCCGCTCTCCCTTGAGACGCCGATTGGCGAGGAAGAGGATAGCCACCTCGCGGACTTCATCGAAGACCACGAGATCGTTTCGCCTGCCGAGGCCGCCTCCAACATGATCCTCCGCGAGAAGATCGAAGAGGCGCTAGATCAGCTAACCACCCGCGAGCGCGACGTGCTTATTATGCGGTTCGGGCTGGAAGATGGCTGCTCCCGGACCCTTGAAGAGGTAGGCCGTCATTTCCGCGTTACGCGAGAGCGCATCCGGCAAATAGAAGCAAAGGCCCTCAAGAAGCTGCGACATCCAAGCCGCAGCAGCAAGCTTCGCGACTATCTCGAGTAGGGCGGTGATGTGTCCAAGCAGCAATGAGCAATGAGTGGTAGGGCGCAACCTCCGCGTTGCGCCGTTTCCCAGTTCCACCTTGCGCCAGGTTTTACATGCGTTGCGCCGGGCGGTAGGGGAGCGGCGGACGGTCATCGCCTTGACACCGGATTGGGCCAAAGGTATAATTCGGACGTTCCGCCGGTTGATGGGGGATCGTCCAGCGGCAGGACAGCGGCCTTTGGAGCCGTTAACCCAGGTTCGAATCCTGGTCCCCCAGTAACGGCAAGAAGGGAAGAGGGGAGGAAGGGATGATCTCTCCCGTCATCCCTCCTCCCCTCTTCCCTTCGCCGCTAAATCTTCTCGGCGGCTTTCTGCGCAATGGTTGTGTCGATTTGCAGGCTCGGTCCCATAGTCGACGTCATCGTGATTTTCTTCAGATATCGGCCCTTCGATGCGGACGGCTTCGACTTCAAAACGGCGTTCAACAGCGTATTGAAGTTAGTCAGCAGGTGCTCTACCGGGAAGCTCGCTTTTCCGATGGGGGCGTGGACGATTCCCGCTTTGTCAACCCTGAACTCCGCGCGCGTAGCGCCTTTGATATCTTTTACAACCTGTGCGATGTTCGGCGAGACGGTGCCGGCCTTCGGATTCGGCATCTTCTGCTTCAGGATGCTTCCAAGCCGCCCGACGAGCGGCATCATGTCGGGCGTAGCGACAAGCAGATCGAAATCCGTCCACCCCGTCCAGCCCTTTTGAATCCGCTCGACCAGGTCTTCGGCTCCCACTTCGTCCGCGCCGGCCTCGCGCGCCGCGTCGGCGTTAGCGCCGCGGGCGAAGACCGCCACTCTGCGTGATTTTCCGGTGCCAAACGGCAGATTGACCGTACCGCGGACCATTTGGTCTCCGTGGCGAGGATCAACCCCAAGGTTAGCGGCTATCTCTATCGTTTCATCGAACTTTGCAGTGGCTAATCCCTTGATTCGCTCCAGGGCCGCATCCGGCACGAGGAGATCTTCCGGATTCACCTGCTTCTCAAGCGCAGTGAATCGCTTGCTGTGCCGGGCCTTGCCGCGCTTCGATTCGCGCCGCGCGGCGGTCGAAATCTTCGCGCCCTTGCCGCCGGCTTCCGTCCCCAGATCAGTCATTCGTTGTTCTCCCGTGGTTCAATCGGGGCGAAGCCCCTCCCACTGACCATTGCGGATTTGCGATTTTGGATTTTAGATTGGACAGCATCAGTCCGCAATCCGAAATCCGCAATTATCCCTCGACTGTCACTCCCATCGACCGGGCGGTTCCAGAGATAATCTTCATAGCCGCCTCGATGTCATTTGCATTCATGTCGACCATCTTTGCTTCGGCGATAGTGCGCACCTGGTCGCGCGTCAGCTTACCGACCTTCTCCTTGTTCGGCGTACCGGACCCGGCCGCTATTCCGGCCGCCTTCTTAATAAGGTCTGCGGCCGGGGGAGTCTTGATGATGAACGTGAACGAGCGGTCTTCGAAAATGGTGATCTCTACGGGAACGACACTACCTGCCTGAGCAGCCGTCTTTTCGTTATAACCCTTGATGAACTCCATCATGTTAATGCCGTACGGGCCAAGCGTCGAACCCACCGGAGGGGCGGGCGTCGCTTTGCCGGCATTAAGCTGAAGCTTAACTACGGCGGTAACCTTCTTTGCCATAAAAGTCTCCTGAGAAAGGAAGTCGGAATATAGAAGTCGGAATTTAGAAAAACGGCCCAGCCGTGAATACTTCTTCCGGCTTCCGACTTCTGTATTCCGACTTCTAGCCTTTCTCTACTTGCGTAAAGTCGAGCTCCACGGGCGTATCTCGCCCGAAAATCGAGATAAGGACGCGCAGCTTCTCTTTGTCGATGTTTACGTCCTCGATTTTGCCCACCAGGCCGGAAAATGGACCGGAGATCACGCGGACAGTATCCGCCTTGCCCCACTGGGTCTTGGGCCGCTGAGCGGTTCCCTCTTCCGTCTGCAGGATAATCTGGACCTCTTTGTCCTGGAGGGGCACGGGCTTGTTGCCGGAGCTCACAAACCCAGTAACTCCTGTCGTCGAGCGCACCAGATGCCAGGTCTCCTCATCCAGAACCATTTCAATCAGAACGTAGCCGGGGAATACCTTCCGTTTAACGGATTGGCGCTTGCCTGCCCGGTTGCGGATCTCGACCTCGATGGGCACTTTGATATCGAAGATCTTGCTGCGCAGGTTGCGCGCATCGGCCTGGCGCATAATGTTCGTCATCACCTTATTCTCGTGACCGGAATAGGTGTGAACTGCATACCAATGTCTCTGCATAGTTACCTGAGTCGGCTACTTGATGAGCTGGAGCCTGTTGAAGAGGACCGTCAAGATGAAGTCAATAAGACCCATATAGATAGCAATGGCAACAATAACTGCAAGTACCACTGTAGTAAGACGCCAGGCTTCCGGAAGAGTCGGCCAGGTGGTCTTCTTGAGCTCGACCATCACTTCGTGGAGGAAACCCCTCCCACGCTGCGCGGGCGCGGGCGCATTGTCGCCAGGATTGGCCATCGTTTTCCTCGGCTGTTGTCCTAAAGCCATCGTAAAACCTCGAAGTCGGAATACAGAATTCAGAAGTCGGAATTGAAAGGCCCTTATCTGCTTCTGTCTTCCGTCTTCAGACTACCGTCTTCCTATTTGGCAGGAGTGGCAGGATTCGAACCCGCGATCTTCCACTTTGGAGGCGGACGCATTAAACCAGCTATGCTACACTCCTACGGTTCAGTTGTCAGTGACCAGTTGTCAGTGATCAGCAGGAGTTGCTTCTAACTGATCACTGACAACTGACCACTGCTATTTTGCTTCGCGATGAAGCGTATGTTTTCGGCAGGTCGAGCAGTATTTATTGAACTCCATCCGGTTCTGATGCTTGATACGGTTCTTAGAAGTAACGTAGTTGCGCGAGCGGCACTCTGCGACCGTGCACGCTAATGTTATCACGATTCTATTTTCTTTACCGGCCATTCGTAAAGTCCTTAATGAAGGTTACCGGCTGAATGTCGAAGCCGCTTTGCAGGACACGTTCGACATTCGGCGACATTCTGCCAGTAATCCCCTTTACTCGATAATCTCCGCGACGACCCCGGCTCCGACGGTATGGCCGCCTTCACGGATGGCGAAACGAAGGCCCTGCTCCATGGCGATGGGCTGCAAAAGCTCCGCGGAGATAGAGATGTTGTCGCCGGGCATCA
>JBBROJ010000039.1:0-37795 GCA_038229495.1 Chthonomonadales bacterium
CAGTTGCCGGACGTCCGAACAAGACCGCCAGCACTAATGGTGGTCTGCCCAGCGTATCCCGTACCCGTATGTCCGCGCCTCGATCAAGCAATTTTGTAACGAAGGAAGCTGCGTCGTCCGAATCTGACCATAAAGCCAGCAAAATGACGGTGAATTGCGAATGCTCTCGTCGTGGTGGTCTGAATAGGTCTAATATCCTCTGCCAGATCGAACGGCTCTTGGGGGGAACGACCGGTGCATCTTGATCGGCGCCTTGTGCCAACAAAGTGGTCGCTAACGCAAAATCATCACTTTGGACAGCTGCTACCATCCGCTGACCAAGCTCGAAACGCTGCCTTTCACGGTAGACCGCCCCAACTATGAGCGAAGCGATCGTTTCGAACGCAATTATGCCTAAGAAAGCCTTGAGGATGCGCTGCTGATATTTAGATCTGACGCCCATCGTACCTTAATATACGAGCGGACACGCTCAGAATTACCCGATTACAGCAACCGCCCCAATCACCTCTCGAGCCCTGCGGAGACAATTTAAGATTCATTTATGCTTTAGTGCCCACACTCTCAGTGACCTTCTGAATTATCGCCGCCGAATCTATGCGCAAGTATAACTGAATCTGTTCATGCTAGAAACGTGGGCCACCTGTAGGGCGCAACCTCCGCGTTGCGCCGTGTTTTTAGCCGCGTTACGCCGTGTTTTTGGCCGTTACAATTCCCAAATACAGCAGCCTACCGGGCAGCCGATTCGAGCACGTCGTCGGGAATATCGAAGTTTGCGTGAACGTTCTGCACGTCATCATGGTCTTCGAGAAGGTCCATGAGCCGGAGCGTCTGCTGGGCCTCTTTCCCTTCGACGCGCACCGTGTTATTGGGCTGCATGATAACTTCGTCGGAGAGAGTCTTGATGCCCGCGTTGCCAAGCGCTTCGACCACGCGACCGAGATCGCCGGGGGACGTATATATCTCAAAGCCATCCTCGACGGTCTTCACGTCTTCCGCGCCCGCGTCAAGCGCTGCGCCAATCAGTGAATCCTCGTCAGTCACCGTGCTCGACACCGTTATCAGGCCCCTGGGCGCGTCGAACATCCAGGCAACCGAGCCGTTTTCGCCCAGGCGTCCGCCGTTCTTGTTAAATATATTACGCAGATCGGCGACGGTTCGGTTTCGGTTATCCGTGGCGCACTCCACCAGAATGGCAACGCCTGCCGGTCCGTAGCCTTCGTAGGTAATCTCCTCGAATACCGCGCCTTCAATCTCGCCCGTTCCGCGCTGGACGGCGTTCTTGATCTTGTCCTGGGGCATCGAGTTATCGCGGGCCTTTTGAATCGCGAGACGAAGCCGCAGGTTCGCATCCGGGTTCCCGCCGCCTGCCTTCGACGCTACGATAATCTCTCGCGCCAGCTTCGTAAACTTCGCGCCTCTCTCAGCGTCCTGCTTGCCTTTGCGGAGGCGAATATTGTGCCATTTTGAGTGTCCGGACATGCGTTGGACCCCTCCCTTCGAACGGATTCTTTCATCAAATCCTCGCCAAAATACCGAGGCATTATAACATATCGGATAAGTACCGTCAAACCGGAAAAAGGCGCGGTTTAGCTCACGCGCCGGAGCTATCGACGCTGCGAAGAGTATCCAGCAGACCCTGCATTACCAGCGGCATGGCAACCGTGAAAGAGAGGCGCTCGCCGCTGCGCGGATGGTCGAACGAGAGAGAATAAGCGTGCAGAGCCTGACCGTGGAGCGCGTCAATTGCCGCCTCGATCTGAAGCTCTGGAAGTCTGGCAGCGCTATCCTGCAGGAACGCTCCACGGGTCGCTGATCCGGCCGGACGGCATGTCGTCCACTGAATTCAAAATAATGGATAGAATTAAGTTCTACTACTACGATGCCCGATGGATTCCATCCCTCCAGCGCTACGCGGTCTTCGGATCGAGGCAGGATGGCGGCTTCATCTCGCTGATAGACCGGGGCGGAAATGTTACGCTGACGAAGACCGGGCTGCCCGACACGGTGAGAGAAAGTAAGCTGGTTGTACGCGAAGACAGCAATGGGTATGTTGTGACGGCGGTCTACCCGACGCTCCCCAGTGGCGCGGCCGTTGTGCAGATTCCCAACGAGGCGATCCACCTGAAGCGGACCATAAAGAACAGCTATGAATGGGACTACACGGGTACGGACGGTATCTTCGTCGCGCGGAATCGCGTTCTCTTCGCGACGCTCTCGAAAGCCGGACTGCGGCTGGTGACGCTGGACCTCTGATGGCAAATCTATTCCTGCACGGAGACCTTCCAGCCTCCGTCCAGCAGCTTGACGGTTGCGCAGGCGGGTCCGCCGTCCTTTGCCCGGCCGTCAAATCGGGCCACGATGACGGCGCTTTCGCCTGCCTGGGCGACCTCTACCATAGGCCAGCTAATGCCCGAGAGAGGTACCTTCGCGGCCCTGGTCCAGCACGAGTTGAAATCGCCCGCGCACGTTCCACACCTCACATAAACAAATCGAGCGGTTGGAGGTCCCTGAGCAAATCCGCCCGAGAAGTTCGGGTCGCCGTTTGCCTGCCGTCCTTTTAGCGTGAGGGCCAGGTTGAACGTCACATCGCCGCCGTTGGAGCGGGTGGGGGAGACAAGCTGAGCCGCTCCGAGGCGCAGGGCAAAGAGGACGCCCGGCGGAGGCTTGACCAGCACGATGCGAATTGGAATAGACTCGGAGGAGGTCATTAAACTTTTCCTGAGGGATCGTAGACGGCGCGAAGCGCGTCCAGCAGGCCCTGCATTACGGCAGGCATGGGTACGGTAAACGAGAGCCGCTCGCCGGTGCGCGGGTGGTCGAACGAGAGCGAATAGGCGTGCAGAGCCTGTCCGTTCAGCGCGCTTATGGCCGCTTCGATCGGAATTCGGTCCTTCGGCGATATACCCTGCGTCGGCACTTTCCTCAGTCCGCCATAGGCCGCATCCCCGACAACAGGGTGGCCGATGTAGTTGCAATGGACTCGTATCTGATGCGTGCGGCCCGTCTGAAGTCTCGCCTCGACGAACGAGAACTCGCCAAGCCGCTCCAGAAGCAGCAGTTCCGTAACCGATTCGCGGCCATAACCAGGGCGGACGGCCATCTTCTTGCGGTCGCCGGGGTGCCGGTCGATTGGCGCGTCGATTATGATGTGATCCGCTTTGGGTAATCCCCAGATTATCGCCTGGTATCGCCGGTGTGCGGTCTTGGCTTGTATCTGCGCCTGCAACGCGATGTGGGCGGCATCGTTCTTGGCAACCATCAGCAGCCCGGAAGTGTCCTTGTCGAGCCGGTGGACGATTCCCGGCCGCAGCTCTCCCCCGATTCCCGAAAGGTCGTCGGCGTGGGCAAGGACGGCGTTCACCAGCGTGCCGGTCAAAGCGCCGTGGGCCGGGTGTACGACCATGCCGCGCGCTTTATTGATAACCAGCAGGTCCTCGTTTTCGAACACGATATCGAGCGGGATGTCCTCCGGCAGCATGGCCGACACAACCGCTTCGGGCTGGGTCGCTTCGACGCGTTCTCCCGCCTTCAGCTTGCGGTTGGATTTGGATTCCGCGCCGTCAGTCCGGGCATAACCCGTTTCCAGCAGCCGCTGCGCCTCTCCCCGCGATACGCCCATGGCCTGCGCCAGGAATACATCCGTGCGGGTTCCGCTCTGCTCCTCGTCCACGATCCATTGGTTCATGGGCACAGTGTACCCGTCGCCCTCCGGCAGCGCATTTGCAAAATGAAACAAGCCGCAGCTCCTCACATGCCGTTGAAGATCGCTTGCTCCAAGCCCCCGTGGGCGAATCGGGTGAATTGGATTGACTGACGGTCTGCGTCGCCGTATCTGAATCCGACAGGATGTACCCATGTACGTCTTCGATGGTGGGACTGGGCTGATTCGCAGATGTTACCGTTGTTGGAACCGGCCATTTCTTCATGAGGTAATCGTAGGGAGGCTGCAAGTTGTCCAGATTGTAGTCGGCCGCATACCACCATTTCACGTCGTTCAAGATGGCACCATCAAACCCTGCGCCTTCCAAAGTCACCCCAATCATCTGTGAAAACTGCATATCCACATTTATCAGGCTGGCGTTTTGCAGATTCGCATGGCTTAGATTGGTACCAGTCAATTTACAATCAGAAAGGACCGAATTTTGAAGATTTGCGCCCTGTAAACTTGCGCCATGAAAGAATGATCCTTTTAGGTTCACCCCTTGAAACGGCACCCCGGCAAGGTTAGCCCCGGCGAGGAAGCAATCCCATATCAATAATACATCGGTGCGTTGCCAACTTCGAAGTGCGTCAAGCTCTGTAGGTACGAGCTGAGGAAAGGGGAGTGAGACGAGAGCATTGGCCAGCGCATTGCGTGCGGCAATCAGACGGGCGGCATTGTTCTGTATAGCGGAAGGAAGGCGACCGCGGGCTGTTCGCCGTTCTTCATCTGTCATGGCAATTCCAAGTGACTTGTTAGCGGCATGGCTTGCAGTATACTGTTCCGTTTCCAAAAGGTCCCTGAAGCACAATCTTAGGATTTGTTGCGGCTCGCAAAACAGTGCTAAAGCTTCTAAGCCATCAGGAGCTTCCTCGCTAGAACCTAAAACGCGGATGAACTCCTTCTTTGCATTGCGATTAGCATCTGCAAGTTCATGAATCAAAAGGTCGAGAAGCGGCCAAGCTTGGTTCTCTGTCACCCAACTTGTCATTCGAGCGAGCGCCTTTTCAACCTCGGCGAGCACAGAGTCATTCTCTTCCATATGGAGTGCGCAGGCTAGCTGGGAGGCGGCGCGGGGGAAGAAGGGATTGTTCTCTGCGTTGAACTCCGTGGGCTTACCGGGCAGATGTTCACGCGACATCTCCGCGAGTCGAATGGCGGCGTTGGCCCGCAGGGTCGGACTGTCGTTGTCCGCGAATCGATTCAGGATGTCGGTGAATTGGGCGTCGAGTGCTGTACGCTCGAAATGCTCCTGCTTCTGACGACGGCTGTCGAGATAGGTGACGAGTGCGCCGAATGCACCGATGGAACCGAGGATGCCGGTATAGTACGAAGCATAGAGGGTCCAGCCGGACTTGTCTTTTTCGACCTCCCACATCCCGATGGGCCACTTGCCATATAGAATGGCGAGAACCAGCGCGATGTTCGCTCCAAGAATCGCGGGACTTATGTACGGTCGGATTCGCTTCCAAAGATTTGACCACATGCGGTTTGGTTCGCGGGGAGAAGGTCGGTATCCTGCGGGGAGGACGGGTTATAACTCTTTCGCGGTGACCAGGCCATGTTCCACTAACTGCACGAGCAGTTCGCATCCCGCTAGCCGCGCGGTTTCGAGAAGCGGTCGATTGCCAGTAGCAAACACGTGAACAAGCCGTTCACCGCCGTGCCAGAGTATCGCGGCCCGATGTACGGGGACCTCAATATCGGTGTCATTCGCAAGTGTGACCGCCTGATCATATGCGAACGGGAGTTGCATCGCTTCGTCAGCGGCGGGTGGTAATGTCAATTCGCCGGTGAAACCGGTGTCGATAACGAACTCAATGTAGAGGTCGGGCTGATCTGAGAACTGAAAGGGAACCGGGAGCATGGCGTGTAGGTTGTCAATCCGGCCCGTCATCCCGTTGTGCGCTCCATCGCGCCGCCAATTGCATCCGCCGCTCTGTACCCGATTCGAATGCCGTAAAGCTCTGCATTGGGCTGTCTGGCGTGAAGTATCCTCGCCGCCTCCAGGCCCGACTGATCGACCTCATAGTCTCCGGTTTCGACGTCGATAATCACCATCTTGCCGATATCGTTCGGAGTCTCTACCTGAGCGCGAATTCTGTCATGGTAGAGGTTTTTTCCACGTTCAGAAATCCGGTCTCTATCCATTTGTGTGTTTGCCATTGCGTTTGCCTCCAGGGAGACGACCTACGCGTGATGAATCTCTCCTAAATGAATTATGCGTTCGCCCCGGCGTGAAGTCAAGTAATTGTCATTGTTCGGCTTCATATGGCGAAGGTCTGGCGGTGCTTTGAACGGCAGTAGTGGTGGTAGAAGACACCACGTCCTTTGGGACGGAAGTCGAATGATTCGGTCATTACTACGGCTCATACCATTCCATCCGAGAGTATTTCTCAGGATCCAGCAGATACAACCTCCAAAGAACGTCTGCCTCCCGGCGATCTAAGTATGTTCCCCTATCTTCCGCACTCAATCCTTGCCAAAATGGAGTCCAAACCTCAAGCATCCATGCTTGAGAGGTTCCTTGTTGCCATTCACTCGAGTAGGGTGCAGATTCTTCCTCTACGATCCAAGGCGGCTCAATCTCACGCCCGAGTCTGAGTGCTTCATGTTGTTCAGTCCACCACCACTCGCTGTAAGTCAAAATCTTGCCTCACCTTTCCTATCTTGGCGGGGACAGGCGCATCGCGCAACATGAAAGCGGCTATCTGGGAGGAATCGCGCCCTCGGCAGGCCATGTCGTGTCGCCTACGCGCTTCAGATTCATCTCGAAGAAGCGTACCGGGGCCTTGTCGGGGACAATCTGGTCGCCCACCTCCTTCCACATACCGTTCTTGACGACCGCAGTATAGCGAATCGTCATCGGACCGGCGGGGATCTCCCAGGTATCGCCGTCGGGTGTCAGCTTCATTATGAAATCGCCGACGTTTCCCAGCGCATACGAGTGCAGAGTGTACGTGCTGGTCGACGTGTTATATGAGATTGTGCCGAACGCGTTGAACGTGACTTTGTCGTCCTTGTCGTAGCCACGGCCCTCGATAACCTTGACCGATCCGTCCAGGAACGGACCGATTCGCTCCGTCTGAGTAATGTTTCGCTTCTCTCCGTTCGGCAATATGGTCCAAGCCGGGCCCCGCCACACGCCATTCATGAACGTGAGCTTGTCCATCGCTTCGCGTTGGGCGGCGATCTGCTTGGCGGGGTCAGGTCTTCCTTGCGTCAACGCAGCCAATGAAATCCCGACCGGAACAGCGAGCAGCGCGAATACGGCACAATGATACCGGTTCATTTGGTGTCCTCCCTGAGAAAATGTATGCGTACAAACGAGTGCATGCCGATAACGGCTTAGTGGAACGCTGGAAGCGTTCGCGGCGAATGGGCCGCAGTCCTGCTTGTCCGATACCGGCGCAGGAGAATGGACGACTCGCTCCGAATCTTGAGCGTATCTTGAGCGTATGCATAATATTTACGCGTGGAGGCGAATTGTGAAGGGCGTTTCGGTACTGGTTACGGGCGGGGCGGGGTTTATAGGGTCGCATCTTGTGCGTGCGCTTGTCGAAGAGGGCGCGAAAGTGCGGGTGCTCGACAACCTCAGCACGGGCAGCCGCTCTCGATTCACGGGCATTGAGCGTAAGATTGACTTCCAGGAGGGCGACATCCGCAATGCTGTCGCATGCCGCAGCGCCTGCAACAGAGCGGGGGGAGTGGAGGTCGTGTTTCACCTGGCCGCCTACATTTCGGTGCCCGGCTCCGTGCGCGATCCCATCACAGCGGACGCCATCAACATTTCGGGCACTCTGAATCTGCTGCTCGCGGCGCGCGATTCGGGAGTGGAGCGATTCGTCTTCTCCTCCTCCAGCGCCGTCTACGGCGACACGGAGGTCCTCCCCACGCCGGAGGAGACGCTGCCTCGCCCTCTCAGTCCCTACGGCATCGAGAAGCTGTACGGCGAGCACATGGCGCGGCTCTTCTTTCAGCTTCATGGTTTACAGACGGCCTGCCTGCGCTATTTCAATGTCTACGGTCCCGGCCAGAACCCGGAGAGCGAATACGCGGCGGTGATTCCAAAATTCATAACGACGCTGTTGGAGCGCCACACGCCGACAATTTATGGCGACGGCAGGCAGACGCGCGACTTCCTGTTCGTGGAAGATGTTGTTAAGGCGAACCTGCTGGCCGCCCGAGCGGAAGGAATCGGGGGAGAGGTTTTCAATATCGCCGGCGGCAAATTCGTCTCTCTCAACGAGCTCTATTCCGCTTTGGCAGACGTATTGGGAGTAACAGAGAAGGCGAGCTATGGCCCTCCTCGGCAGGGGGACATTCTTCACTCCAGCGCAGACATCCGCACGGCGTGGAACCGGCTGGGATTTGAGCCTTCGTTCGACCTTAAGGCGGGGCTGGAAAAGACGGTGGCCCACTATCGAAGCGTTACGAACTGAGGCGGTGACTGGAAATCGGTTCGTTTCGCAGTTTTATGATTCGTAGCGAATGGCGGTGGCGAGGGCACGAGCAGCACGATGCCCAGCCAGCAGGCCGCGACAAGAAGTAGATGGAGCAGGAGGCGCATAATGTTTCTCTCCCTCCATTATCGGCGAATGAATGGCCGGCCTTGAGATGACCGTTTTGCCGGAATTGAGATGAATTCGATGACATTGATGGCGGAACCGCCAACCATAAAACCTCAGACGCAGACGCTTGTCCCGCTCGATCAGCTCGACGGCGTGATAGAGCGCGTGACCTTCCACGCGGAGGACACGGGCTATACCGTGGCTCGCCTGAACGTCGAGGGGGCGCGAGACCTCGTCACTATCGTGGGCGGCATGGGGAACCCCGTGCCAGGAGAGAGCGTTCGCATATTCGGACGCTGGAGCAGCCATCGCGAATTCGGACGGCAGTTCCAGGTGGAGCGCTACGACACCATCCGACCCGCCACCGCTCTCGCCATTGAAAAGTACCTGGGGTCGGGGCTCATCAAGGGCGTGGGCCCCGTCATGGCGAAGCGGATGGTGGAGCGGTTCGGCATGGAGACCCTGGAGGTCATCGAGCAAACTCCGCGGAAGCTGATGCGGGTGCAGGGTATCGGCGAAAAGCGGATCGAGATGATCGGGCGCGCATGGTCCGAGCAGAAGGCGATTCGCGAGGTCATGCTATTTCTGCAAGGCCACGGCGTCTCGGCCACGTTCGCGGTCAAGATATTCAAGACCTATGGCGACGATTCCATCCAGCTTGTGGAGACCGATCCATACCGCCTGGCAAAGGACATCTGGGGAATTGGCTTCAAAACCGCCGACAAGATCGCGCAGCAGCTCGGCTTCGCGGCGGACAGCGATCCCCGCCTGCGCGCCGGGCTTCTCTATACTCTCAGTGATGCCACCGACTACGGCCACCTCTTCCTTCCCGAGCCGCTCCTCCTCGCGAAAGCTGCCGAAATCCTGGGCGTCGAGCAGGACTGTCTGCCCACTGTTCTTACGGATATGGCGGAAGCCGAAGAGGTGATAATCGAGTCGAGAGTCGAGAGTTGTGAGTCGAGAGACACGGACGCTCGTCTCGACTCTCGACTCTCGACTCTCGACTCGCCGGCGGTTTACCATCCCGCCCTCTACCACACGGAGATCGGGCTGGCGAATCGAGTCAAAATGCTTTCGCGGAATCCGGCGCAGCGCGTGGCGGAGGACAAGGTCGCTTCGTGGTTGGAGTATCAGGCCGGCGCGCAGAAGATCGAGCTTTCGGACGAGCAGAAGCGGGCGGTCTACCTCGCTTTGAGCAGCCGCTTCCTTGTGCTGACGGGCGGGCCGGGCACTGGGAAAACGACGGTCACGAATCTTATCTGCCAGGCGTTCGCGGCGAGGCACAAGCGCATTCTCCTCGCCAGTCCCACCGGCCGCGCCGCCAAGCGTCTCTCCGAGGTGACCGGGCAGCCCGCACAGACGATCCATCGCCTGCTGAAATTCGAACCGGGCGCACGAGGTTTCGCGCACAACGACGAGAATCCGCTCGACTGCGACGTGCTGATCGCCGACGAGGTGTCGATGCTGGACGCGGTGCTTGCGAACAGCCTCCTGAAAGCGGTGCCGGAAGGCGCGCAGGTAATCTTTGTAGGTGACGCCGATCAGCTTCCGTCCGTGGGAGCGGGAAACGTGCTGGGCGACCTCATAGCGAGCGGCGCGGTTCCGGTCTGCCGCCTCACGCAGATATTTCGGCAGGCGGCCCAAAGCCTTATCGTGACCAACGCGCACCGCGTGAATCGCGGCGAGTTTCCGCTCCTCGTCCCGCCGAAAGAGCGCAAGGGAAAAGACTGCCTCTTCGTGGAGGTCGAGGACAGCGCCGCCGCATCCGAAATGGTCGTCACGCTCGCTACGCGCTCATTGACGCGGGAGGGGTTCCTGCCGTCCGACATCCAGATTCTGTCGCCGATGCATCGCGGCGAAGCGGGGGTGGGCCACCTGAACGAGCGGCTTCAGGATGCCTGGAACCCTGCGCGCGATGGCAATGGCGAGCTTATTCGTGGCTCTCGCCGCTTCCGCGCCGGGGATCGCGTTATCCAGCTCAAGAACAACTACGAAAAGCAAATCTTCAACGGCGATATAGGCATCATTACGAAGATCGACCACGTCGAGCAGGCGCTGTCGGTCGCGTTCCCGGAGGCGGAGGTGGAGTACGACTTCGCGGATTACGATGAGCTTCAGCTTGCCTATGCGCTCTCCATCCACAAGTCGCAGGGTTCGGAGTATCCGGCGGTCATACTCGTGCTCGGATCGGCGCACTACATGATGCTCCAGCGCAATCTTCTCTATACGGCTCTAACGCGGGCGCGCAAGATGTGTGTAATCGTCGGCGAGAAGCGCGCCATCGGCCGGGCGGTGAAGAACGACAAGGCGGCCAAGCGGTTCACACGGCTTGCGGAACGGCTGGCGGAGAAGTAGGAGGTCTACGCCCGCAGCCCCTTTTCGCGAAGGAGCGCGTCCGCCCAATCTTCGTCTTCCTGGGATAACGGAGGGTACGGAGGAATCGCATAGTCGAGTTGATCGGCGTAGCGGCCGAAATCGTAGCATTGGGCTACCACGGCCTGCAAGTCAACGCGGACGTCCTCGTCGCTGTGAGCGAGGGGAACGCATACGGGCGGAATCGGCTGGCGAATGGAGGTTACGAAACACTCAAACCTCCAGCGATTCCTGGGCCGGTGAAGACAGGTTACATAGTCCCATTTTGGCGAAACCGGAAGAAGGTCCCTGGGCGCCGCGACCGAATGCAGGCCTGTGCGCAGCAAATCTATTTCCAGAAGGTTTACGTCGCTATGGAGCAATGATCTCTGCTTATCTCTGTAGCTTTGCGTTCCAGCGCCGCCGGAATCTTTGTTCGCGGGACTGAGCACTTCGATAACGGTGACGAGCGCCCCATCATCGCCAGCTCGCCTTATCTCTATGAACGATTCTGAGATCTCCTCCGGGAATGCCGTAACGACAATCGGCGATGTCGATGGTATCAATGTGGCAACTGCACCCGATGTGCCCTGTGCCGACTCGACTCGACGAAGAACCGAAACGTGCGGGAACAGCGATTGTGGTGGCTCGACTATATAGACCCGCGCATCAATTCTGGCGAAGTAACCCTCGGGCAGGCGCGCATTGAGCGAGGCTGCGCAGCCGCTGATTATCTCATGGTGAACGCCGCGCCAATGCAGCGGATTTTCGAGATAAGGGTCCATTCCGGGAAACGGGATCAGCATTGCGTTTGCCTCCACTGCCTGCGGTAATTACGTATCATTCAGTATAACGTGCGGTGTCCTTATCGTCAATGCCGGGAGTGGCGCGGGTGTGATCCCTCAAGTGCGATGGCAAGCATTAAAATGCGCGGCTGAGAATAGGCGTCCTGCGGACGCACAGGATCGATTCGCACCGCCCGTCCGCAGGACGGCTATTTTCAGCGACCGGTTTCAACCCGTCGCTATAAGCGATCGTGGGCAAGCCAGCGCTATCCGTTTCAAAGTTGAACAAATCTAGCTACTTACAGCGGTCACACCCGGCCGCACGTGGACTTCGATAGGAGAGATTGTTGATTCTGCGTGCTTATGACCCGGAACGCGATCGGGAGGCGACCCGCCGAATCTGGCGCGAAGTCGGATGGATAGAAAAAGAGCGGGAAGAGGGCATGTCGCGCTACGTGGAGGCAGCGCGCGCCCTCGTGGGGGAGATCGATGGCGAGGCCGAGTGTCTTGTCTGCACCGCGCCCGGCGACATCCGCTTTCTTACGGAAGACCTGCCTTTATCCGCCGTGACAGGAGTCACCACCAGCCGAATCGCGCGCAAGCAGGGGTTGGCGGGCAGGCTCCTCGCTCAAGCGCTTGCGCTGGACGCTGCCGAGGGCGCGCTGGTCGCCGCATTGGGAATGTTCGAGCAGGGGTACTATAACCACCTCGGATTCGGCACCCTCGGCTACGAGCATATGATGGGATTCGACCCCGCACATCTAAACGTACAGACGAATCATCGCGTCCCTAAGCGCCTGGCCGAAAAGGATTTCGAGGTGATGCACGCCGCCCGGTTGGCAAGGCGGCGCGGGCATGGCAGCGTAAATCTCTACGCATCCGTGTATACGCAGTTTGAAATGCATGAGACGGACGACCAATTCGGGGCCGGCTACTTCAACGAATCCGGCAGGCTGACCCACGCTCTCTGGGTGAGGCCGAAAGACGTAGAGAATGGACCTTACACCGTCGAATGGATAGTCTTCAACACGCGCGCCGAGTTCCTTGAGCTGATGTCGCTGTTAAAATCGTGGGGCGACCAGGTGCACCTCGTAAAGATACCGGAACCGGCCGGCGTCCAGCTTCAGGACCTGATTCGTCTGCCCGTCAAGCAGAGCCGGGTGACGCGCCTGGGCAAGTTTGCCACCGGATGCGCCGCCTCCGCCTATTTCCAGATGAGGATGCTCGACCTTCCCGGCTGCCTGGCAAAAACTCGTCTCAATGGTCCGTCGATTCGATTTAATCTCCGCCTGTCGGACCCAATCGAGAGATTCCTGGAATCTGGATCGTCGTGGCCTGGCGTTGGAGGCGATTACATCGTTACGCTCGGTCCCGAATCGCGCGCACAGCCCGGCACGGACGGCTCGCTGCCTTATCTTGCCGCTACGGTGAACGCTTTCACGCGAATGTGGCTTGGAGCGCGGCCCGCGAGCGGCCTTGCAACAACGGACGAGATCACGGGTCCGCATGAGCTTCTCGATCAGCTCGACCGTGTCCTGTGCCTCCCGCCTCCGGTTCCGGATTGGGAATTCTGAAAGGCAAGCACTCAGCACTCGATTATGCTCTCTCCCCACCACATTGCGCAGATAACCGACACGGCGAACTGGCTCGACAACCCGCTGGCGAAGCGGGAGGCGCGCAGGGATTGGAAACGCAAGCAGCCCGCGAAGGCGTACGCATGGATGCTTGGGACTCTGTCGATTCTATTTCTCACGGCAATATGGGGACTGGGATGGATGCGCGAATCGGGATATGGAATCCCCTGGTATCTTGGCGGCTCATTCGGCACGGCGCTCTGCATATCGATATGCGGCGTGCACAGCTGGTTCATTTCCGCCGCTGCCCGCAAGCATACTTCGCTTCTGCTGTGGCGCGAGGCCCAGCGAAACACTCTGCCCGGCCTGCTGACTCTCCCGACTCCCGCCTTTCAACTCCTATTGCAGACCGGCCTCTACCCCTGGGTCGCCGCGATGCGCCTTGCCTTGGTGGGGCTGCCGTTTTACCTCTACTGCGTCGCGTCCGGCGGCATGTCATGGCCCGATCTTGGTCTGTTGTACGTGGCGTTCGGGCTGATGTCGCTCGTATTCGCTACGTGGAACCGCCCCATTCTCAGCAGCACGGCGATGTTTCCGGTCATGCCAGCACAGGGTGGAATAGGAGCGGCCGGAATGGCTTCGTCCGGCCCAGGAGCGGGGCAGGCTGGAAATGCTGCGTCCGGGCAGTCCGGCAGTTCGCAGTCGGCGGGGTGGGCGTTTCTCGTACCCATGTTCGTCATGGCTTTCCTCATACCCGCATTGGCGCGCGGCGGTGTTCGCGGAGTCTATTCCGGCATGCTGCGATATGCGCCGGACTCTCTGCTGCAACTTGTGCCGACGTTTATGTTTTCGTGGCCCCTGCTTCTTGCTCGCTCGCTGATAACTCCTTTCGATTGGTTTGACTGGCATGTGATTCCGCTGCCGTTTTTGCTGGCGTCGTATGCCGCTAGTCGCTATCTTGGCCTTGTTCGCAGCAGCGAGTACATCAGCGTGGGCACGTACCGGGACCTGGCGCGCCAGCCCACCTATTCGCAAAGGAGGGTGTGGGAGCAGTGGCTGCGGACCGCGCAAATGTTCGTCGCCACCGGATACCTGTGGAAATGGGGGATAGAGGATGGAGGGTTTTTGTTCCTTGCGCCTCCCAGAATCGGAACCGGCACGGCCTCGCTTGCTGCGTTTCTATACGTGCTCTTCCTAACGGCAATGTGGCGATGGCTGGGCCGGGTGAGATCGGTGGCGGGTTGGCGGCTCGCGGACGTACGCCTACCGAAAAAGCCGAGCCTCGTATTGAAACGCATGCCACCGGGCGCCGCGCTGCGCTATCTTGCCGCGCCGCTCTGGACGACCGCAGCGTTTTATTTTGCATGCTGCGCGCTGTCAAGGACCTGGCCCTTTCCACCGCCGATTGCGATTCTCGCGGGACGCATGCTGGCAATCGGCGGTTCCGCCGCTCTGCTCCAATATGCGTTCGTTCGGACGCTCGGTCTATCGCCTGTACTTCCCGGGTTTTGCCTCGTGGCGATCGTCAGTTTTGGTCCTCCTGAAGCGGGCGCGCTCGCGGTGCTTAGCCCGCTGCTCGGCTTGATGACACTGGGAAGTCCTTCGATTCTGGGCTGGATTCGGTTTGGGGCCGCGCCGCCCGCGGGCCTTCTTGCGCTTTACGCGCATACGCCGGCCTGGTGGACTTGGGCGCTGGCGTGCGGCGCGACGGGCGCGATGCTCGCCGTCTGGATTCCTCTCGTTGGCGGTCGCCGTGCGTCAGTATCTTCCGAAGCAATAGGATCTGAGCTAGAATCAGGGGAGGGGAGAGCGGAGAGAGTGACCGTCGACCCAACGCGTGTGGGGCCGGAAGTCTACTACGACTCACTGTTCGAAAAGAAAGACAAGGATTCAAAGACTGAATCGCCGGTCGGACTGCGCCTGCTCGCTGCTGCGTCACGCCTGACCGACAACGCCGTAGCTACCAAAGAGATGCGCGCGAGGCTGCGCGGCAAGCTCAGCCCGGCATTTCTCCGAGGCGCGGCGCTCGTGTTTTCCATCGTAACCATTGGCTTGCTCGGCGCGCCGGGATTCACCGCCGCTCTTGGAGGCGGGCCGGCCGCGCTGCTCTTCGGGGCGCTCCCCGGCGGTTCGGCCCAAACTATCGGCAGCTTGCTGGCGCTCTACTACGCCATGTTCTTCTGGCTGGCATTCAGCGCGGGACTGGGAATAATGCCTCTCGCGTTTGCACCGGAGCGGGAAAAATCGACGCTGGGGTTTCTCCTGATGACTCCGATGCGTAGCGGAGCCATTATTCGGGGCAAAGCCGTCGGGCTACTGATCTCCTCCGGGGTCGCGAGCGGTCTGCTCGCGGCGGGAATTCTCGCTCTGAGCCTGCTGTTCAGCCCGACGCTTGGATTAGTCACGGCAATTTCGACCTGGATTCGATGCATGGCCGTCGGCTTGGCGCTCATGGGGACCACGGGCATATTTGCCATCGGGGTGGCCGCTCTGTTTCCTCGCTCCGTGTCGCAGGCCGGATGCGGCGGACTATTGTACGGCCTTCTGATTCAAGTCCCGATACAACTGCTGCTCCACCTGTCCAGGACCATAGGACGCATGGGAGGCGTTGTAGCGGGAGCATCCCTATTGGACAGAAGCCTTTTCTGGTTTATCTTCGCTGCCGTATGCGCAGCCACCAGCCTTCTCGGGCTTCTTGCTGCAATGTTCGGCGTCTGGCGAATGCGGCGGCGAGACATTGGGTTCGAAAGCAGCAGGCAGGAGAATTGAGGAAGGAAGGTAGAAGTCGGAAGTCGGAATTCGGAAGAATTGCGCATTTGACGTTCTTCCGTATTCCGACTTCCTCCTTCTGACTCCCGACTTCCACTTTCCCGGAGCGCACATGACCTACACGAATCCCGTTTGGACCGGCTATTTCGCGGACCCGTTTGTGCTGCGAACGGGCGATGAATACTATGCGTACGGAACTGGAGGCCCTGAAAACAACGGTCTTCAGGCGGACGGCAGGATGTTCCCGCTGCTCCATTCGACGGACCTCGCGCATTGGACTCTGCTCGGCGGCGCGCTGGAGCCTCTGAACGATCCCGCCAGGCCGGCGTACTGGGCTCCTGAGGTCGCCGCGCGCGACGGCCTGTTCTACATGTACTATTCGGCCGGGGGATGGGAGGGCGAAATCCATCAATTACGCGTTGCAATTGCGGATTCCCCGGCCGGCCCGTTCCGCGATCAGGGCGTCGTTCTCATGCCGGACGAGCCGTTCACCATCGACGCGCACCCGTTTCAAGACCCGAAGGATGGAAGTTGGTACCTCTTCTTCGCAAAGGACTTTCTGGACGGCGAGCGTCCGGGTACAGGCACCGCGGTCGTCCCGCTTGGCGACGATATGGTGAGCGTGGCGTGCAAGGTTACAACCGTTCTTCGGGCCTCCTCCGACTGGCAGATATACATGCGCGACCGAAGCTGGTACGGCCGGAGCTGGCCAGCCTGGCATACCGTGGAGGGGCCGTTTGCGCGCTTCCATGAAGGTCTCTACTACTGCTTCTATAGTGGCGGCCAGTGGGAGACGCCGGATTATGGCGTAGGCTATGGCGTTGCGGAGAGCGTCCTCGGGCCTTACCGCGACGAGTGGAATACGAGCGGCCCCTGCGTTCTGCGCGGGATCGAGGGAAAGGTTCCCGGTCCCGGCCACAACTCGCTGGTCCTCGGCCCCGATAACCGTGTGACATTTGTCGTATACCATGCCTGGGATCCCGCGTGCGTTATGCGGCGGATGTGCATCGACACGCTCGTCTGGACACCGGACGGCCCTCGCTGCGATGGTCCTTCCACGAATGACCGGACTATGGGGGGCGGCCCCGTAAATGATAACAGGCATTGAACAATACCACTGGGAACGCGCGGGATATTTTATGCGACGGGCGATGCTGCTCCCCTCTCCCCTTGCCAAGGGGAGAGGGGCCGGGGATGAGGGGTGGGTTGGAGATATTATTGCCATCGTAACGGATCTGTTAGGCGAAAAGAGTTGTGTCTGGGGACAATCCGTACTGGCAAAATCGAGCGAGACGATTCGGGAGTCCTGGCAGCGTCAAACCCAAAGCCCGCTTGCGGCGCCAATAGATTGCGACGCCGCGATTCTTGCACGCCAGCCGGAGGGCGTATACATCCGATTTGCTCTATTGCCCGATGGTGGTCTCTTCGTGCTGCCTGGCAGCCATGCCGCGCCGCTGGACCACGAGTCGCGCGAGATGCTGCTGCGAGACCCCACTGCCGATCTCCCTGGATCGATCTGTGTCCGTCTTGCCGCCGGTGATGCGCTCTTTTGTAATGCGAGCATTCTGTGCCGGACCGTCTTGCCGGCCGATACAGATCGGCTGACTATCGAGCTTCAAGCCCATAAACGACTCAATGAGGAATGACCGTGAAAATAACGCGAATCGTTACGTACCCCGTTGAACCCCGTTGGCTGTTTGTTAAGATTGAAACGGATACGGACTATTTCGGTTGGGGCGAATGTTTGGGCGACAAGGCGCATGTTATTGCCGAGGCGGTGAAGAGCTATGAGCACGCGCTGATCGGGGAGGACCCGCGAAAGATTGTGCACCACTGGCAATCGCTTTTTCGAGGGGCCTTCTGGCGGGGCGGTCCGACGCTTTGCGCGGCCATCAGCGGAATCGAAATTGCATTGTGGGACATCAAGGGGAAAGCGCTCGGCGTTCCGGTCTACGAGTTGCTCGGTGGCCCGACCCGCGACCGGATCCGCGTCTATACGCGCCCGCGTGGAGTGACGGCGGCGGAGCTGGCGGCCAGCGCGAAGGAGGTCGTTTCACGCGGATTCACAGCGATGAAGTTCTGTCCCTTCGATAAAGTGAAGCTCATCGATAGCTACAGAGTCGTGGAGGAGGCGGCGGAGCGCGTCGCCGCCGTGCGCGAAGCGGTGGGCAGCGGGGTAGACATTCTACTGGACTTCCACGGTCGCGTCTCGCCTGCGATGGCAATTCTGATGGAGGAGGCCATGCGCCCTTCGCGCCCCTTCTTCATCGAGGAGCCTGTCCTGCCTGAGAACGTGGACTCGCTCGTCCGCGTGGCCCAGCAGTCCAAGACTCCGATTGCGACCGGCGAAAGATTGTTCACTAAGTGGGGATTCAGGGAGGTCCTGGAGAAAGGGGCGGCCACAATCATTCAGCCGGATCCTTGCATCTGCGGGGGAATCCTGGAATCGACTCACATTGCGGCGATGGCCGACTGCCATTATGCGGCGGTCGCCCCCCATAATCCCTATGGACCCATCAATATGGCGGCGGCTTTGCAGATAGACGCGTGCATTCCCAACTTCCTGATTCAGGAATACGTGCATCTGGGCGAAGGGTATCTAAGGCAGCCGTTCGTGGTGAAGAACGGCTATATCGAGCTGCCTTCGGGTCCGGGGTTGGGCATAGATGTGGATGAGGAGTTCGTGAGCCGTCTTCCGCTCACTCCCAAGTCTGACTTAGGAAGATGGTTCCACCCGGATGACGGCTCCGTAGCGGATTGGTAGGAAATTAGGATGCCGGCAACGGAGTGTCGGGTGTCGCCGGAATCCTTCATCGACACCCGACACCCGACTACCGATATCCTATCCTACCGGCTCTCGCCGCCCTTTTTGCCAATCTCAGCCATGTGCGAACGATCTTGAGAGACCTTCTCGCCTCCCTTGCGGCCAATCTCAGCCATGTGCGAGCGATCCAGCGACACCTTAGCGCCGCCGCGCCGGCCTATGTCTGCCATGTGCGAGCGATCCTGCGAGACTATGCTGCCTCCCTTGCGCCCGGCATTCGCGTGCCCCTCGGGGTCGCCATGCCAGCCGCGACCGCTGACCTGTTTTTTGGACGATACATTGGATCGGGTCTGTGCCATGATATTACCTCCCAGACTTCGCTCCCGGTGCAATCCCGAAGGAACTGCCGAATAGTGTCCCAACGCTCTCCCACAACGCGTTCGCGGTGGAAACCGTCAGACACTATCCTTGGTCGCTTAACCTGCTCCTAAGTTGACTAAGTGAATTCGCCGTTTGGCGCAATCTCATTCAAAGACGTTCCGTCCAAATTGATTGTTCCGACGTTTGCGTATTAATATGCATCGTGCCATACCGTCGCGCGTATTATTACGCCGGCGGCCCGCTCCGACCGGCTTAAGTTATATACGCGCGAACAAGCGGAGAGTTCCAAATTGTTTTTCGAGATCGCAAGCCGCATTCGCCGCAATTATCCACATATATCGCCAAGTTGACGCGCCTCCAGCGGTGGGGTATCCTGACCCGCATAACAACTACCACGATTGTTACCCTACAGGGCCTTACCCGAAAAGGAATCGCTCGTGTCTGCTGAGTCCGTTTTGCCCAGTTCTCCCGTTGCCGCCACCGCTTCTGCCGTCTCAGCCGGAAGCTTTGCGCTTGTCCTTCACTCCCACATTCCCTATGTGCTCGCGCACGGGCAATGGCCGCATGGGATGGACTGGCTGTCGGAGGTAGCGGCAGAGTGCTATGTTCCACTGCTCGACGTTTTTCACCGTCTTATTGATGAGGGCATATCGCCGCGCGTCACGCTCGGTTTGACGCCGGTACTCGTTGAACAGTTGGCCGACGAGACCTTTGTATTGGAATTTGAGGAGTATTGCGCGCAGAAGATCGATATAGCAGAGCAGAACGCCCGGGAGTTCCGGCAGGCGGCGCGACCGGACATGGCGATGCTCGCGGACTACTGGCGCGGGTTCTATGCTCACGTGCTGGACCGTTTCCAAAACACGCACACCCGTGACATCGTAGGGGCGTTTCGCGCCTTGCAGGATGCCGGCCACATCGAGATTCTTACCTCCGCCGCAACGCACGGCTATTTCCCACTCCTCGGCACTGACCCGAGTATCGACGCGCAGGTTAAGCAGGGCGTGGCGGCCTATCGCCGCCACTTTGGACGCGCGCCAAGAGGATTCTGGCTGCCGGAGTGCGCCTATCGCCCTCGTTACCACTGGCAGTCTCCCGTTCCCGCATACCGAACCGCCGAGCCTGTTTTACGCAAGGGCGTGGAGGAGTTCTTGGCCGAAAACGGGCTGGAATACTTCTTCGTGGACGCGCATCTCATCAAGGGGGGCGCGGCGGTGGGGGTATACGCCGAGCGATTCAAGGCGCTGGAGGCATTGTGGTCGCAGTTCCAGAAGGAGTATCAGCCGGAGACAGGCGAGCGGTCGCCCCACCAAGCCTATCTCATCAATTCCTCCGGCAAGTCACTCGCACCGGTGGCGGTCTTCTCTCGGGACCATGACACAGGCATTCAAGTGTGGAGCGCCGAGGTGGGCTATCCGGGCGACGAATGGTATCTGGAGTTTCACAAAAAGCACTATCCCGGCAATCTGCGTTACTGGCGGGTGAGCTGGCCGCGCGACGACCAGTCGCCGAAGCAGTCTTATGAGCCGGTCAAGGCGCTCTCCCGCTTGCCGGAGCAGGCGCGCCACTTCGCGGAGGTCGTCGGCGGCGTTCTGGAAAAGGAGGAGTCAGAGCGTGGCGAGCCAGGAATCATCACCTCCATGTACGATACCGAGCTGTTTGGGCACTGGTGGTTCGAGGGGCCGGAGTTCCTCTATTACGCGATTCGGGCATTGGATGATGCGGGTGTCCGTCGCGTGACCTGCGGCGAGCATCTGGACGAGCATCCTCCGAATCGCGTCATATCGCTGCCGGAGGGTTCGTGGGGCGAGGGCGGCTACCATTGGATCTGGCTGAATGAGTGGACTACCTGGACCTGGGAGCTGATCTATAAGGCCGAGCGCGAGATGACGGCTCTGGCACGAGAGTTCGGCGATGACGGGCGGGTTCAAACTCTATTGAAGCAGGCGGCGCGAGAGCTTCTGCTACTGGAATCGAGCGACTGGCAGTTCTGTATCAGTACGTGGGCCGCGCGAGACTACGCGGAGCAGCGCGCGAAAGACCACGCGGAGAAATTCACGGCGATTGCCGGTTTGATTCGCAGGGTTGCCGCGGGCGGCGAGATCACTCCTGACGATTGGAACGCGCTGGGCGAAGCCGAAGATCGCGACCGCTGCTTCCCCGACATCGACCCGCACTGGTGGGAGTAGAGCCTTTATCCACGAAGGGCCACGAAGGACCACGAAGAACGACGAAGAAAAACCAAAAGAGCTTTTGACGTCCTTCATATTCCTTTGTGGCCTTTCGTGGTTAAAAGACCGTTAACCGAACTCTATGGAACTACATTCCTATCGCGATTCCTGGCCGCCGGACGATCCGCACGCGAACTTCAAGGCGGAGGTGGCGAACTACACGGTCTCAGACCCGCTGCCGACGCTCGAGAATCTGAGCGCGGCTACGGGAATCCCGACCGGCTGCCTGATTCGCTATGTGCTGGTAAAGTGGGCTGCGTCGGGAGCCGAGGCTCTTTTGGCGATGGAGCCGATTGTGATTCAGCAGATGAAGGGCCACGTACGTAAAGCGGAGGACGCTGGCACCGATGCCGCGCGGCTGGTGGCGTATGAGGCGCTCCGGCAGATGATTGCATGGCTTGGAACGGACGGCGACTCGCAGGAGGAGAAATGACGGCGATTTTACCGATTTGTATCGAAGGCACGTGGATGGATTTCCAGCATCAGAACGCCCACGACGGGCTCTACTGGAACGATCAGGCGAGCGCCTTCAATTGCGGGCAGTGGCAGCGGCACGTGGACGATATTCACGGCGTGGACATAGACACCATCGTGCTGATGTCTTCGGCGCTGGACGACAAGGCGTTCTATCCGTCCGAATTCATGGCGGAGCGGTGGGGCCTGACTTGCGTGGACCCCATTAACGCCGTGCTCGAAGCTGCGACACGAAATGAGCAGAAGGTGTTCGTGAGCGCGGGGTTTTATGGCCACCAGACCGAGGAGACGAGCAGCGCGCCGGACTACTTGGACTGGCACAAGCGGCTCACCAACGAGTTGTGGTCGCGTTATGGCGGGCATGAATCGTTCTTCGGTTGGTATATCCCGAACGAGGCCGAAATAGAGGGCCACTTCAGCGACGGCTATATGGATTTCACGCCGAAGTTTGCCGCCCACCTGCGCGGCCTGTCACCTAATCGGAAGATTCTAATTGCTCCCTATGGCACAAACAAGGTTGCGGAAACGGACCGATTCGTCGAACAGATTCAATCGCTGGGAGTAGATTACATCGCCTATCAGGACGAAGTGGGTGTCCGTAAGACGCAAGTTGAACGTCTCGACGAGATATACGCCCGCCTGCGCCGTCTGCACGACCGGGCGGGTATGCCGCTCTGGGCCGACGTGGAGATATTCGCGTTCGAGGGAGAGGTATACAAGAGTGCGCTGCTTCCGGCACCTATCGAGCGAGTCCAGCGTCAGTTATCCATCATCGCGCCGTACGCCGACAAGCTGCTCTGCTACCAATACCACGGCCTCATGAATCCTCCGGACAGTCCTGCTTTCTGTGGCCACCCCGATTCGTTGCGCCTCTATCGCGAATACATGGATTGGCAGCATGATTCCGATTAACTGTCCAAGAGGGAGAAAACGATGATCCGCATTCTATTGATTGTTTGCTATTTGGCTAAGAACTGCGCGTGGTGCATGGCTCAGGTCGGCCCAGATGCTTTCAAGGACGTACCCAGGGGAAGTTGGGAGTACGGTGCGATGTCGGTACTCCAACGCTCGGGAATACTGATCACCTTCTCCGCTTGCTTCGGATACGTCAGGCCTCATGGAGAACGCACGCTTACAAGGTTTGAGTTTGCTGTATGCGTTGATCGCACGATGCAGTGTGTAACGCTTGAAAAGCCAAATCATGGCGCATCTGCCGGGCTGAACGCGAAGACCGCATCGCTACTTCATAGATTCATCGGTGAATACCGATCCGAACTCGCGGAATTAGGTGTCGGTCCAAAAATGCGGATGCAATGGCTTGCGCATCTGAAACGGTTCGAACCGGCCGATGGTCCTTTCCCGGATGTATCTAAAAGCCATTGGGGTTCGGACGCGGTCGAGAGACTGCGCAAGCTAGGGGTGCTGCGCGGTTATCCCGACGGGCTGTTCCACGGTTAAGGCATATGATAGGCGGCCGGATAGGATCACTTAATCTTTGCGTAGAATAGATTGATGAATCGCTGGCACGCTCTTTCTCGGAAAGGCAAGGTCATGAATCGAGCTACGATGCTTCTAATCGCCGGTCTGTTGGCCGGAATCGCTGGCGGCGCGCTGGCGCAGCAGAATGCGCCCGTGCCGCCGTTCAAGGATGTCCCGCGGGACCACTGGGCGTATCAGGCAGTAGAGAATCTTCGGCAAAGGGGTATCCTTCGCGGCTACCCCAACTCTGCCTATCGCGGCAAGCGGACCGTTACCCGCTACGAGGCCGTGGAAGCGTTGAATAGAATCGTCAGCGCGGGTAGTTCTCTCCGCCTTCCACCCTACGTAAATGGCACGCCGGACCGAAGTGGACCGCCTGGCGATCGCGGACCCGCCGGGCCGAAGGGCGAGCGCAGTCCTAAAGGCGAGACCGGGCCCCGCGGTCGGGCCCCTCTCGAAGTCTCCGAGTTCCAAGCAGTGCTGGAGGAGATGCTGAAGGAGACGACCTCGATTCGCCGGCATCTCGATTCGGCGGATTCCAGGGTGGAGGATCTCAAGGGCGGAGCCGGAGATTTGAAGAAGGGCTTGAAGACACTTCGGACGGGTAAATAGCCGATGCCGATAAGCTCCGCCGTTCTGCCCAGAGCTTAAGCGGTGCAGGTATTGATCCCTCACTTATCTAATTGCACTCGTATGAGAATTGCAAATGCGGTGCTCCCATGCGTAAACTCACCTACCGCAGTTAGCCAAATACAACCTACGATTGAATTGATTACCGAACTTGATCTGCGCCACCCCGATATACTGACGGCGGCTGGAATCGATCCTAAGCTGTATCACGGTGGAATGGTTTTACGATCAGCGATTGAAACCATACGCGGACAGCAGGCCGCAAGGCAGACCGCTCCTCGTGAAGCATTCGTGAGCGCCGTACTTGGCCAGATGCATGTTGCCGGATTATTGCAATCGTTCGAACAGACGGCTAGCGGTGTGCGTTGGGATTTTGAGGTCCGGTTGGATAGGAGTCCGATCAGAGATATTGCAATCGAAGTTAAGGGAGGAGAAGGCAACAGCCTCAATATCTCAAATCGACCGGACGCTGCGTCGGAATTTGTTATTTGGTGCCACTTGGACGGCAGCTTGAAGAACTCACCGGCCAAAGGTACACGAGCGATCTTGGGCAGGATCATCGCCGACATCATCAAAGCCCCCAAACGAATTGATGCATTGATAATACGAGACGCATTATGTGGTTCTGCCGCGCGCCCGTGTCCGAAATACGCTAATAACATTTACCCTGTACTCGGTCCAGCGCCAGACATATTCTTGTTTCCAATGCGAGTACCGATTTTTGGCAAGGATGCCCATCCGCCTATTCACACTGAAGCATCGTGTGTGTTTCCGTTTAGGCTGCTACATTTATTTGGAGTACCACCCAGTGAATATGATGTTCACGTCCATTATGTAGATATTCGGCTGTTTTACGATGGAGAGTCGCCAAAACGAGAAGTGATCGTTACTCAGGCCGGAGTTGAGCAGTTCCGTAATATTTCTGAAGTGAGGGTCAGGTAAATGAACGACGTTCTTGCAAAGGAGTTGGTCTTGCCACTTGGGCTGGACCCGGCGGTCTGGTCTGGCTCATTTAACGGGATCGAGTGCTCATTACACCAACTTGCTCCCTACGTCGGGAAACTCAAAACCGGGATGGTTCGGGCGATTCTATCTGAATACACGGTTCCCACAGACTTGGTATTCGATCCGTTTAGCGGCTCAGGAGTTGTGCCGCTCGAAGCTATCCTGATGGGACGAAGAGCTCTCGCGAACGACTTGAGCGATTACGCATACGCACTTACAATTGGCAAACTTTCTGCGCCTATGGACCTGGCGTTGGCACTCGAACAGGCGGAAAACGTTATCTGCGAAGTGATTCGGACCCGAGACGAGTTTGCCAAGATCGAAGTGCCTGACTGGGTAGCCAGCTTCTTTCATCCCGATACATTGGCTGAGACTCTCGCAGCGTTCGCAGCGTGCGAGCGTCTTAATCTACCGTTCGTGCGCGCTTGTCTACTTGGAATCCTCCACCACGTGCGACCGGGTTTTCTTTCATATCCAGCTTCACATCTAACCCCTTACTTGCGTCATCAAAAGTACCCGCGGGACCAGCACTCAGAAATGTATAACTATCGAGACGTAGCTTCGCGGCTTCGGGCCAAGGTGCAGCGGTCCTATAGGCGAACTTCGGGCAAACGGTGGAAGAACTCGGATTGGGCCGTGAACAAGCACAATTCGATGCAATTGGACGTTTCGGGTATGTCGGTGGACTGCATCATTTCTAGTCCACCGTATTTCGGTGCGCTAGATTACGCTCGTGATAACCGCCTGAGACTCTGGTTTCTGGGTGTCACTGACTGGAAAGGGCTCGACAAGAGCTTGACTGCAAGCGATCAAACTTACCTGCCGCAAATGCGAAGTTGCCTGAGAGAAATGTTAAGGGTTCTCAAGCCGGGGAAGCATTGTATTCTCGTCTTGGGCGATGTGACCAGAAACGGGAAAACTCGCTATACTGCCGAAATCATAGCTCAGGAAGCGGTGGAAATGAGCAACGGTGAATTCGTCCTTGAAACAATTGTCGCAGATGAAATTCCTGACGAACGCCGGTCTCGAAGGAAAACTTCGACAACCAAAGTTGAAAAGCTAGTCGTATTGCGAAAACTCAATGCTCTGCCCAGAGCATCACGGCCTGAGTACACGGCGAATAGCGCGCCAACGAGTCTCGCTTATGCCGATTAGCTCCGCCGTTCTGCTCGCGGGTGGCGAGGGGTCGCGGATGTGGCCCTTCGCCGAGGTGCGAAATAAGTGCGCGCTGCCCGTCTGCAACGTGCCGAATGTCCGGCGGCTGGCCGATTCGCTGGCCGAAATAGGTATCCGGCGTATCGCGGTCGTAGTCGGGGCGCATGCCGGTTCCATCCGGCACGCTATGCATGGCGCGGTCGGTGACATCGTTTTCGTAGAGCAGCCGCGCGGCGCGGGGACAGCCGGAGCGGCATTGGCGGGTTTCGAGGCGTTGGACGACGACCAGCGCGACGACGACCAGTGCATTGTTGTTTTTGGTGATACGGTAACCACGACCGCCAACTTCCAGGCCATGGCCGAATCCCTGGACAAAGCGGACTGTGCCGGCGCGGTTATGTGGGACGATGTGCCGCAGGGCGAGGGCTCGCTCTGGCATGGCGTAGACCTGCACGGAGACCGGCTGGAATCCGTAACCGGGCATGGCCCGGATTCGCAGAAGCGGCTCTGTGGAATCTTCGCGCTGGGCCGTTCCATTGTCCCTCAACTTGCAGCCAACCCCGGAATACTGCGGCGCGTATCCGTAGGCGGAATGCCGCCGCTGGAACCGGACCTCGCTCAGTCGTTGAACGATTGGATGGAGCGTGACCGGGTAGACGTGGTGGCCGTCCAAGCGCGCGATTTCGTAATCGACCTGGACAAGCCCTGGCATATTCTAGAGGCGAACCGGCGGGTCCTGCGGCACGAATCGGAGCGGCTTACCGAGAATCGCATTCATCCGACCGCGCGAATCCATGACGGAGCGGAGATAGCGGGGTTTGTCGACCTGGGTGAAAACGCCGAGGTCGGCAATCGGGTGACTGCAAGAGGCAGCCTGATTGTGGGCGCGGACAGCCGTATCATCAACGGCCCGATTATCCAGGGGAATGCGTTAATCGGCGCCAACTGCCGAATCAGCGACTACTGCCTGCTCGACGAGAACACGGTCATCGGGAATCGATGCGTGGTGGGGCATGGTGCGGAGATGGATGGCGTGATGTTCGATGACGCGTACCTGTGGCACTACTGCGAGATTAGCGGCGTCGTGGGCTGTTCGGTGGACATCGGCGCGGCAACCGTCTGCGGAACGCTGCGATTCGACGACGCGCCTGTGGAGCATCGTGTGAAAGGCCGTCGTGAGCGCCCCATGCACGGCGCGAACGCAACGTTCTATGGTGACTACTCTCGTACCGGCGTCAACGTCATTACCATGCCGGGCGCAAAAATCGGCGCGTACAGCTGCGTCGGCGCTGGAATCGTGGTCTACGAGGACGTCCCAAGCCGCACCCTCCGCCTGTTGCAACAGGAGACAACAGATCGCTCGTGGGGACCGGAAAGGTATGGCTGGTAATAGATTGGGTCGTTGGGTCGTTGGGAAGGCCGTCAATTGACGCATTGACTAATTGACACATTGACCCGTTGACCCAACGACCCAACGACCCGTTGACCCAACGACCGAACGACCCAACGACCCTCCGTTAGGTATACTCCTCATAGCGCCGGGAGGTCTTCGCTCTATTGCAATCTACTCAGTCCGCATCGCAGGCAGGGGCAATCGCCGCCGGTCGCGCTTCCCTACTCGTCATGGGCGCGGCCGCGTTTATGGTCAGCGCGGACGCTCGTGTCATCGATCCACTGCTCCATATTATCGCGAATCAGTTCGGGACCACGGTCGCGCGCGCCTCCATCGTTATCTCCGCCTATGCGCTTCCCTATGGTCTCTTTCAGCTTTTCTATGGGCCGCTGGGTGACAGGGTTGGAAAGCTCCGGGTCATGTCATGGTGCCTCGCGCTCTTTGCGCTGGGTACGTTTGCATGCGCCTTCGTCCCCAGCCTGCCCGTTTTCGCCCTGCTTCGCTTCCTGACGGGAGTGGTGGCCGCCGCCGTGATTCCGCTCTCGCTGGGATATATCGGGGACAAGTTCCCCTACGAGGAGCGGCAGGTCGCCCTGGGACGATTCATGAGCGCGCTGATGCTCGGCCAGATTCTCAGCAGCAGCCTGGGAGGAATCTTCGGGCAGTACATCGGCTGGCGCGACATCTTCCTTCTATTCGGAGTCGTATCACTTCTCGTGGCGCTGGCGCTCAATCGCGAGGCGAATCGGTTTCCGGAGGCGCGAAACACGGAGCGCAAGTTCGGGCGCGGCATGTTCCTGCCTTACATGACTCTGCTGAAACGCCCCAATGCCGGCTTGATCCTTGGAACGGTGCTCATCGAGGGCTTCTTCGTATTCGGCGGGCTGGCCTATTTAGGCGCGTCGTTGAAGGATCGGTTCAATCTGCCCTATGGCCAGATAGGATTGATGCTCGCCGGATTCGGAATCGGAGGCCTCATATACAGCTTCTCGGTAAAGAAACTTGTGAAACGGATCGGGGATCTTGGGATTCTTGTGCTTGGCGGTTCGCTGCTCGGCGCGGCATATATTGCAATCGCGCTAATGAATAGATGGGAGCTGTTCATCCCATTCAACATCCTCCTCGGCATGGGCTACTATACGATGCACGGGACCTTGCAAACCCGTGCCACGGAGCTGGCCCCGGAAGCGCGTGGAACGGCGGTCTCGCTCTTTGCATTCGCGTTCTTCATGGGCCAGTCCACGGGTCCAATTGTCCTTGGGCGCATCCTGGAGACGAGTGGATACCCGGCGGCGTTTGCCACCGCCGGGATGGGGTTGTTCGCACTGGCCGTCTTTGCCCGCGTTCTATTTGCGCGCGCGGGCCGGCGCGCTTTATTAGTTCCCGACGTCTGATGCCTACGGGCCGAAACATGTACTCTTCATCCGCCTATAACATCACTGTGCGTCTTCAATTATTGCCTGAAGGTGAGTCGTTCTGTAACGGCGAATAGAGACAGCGCAATAATTCGCCACCCCTGTTTCTGCTCGGAAAAGGAGAATCCATGTTCAAGCGTACTACTACTTATCGAGGTCGCGCGGCAATCGCCGGTACATGCTTCGCAGCCGCCGCCACTTTTGCCATGCTCGTCGCCGGAGGACGCGCCTCGGCTCGCCAGGGCGAAACGCCTCAGGGACCCAGGGGCAAGCGCGGCTCGATTGCCCGCAAGTACAAAAACATCAAGGTAATCGGCGATCTGCCCGCCGAGCAGCTCGGCCCCATTATGCACGGGTGGAGCGATTCTTTGGGCGTGCAGTGCGTGTTTTGCCACGTGCCGGAGAAGACCTCCGAAGGCAAGACCGTAATGAATTACGAAGCCGAAACCAACCCGATGAAGAATGTGGCACGCGACATGTTCATGCTTACTACAACCTTGAACACGACGCAGAAGTCCGTTGGCGGAAAAGTTACCTGCTTCACGTGTCACCACGGCCAGGTTGTCCCGGAATCCAAGCCGCCGGCTAAGCCCGACAAAAAGTAGGATCCCAGTGAGGCGGACGCAGATAGCAGCGACCTTTGTCCTTCCCGACACTTCGTTATGCAAATAGGAGCAGCCGGGAACGAAGTTCCCGGCTGCTCCTATTTCCGGCTCTCATAGCCGGTCAAGCAGGTGGCTCCAGGCCAAGAGTGTGATGCGCCAGGCATTCGAACCCGCCGTTCGTGATGAAATAGTTGCGCTCGAATCGCATTCCGCCAACGCCCGCGACATATATGCCGGGCTCCAGAGTTACAATGTCGCCGGCAACCAGCGTATCCTCGCTCTCCGGCACAAGATAGGGCGGGTCGGGATGGCCGAGGCCGAGGCCATGTCCAGTGTGATGCTGAAAATTGTCTCCGAATCCGCGCGCCCTTATCACGTTTCGCACCGCCGCATCGACGTCCCGTCCTCGAGCTTCCGCTCTGAGAGCAGCTTCACCGGCCGCCATTGCGTCCAGGCAGACTGCCGCCATCTCTCGATGTTTCTCCGTGGCGCTGCCTCCATCGACGACGAAGGTGTTGGCGCAATCACCCCGATAGCCGTGAATAATTACCGAGCAGTCGAGAATGAAGAGGTCGTTGGCTTCGATGATTCGGGTGGTCGGGCCGCCGCCTCCCTCTTCAGTCCTCGGTCCCGACGCAAAGTCGCCATAGACGAGGACCGGCTCTCCCGCGGACTCCATGCAGGCGGTATTCACCAGTTCGAACGCCTGCAACTCCGTCATTCCTGGTTTGATGCCCGCAATCGCCGCCGCAAATCCCGCCTCTCCCGCTCGAATGCTTCTGCGAAGTATCGTTAGCTCGTCCGAATCCTTGGCGCGCATCTGCGAATGGATGAGCGGCCCAACGTTAATTAATGTCAGGCCGGGCCGCTCGTCACGCATGCTCTCCGCTATCACCGCAGGCACGGATGAATCGATTCCCAGCACATTCCCGGGCCGAGCGCGCATGGCGTCGATTGCCGAACGGGCCAGCAGAGCATCGCGTTGAGGCGCGGATTCCCGGCTGCGATACCAAATCGGGGATTCCAGTTCGTCCACGTGCGCCGCTTCGGCAAAGGGCAGCAGGAGATTGTCCGCAATCAGAAGGCTGGTTCCGTCCGCTCCCAGTAGCAGTATGGCTCCGGCGTTCTGCGATCGGAAGAGGAACGGGGATTGATAATAGTTGGCGAAATAGGTTAGGTGGCGCGGAGCGTGTAGAAGAATCCAGTCGGGCCTGGATAAGGCTGGAAGCGAGGACCAGAAGCGTTCCCTGCGCGAGCGACATCCCTCGGGAGTAAGCATATACAACCTCGGTATTTGTGTATTCGGACGTTCGGTGTTGGGTATTCAGGTTTTCTGGTACAGAGGACGAGGCGCAGGCCGTGCCTGAAAACCGGACCACCTGAACATCTGAGTACCTTCTCCTACACTTCCCATCCAGACCCGCGGCGCTTTCCCCGGCGGGCCGTGAAATTGGCATCGACCACCGCAAACATATAGACGATGCCCGCCAGGAGAATGGCTATTCCGAGGGACGTTGGAACGCCTTCGCGCTCATGCGGAAGGCCGAAGCGAGTATAGAAGATTACATATGATATTACAAGAAACGCGGCTGCCGTCACCAGTCCCTTGATCGCCTGCCCATTGTAAAACTGTCCCGCCCCCGGAAATACCGCCGACAGCAGCACCGCCACATAAGCGTTTCCGGGAACAAATTCGTCCTGAATCATCGCGATGGAGCGGTCCTGCCGGAGAACCAAGTCGCCATATTTCTTCTCTGCCGTGCGCCGGCTTGCGTCGACTTCGACCGCGCGCTTATACGCAAGAATCGCGTCGTCCACGCGCCCGGTGGCCTGCAAAACGTCGCCGTAGAGCTCGAGCGCCGCCGCGTCGGACGGCACCAGCTCGACCGCCTGCCGGCACTGCTGCTCGGCTTCGCGGAAGTTATTTCGCCGACGGGCGATGTTGGCCGCCGTGAGCATGCGGTCGGCCTCCATCCGCTCCTGAACACTAGATTCACGCGGATCAGGAAGCGAAATCGTGGGCTTTGGAACGTAGGGCACCGGGGGAGGTATGGGAGGCGCGACGACCGGAGCAGACCGCTTGCCGGAGGAGAGCGGCGGCGAATCTTTTCGTCCCAGGGCGACGAGCCGCCTCACCTCGTCTGGCGGTATGCCGCGTCGCGACAACTCCGCAGCGAGCTTTTTGTCCTCGTCCTCCGTGTCCGATACGCCAGTTCGTCCCGATTGGTCCAATTGGCCCGAAGCTGGAACGGGATAAGCCATCGTCCGTTCCATACTGAGATCCGGCGCAGCGGGCGAAACGGGGGGCGGAAACGCCTGCGTTCGTTCCATGACGGGCGGCGGATTGGAGGCTGCCGGCCCGGCTGAGGGAGAGGGGGAAGAGAGCGCGGGAGTCGCCTGCGCGGTCGACTCGGAGGCCGTCAATCCGCTCAGGGAGCCGTCATAGAGCACGCGCAGGGACGAATTCGAGAGTACGCGGTGGGCCTCCGATATGAGAGCGGCCATACCTTCGCCGGGCGCGCCGCCATCCATCCGGTACAGGCGGGAGAGCTCGCGATATCGATTATCAATGTCGGTCTGTGATGCCGTCAGGGGCAGACCGATGACCTCGTAGTGATTCGGAGCGCTCATAGGCACAGGTTAAGGGATGAGGGATGAGGGATGAGCGAAGAAAGCTGGGTTCCACGGCTCCTGTGTCACCCTTGACTGACGGTCGGATGGGAGAGCATCGATTCCAACGGGACGTGGGGAGCTTCGCCCCAGAACTCTTCTAAATTGTAGTATTCGCGCTGTTCGGGTGACATTACGTGTACCACTACATCGCCGTAGTCCATCAGGACCCACTGCGCGGCGTCATATCCCTCGGTGCGAATACCGCCCATGCCCGCGTGCTTCATCGACTCTTTGATCTTGTCTACGATGGTGCGGATGTGCGTGGTCGAGTTGCCCGAGCATATAAAAAAGTAGTCGGTCATTACGGTGAGCTCGCGCAGGTCCAGCAGCGCCATCTCCTTAGCCTGCCGGTCGTCCGCGGTCCGTACAAAAAGTTCAGCCTTCTCTTCAGCAGTCATGCTTCGTGGTGTTCCTCCTCCAGGAGGGGCAAAGTCGCCCTATCCCAACGACGCCCGGAGCCGCCAAAGTTTGCGCTGCCGCCCCGCGGGCATCCGGCGAGGCGTGAACCAGCGTGTATCTGCGAACAGTATGCTCCGGCGTCTCAAATTTGTCAAGCCAAGCATGAGCAAAGAAGATGCTGTCATGTTGTCTAGGTGTCATGTTGTCGTGCTGGCTTGCCGGCCGGCAGGGAATGCGCGCCGCGCCGCCGAACAGTTCCGACAGTCATAGTCTACCACTACAAATCATATCTGGCAGGAGCGGAGAATGAGCTGGAAAACGCTGGTGACGGCGCGGGCGTTCTGGGTGAGCGGGCAGGCGGCGGAAGTCAATCTCAAAATGGCCGGGTGCAGTGTCGTAAAATCGCCGGAGGCGGGACCGCTGTCGGAAGGGCAGTTGATTGAGCTGCTACAGGATTGCGATGCGGTGGTCGCATCCAGCGATTCATACACGTCCTCGGTGTTTCAAGCCTGTCCTCGCCTGAAGATAGCAGCACGCTGCGGCGTGGGTATCGACAGCGTGGACCTCGAAGGCGCAACGAAATGGGGCGTCGTCATTGCGAACACGCCCGGCGCTATGACCGATGCGGTGGGCGACTATGCCTTCGCGCTCATTCTCGGAATCGCGCGGCGAATCGCGGAAGGGGACGCGCTTATGCGGTCCGGCGGATGGGGAGAGTACCCCGGCGTGCTGGTGTTCGGGAAAACGCTGGGGCTGGTGGGATTCGGGCAGATAGGGCAGGCGGTGGCGAAGCGAGCAGCCGGATTCGAGATGCGGATACTCGCATACGACCCTCCACAGGAGAAGATCGGCGTCCCCGCGGGGCTGTCGCCCGTCGAATTCGTCTCGCTCGAAGATCTGCTCGCGCAAAGCGATTTCGTCTCAGTTCACGCCCCCGCGATGCCGGAGACGAGGGGCATGTTCAATGCCGAGAAATTCGCGCGGATGAAGCCGACGGCCTACTTCATCAACACTGCGCGGGGCGCGCTGGTGAACGACGAGGCGCTCATCGATGCCCTGGAGCAGGGACGAATCGCGGGCGCTGCCATCGACGTCTATAACAAGGAGCCCTGCCCGGCGGACCACCCGCTGCGCAAGGCCCCCCGCTGCCTCCTGACCCCGCATAACGCGTTCAATGCTGTCGAGGCGGCGGAAGCCATGAGCCGCCTGTCGGCACAGTCGGTTATCGATCTGTATCAGGGGCGGCGGCCCGCGGCCGTTTGCAACCCGGCGGTGTGGAATTCACCCGCGCTGCGCGTGAAGGGAGCTTGAGGCGATGAAGAGCAATTCCGTAAAATCGGCGCTGAAGAGGGGAGAGCCGCAGGTGGGAACCTGGCTGTCGCTGGCAAGCCCCATGGCCGCGCGATTTATGGCCCGTTCGGGATTCAACTGGCTGACGGTTGACATCGAGCACTCGCCCGCCAACTGGGAGACTGTTGCCCAGATGTTCGGAGCGATCGCGGATGCGGGCGGAGTTCCGCTAGCCCGCGTCCCATCAATCAACCATGAGAATGTAAAGCGGACTCTGGACGCGGGCGCATTCGGAATCGTCTTTCCCATGTGCAACTCTCGCGAGGAGGCGGAGCTGGCGGTGGCCGCCTGCAAATATCCGCCCCAGGGCAATCGCAGCGTGGGCGGCGGCCTTCACACGCTCAACTTCGATACTTCGCCGAGTGAATACTATCGCCGGGCCAACGATGAGATTCTGGTCATCGTGCAGGCCGAGCACATCCTCGCGGTAGAGAGAGCCGACGATATTTTCAGCGTGCCGGGACTGGACGGAATATTTGTGGGTCCTAACGACCTGCTGGCCTCCATGGGCAAGACGCCCGCTATGGAGACGGACGACCCCGCGTTCGTGGAGGCGCTCCGCCACATTCGAGAGACGGCGAACAAATACGGAATCGCACCCGGCATCCACGTTGCTGACGCGGACGCGGCCACCCGCAGAATCATGGAGGGCTGGCGGTTTATCGCGGTGAGCAGCGAGCTTGGCTTCATGAATCAGGCGGCGCGCGCCGCCGCGCAAGCCGCTATTCCCAACGCGGCTATGAACGACGGGCCACGATATTAAGCCGATCCGAGAGCCATCATGTGCATGATAAACATTATGAAAAGTTTTTATTGTGTTCAACCTGATCATAATGCCTAATCTTTCCCATTACAGGCGGATGGGGCTCAAATGCCCATTTTGATAATTACAGCATTGTTGAGGCAAAGCATGGCCGTCCCTCATACCTTCATTGTCTCTTACAAGCCACCACGCCCGCCCCAAGGCCAATAGTGTCCACGGCGATGCTTTGGGGACGTTGATTACGCGGCATCGCTCGCCGAGCCATCCCTCAGCACCACCACCATGTTCATTAACGTCCGTCCGGCTTGCAGTTGTTGAAGGCAAAGCCGGTTCCGAATCGAGCGGAGCCTGCCTCTACGCGACAGGTACGGCTCCTGTGGATTCGAATATTTGTGTGTTTGATCCGTCTGTGGCGCAGGCGTCCCGATTCCATGATGATTGGATATCGCCGGACGAGGTCCCTGGCCTGTAGGTACGTCAGTCCCGAATCGTACTGTCCGGGACTCTGGGCAAGACGGTTGTTTCAAGCGGCGTCTTGCCTGTAAGTTACGTCGTGTGCGTCGTGTGCGTCCTTAACGTCCTCAGCGGGTGTGGCGACAGAAACGAGATATGTGAACGGCCGGTGGCCGGGTTGACAAGGACAGGGACTAGGGATTAGGGATTAGGAAGATGAGCTGGAAGTGGGCCAGGAATCCGATGGCCGGTTATACACGGTTGTAAAACCCGTGTCTGGGGTGCCTGCGGCTGAACGTCCTCACGGACGTGAGAATCTTGGCATCCAATTTGCCGCCCAATTGCCGCTGATCGCATCTTGTCAGGCATAATCTTGCTGCGTTGGGCGCCTGCGCAGGCAGGCGCTCGGCCGAAGGACACCCAGCGCAGGGATTTCATCCCGTGCGCGACCTTTGGTTCCGGCTATGCCGGATTATGGACTAGGAAGGTGAGCGGGAAGTGGGCCAAGAATCTATCACTCTCATTTATAAGCCGTTCAGTACGGGTGATTTACACATAGATTCTTGAAAATAGGCGAATTTGTTTGTGGTTAAGTGGGGGAATCGCCAGCCAGTAAGAGTTACTGGGCAACTGGCCAGGCGGTTGGGACATGATATGCATATACTGCGGGAAGCGCGACTACGTGGCCGATTCGCTCGGCTCAACGGTGGCTCTCTTGGACAACACGCAGACGATTACCGACACCTTCACCTACTGGCCCTACGGGGAAGTGAAGACCAGGACAGGCACGACTGCGACTCCCTTCCAGTTCGTGGGAACAGCCGGCTACTACCGCGACAGCGCGGGCCGGAGCTACGTGCGGGCCAGGCACCTGAGGACCGACCTCACCCGGTGGCAGACGCAGGACCCGATTCAGAGCGGAGGCAATTGGTATCAGTATTGTGGGAGTGGTCCGGTGATGTGGATAGATCCAACTGGCTACGCGCAAGAATCATCAATAAGTATTATTGTGCGTTTCCTGTTAGCGTTAGCGAGGGATCCGTCGCTAATTAACGCAAAATTTGATCCCCGTACGGAGACTGGGTTTGGAACACTCGAACCACGTATGCAAGAACGGGCTCGGCAGTTTCTCCTCCTCGTCAAGCTCGGTACAGACTATGATTTCCGTATTACTTCAGCTACCCGAACGTATGAACAGCAGGTCGCATTGTATAGGCAAGGCCAGTCCGAGGATGGAAGTATTGTGACCAGGGCGCGCGGAGGCCAAAGTAAACATAATTTTGGGATTGCATTCGATCTAACACTGTTCATCAAAGGGTCACCTGCATATGAATCGCCTGCGTACGATACCATAGGTCACCTTGCCAAGGGGGTGGGATTGGAATGGGGCGGCAATTGGACCAGCATTGTCGACAGGCCGCATTATCAATGGCCAACCGGATTGTCTTTGGAACAATTGCGGCAGTTCAAGAACTTGGGATGGTCAGTAACCGATCCTCCATTTCTCAACTACGGAGGCATCCAGATCCTTCCTCCGTGGTTCCTCACAAAATAGTATTTTTGATTACGGTGAGAGAACCATGACCTGGTCATTAAGCCTTCTCAATACGTGCTTGTTGTCAGCATTGACATTTTCAGGTAGTTGGCCGCTAAAGATGCAGGACCGTGCAACACTTCTTGAGCACGGTGGATTACGCTCTTACAAGGTCTCACTGACACGGCGACTATCGGATGTCAATATACTTATCCGAGTTGTACGCCGAGGACTCACCGTTGGCCGCGTGCAACGAGCATTCCCAAAAGAAGCCAGCTTCGGCAGGCCAACCTGGATTGAGGACGACCAAGGGATTGGAAATGCAATGCGAGTGTCCGGTAGGATGTCAGGAGTTGTTTTTTTTCAGGGACCGCAAAATAGAAAGCCTGTTGCTTCGGATCGGGTTTCGCAAATATTGATCTACCTTCGCGATAGGCCTCGGTACAACACCCCCATGGCGGCGGGCAACTTCGCATTTTGTGAACATCACTTGACCACGCTTTTCGGCCAAAAGGCGATGGTTGAGCGAATACGAACTACCAATAGGAACGTTTCCGGACGTGTCGCGCATTGGAAGTTTGGAGGGACCCTGAGTGGCACATTGTATGAGCACTGGTATGGTAACGGCCTGACATTCGTCGTTCAAGATACGCAGAAAGAGAAATGCATTAACCCTCTGTGTCAATATAGAGTGAGACACTCCGCTATAGGTGGAGCCAATTCAAATCAGGGCGGGAAAAGGCGAGAATCTCGATGTCAACATGTCAGACAAACGGCGTTCGGCCCAGCGATTCGGCGCAAGAAATTGCTGAGGTTATTCCGGACTCGCACTACATTCCTGGCGCTTCCATCTTCGGTAATCGCTACGCAAAAGCCTCCAAGCTGAAGGCGCTGCAAGAATCCGATGCCTGCACCAGGCCGGGCGGCTCGCTTACGACGGTCATCTGGGACGGAACGGACTACCTGGGAGAATTCTGAGATGGCGATGAAAGTGGTCTATACCGTCATTGACGGGGAAGTGCTCTCAGAAGACCGGGCAGGCGTGAAGCGGGACTACGTGGCCGATTCGCTCGGCTCGACGGTGGCGCTTCGGAACTTGTCAATATAAATGAGACAGTTTGTTGTAGGTATTTTCCGGCTTGCCGGTCGTAGCGCGCGGCTGTCGCCGTCGCGCCGTCGCCCGACCGGTCTGCGCCTGCGTTATGCAAACCAGCACGTCTAACGTCGCGGGGCGCTCGCCGCTCCCGCACCCCGGTAGCGCGTTCCTCCTTTCCCTTAAACCGAAGCGTTACGTAACGCTTCGGTTGTGGAGGCGTTCGCCACGGGCGGGTTGATGTAGA
>JBBROJ010000040.1:0-37401 GCA_038229495.1 Chthonomonadales bacterium
AAGAAGATTCTGCCCGCCGACCCGTTTGAGACGCTGGACCAGGTGGGCGTAGGCCAACTGATGCGCACGGCGGTGGAGAAGGCGAAGCCGGTGCGCCCGGACATCAAGCTGGGTATCTGCGGCGAGCACGGTGGCGACCCGGAATCCGTGAAGTTCTGCCACCGTATCGGCCTGAACTACGTAAGCTGCTCTCCGTTCCGCGTCCCGATTGCGCGATTGGCAGCTGCTCAGGCGGCCATTGGTGACGGGAAAGAACGGGATAAGTAGGAACGGCGAGTCGAGAGTCTTGAGTCGTGAGTATCGGGCCGGGGGCGATTCGCTCCCGGCCCTACCTGTATTTGACGCCGCGACGGTGTTGTTCTATACTGACGAGGGAGGAATCTATTATGCCGCTCACGATTCACTTAGAGCCTGATGTCGACGCCAGGCTGCTGGTCGAGGCCGCCAAACGAGGATTGCGCAAAGAAGAGATGGCAGCGGCCTTGATAGGCGAATCTCTGCCTCAACATTCTGAAGGTCAGGAGGAGGACGCCGATTACATTCTGCGTTTAACAGAGCGAATTGCCACAACGATTCCAGCAGACGCCCTTAAGGACGTGCCGATCGATCTTTCCAAGAATCTTGACCATTATCTCTACGGCCAAGTGAAGCAAGAATGAAAACACTCTTCGCAGACACCGGCTATGGGATTGCTCTACTGGTAAAGACAGACGATCTACATGCAACCGCCATAGCGAGTCACCGTGAGTTACGTGGGTGTCGAATTTTGACAACCGATCTTGTGCTGGTTGAGTTGCTTAACGATCTATCCGGTCGCGGGTCATACTTGCGCAATGCGGGCGTTGAACTTGTAGAAGGCTGGACAATACGTGGCAATGACCACACCATCCCCGTGTCCGACGGCCTCTTTGCGGACACTCTTGCAAGATACGGGGCGCGACGGGACAAGAGTTGGAGCTTCACGGATTGTGCATCCATGGTCGTTTGTGATCAGGAGGGTATAAGCGAGGTTCTCACCTACGACCATCATTTCCAGCAAGCCGGATTTACAGCACTCCTCCGCGATTGAACACGCATTCTCTTTCTGTCCCGATCGAGACGTTGGATCAGAGTTCCCGGCCCGCCACCGGTCCGAGGGCTGGGAGTAGGCAAGTTGAAGCGGACAGCGGTGGAGAAGGCGAAGCCGGTGCGCCCGGACATCAAGCTAGGCATCTGCGGCGAGCATGGCGGGGACCCGGAATCGGTGAAGTTCTGCCACCGTATCGGGCTGAACTATGTAAGCTGCTCGCCGTTCCGCGTCCCGATTGCAAATTGCGGATTTGGCGCAGGATCTACGCTGCGGACATTACGTCGCGGTCGATGGCGAAATGGACCTTCAGGCCGCACGCTTTCAGAATGGCTCGGAGCGATTCGAACTCCGGGTTGCCGGTTTCGCTTAGCATTCGGTAGAGCGCCTCACGTGTCACGCCCGCCTTCTTCGCGCAGGCGGCCATTCCGCCGTGCGCCTGGACGTACTTACGGAGCGCAATGAGGAATTCGCTGGTGCTCTCCTCCAGCGACTCCTCCAGATAGGCGGCCGCCACTTCGGGGTCTTGCAGCTCATTGGAGAGCGTTTCGTTAAAGTTGCGTAGTTCCATTGCTGCCATTTTGTTCCTCGTCAATTTGGTCTTGCTCCGGTTGTGGCGGGTCGCCCCACGGGACAAGCAGCGCCATCGGGTCGGGGTGGTTCAGTAGGGCGGCGTAGAGCGATTTCGCTGTCGCGATGGCATCGGACTGATCGCTCTTATCACTGCCATCTGCGAGAACTATATGCACCGTTTCCAGGATACCGTAGTAGATTCGGTAACCAGGACTGAAGCTTAGGCGCAGCTCATAAATGCCGCCGACTTCCTTCCAGTCGCCCAGCAGTCCGCACTCCATTCGGTCGATGTGGCTGAGGATTCGTCCGCGAGTCTTCTTGTCGCGTACGCTCTGTAGAAATTCATCGACCGGTATTCTGCCGCTATCGTCGACCAGCTTCCAGACGGAGTAAGGGATGACCTTCATGATTGGATTCGCTGTTCTCTCGGATTCTGATTGCATTGTAACCTAAAGGTTACAATTCGTCAACTGGTAATTGACTGTTACCGTGCTACCAGTCGCGCATTTCGGCGCGGAGCGATTCGGCGGGCGAGGGCCGCGACGGGCGGGGTGGTTTGCCGGTGTCCTCGTCAATGCCTGCGTTGTTGAACAGCATGGCGAGCATGTCGGCGCGGTCGGGTGAGCGGCCAAGGCGGCGTTTTATCTCCTCCTTGGATTCGATCTGCTTGCGGCCACCCGCAGTGACGATGTAGCGAATGGCGCTCAGCTCTTCGACGAGCAGCGGGTCGTTGGGAATGGTGATGTTCCCCTCGAAGAAACGTTCCCGCAGTCCGAAGTAGAGCTCGGCGCGCCGGTTGGCGAACTGCTCGCGGTCGATGGCGGCGTGGCAGGAGTTGATCGGCTCGATGCCTGCGATCTCCTTTTGGATGAGGCGGTCCACGACGCCCGCGCCAGGGCCGACCACGTCTATTGCGATGGATTCGGGGTGCTCGGCGTAGGCCAGATATTCTACTCGGTCGGCCACTTGCATTGTGTCCAGTCCTTTGCAGGGCCAGAGTTTGAGCAGGACGGGACCCTGACGCAGCCCGATGATAGTCCAGTCGCTACCAAAGCGGGCCACGTCTACCGCAAGGTGTTTGGCTCCTGTGGCCTGCAACTCGCGGGATTGCGCGGCCTCGATCCATGCGAGCGGAATCAGGGCTTCGTCTTCCGAGCGCGGAAACTCGCCGAGTACGCGGATTCGGAAGGTGTCGGTTGGGTGGTAGTGCGTGTTTCGCGGCGCGAACGTGCCGGGTCGTTTGGTCGTTTGGTCGTTGGGTCGTTGCGAAACGCAGGTTTGAACCACAAAGACACGAGGGCCCAAAGAAAGGGCACCAAGAAAGGCAATGAATCGCGATTCATGTCAATCCCGGTGTTCGCTGTGTTCCCCGTGGTTAATAGGCTTTTTGACACCCTTTCCAAAATCGTGCTAAACTACCGAAACACCTGGCGCGGACTACACAACGCGCCTTCCGAGGTTTTTATGCCTGACGCCTCCAACGTACGCACCATCCTCGCGACTGACTGCGGTTCCACTACTACCAAAGCCATTCTCATCGAAAAGCAGGGCGACATTTACCGGCAGACGATCCGCGGCGAGGCCCCTACCACGGTCGAAGCGCCGTTCGACGACGTGACGGTCGGCGTGCTGAACGCTGTGCGCGAAGTCGAGGAGCTTTCCGGGCGGACCATTATCGGGCCGGACGGCAGGTTGATCACGCCTCAAAAGGACGAGAAGACTGGCGTCGATCTATACCTGAGCACCTCCAGCGCGGGCGGAGGATTGCAGATTTCGGTGGCAGGAATGGTCAAGCGGATGAGCGCGGAATCGGCCCAGCGCGCGGCCCTTACCGCAGGCGCTATTGTCATCGACACCATCGCGGTGGACGACGGCCGCAAGGAGTGGCAAAAGGTCGAGCGTCTTCGACAGCTTCGCCCGGACATGATCCTGATGTCGGGCGGCACCGATGGGGGCGACACCATCAAGCACCTTGCGGAGATGGCGGAGATGATCGTCTCCGCAGACCCCCACCCCCGCCTCGGAATCGGAATGAATCTGCCGGTCATCTTCGCGGGAAACAGAGATGCATGGCCTGCTGTGAAGGAGCTGCTGGAGGGACGTGTCGCGCTCACTCGAGTGGATAATTTGCGGCCAAGCATGGAGCGCGAAAATCTGATGCCCGCGCGCGAAGCAATCCACGAGTTGTTCCTGGAGCACGTGATGCAGCAGGCTCCCGGCTACAGCAAGCTCTCCAGCTGGACCAGCGCGGGAATCATGTCCACGCCCAACGCAGTGGGCACGATTATGGAGACCATCGCGAAGCAGCGGGACATTACGGTCCTCGGCGTGGACATCGGCGGGGCGACGACGGACGTGTTCAGCGTGTTCAAGAACGAGGTCGGCACACCCGTCTTCAACCGGACCGTGAGCGCGAATCTGGGCATGAGCTACTCCATCTGCAACGTGCTGATGGAGGCGAAGGCCAAGAACATCAAGCGTTGGATTCCGTTCGAGGTAAGCGACGCAGAGCTTCGCAACCAGCTTCGCAACAAGATGATTCGCCCGACCACGATTCCGCAGCGGATGGCGGACCTCCAGATCGAGCAAGCGGTGGCGCGAGAGGCATTGCGGCTGGCGTTCGACCACCATAAATCGCTGGCACGCGGGCTCGAAGGCATCCAGACCAGCGGTGGATTGACGGGCGCGTTCGAGGATAAACGCAGCGGCCAGACGCTGGTCAACATGATGAAGCTGGACATGATTGTCGGGTCCGGCGGAGTACTCTCCCATGCGCCGCGCCGGGCGCAGGCTGCGCTCATGATGATGGACGCCTACCAGCCGGAGGGCGCGACGCTGCTGACCGTCGATTCTATTTTTATGATGCCGCAGCTAGGAATCCTCTCGACGATTCACCCGGAGGCGGCCACGCAGGTTTTCGAGCAGGACTGCCTGGTCTATCTCGGCACGTGCATCGCGCCGGTTGGAATCGCAAAGGACGGCGAACACTGCGTCACGGTGAACATCGGCGGCACGACAGAAGCGATTCCCTATGGCCAGATTCGCGTTTTTCCGCTCGGCTTCAAGAACGGTGAGGAGGGCGAACTTAAGCGCGAGGAGGTCCGAATTGAGCCGGCGCGGAATTTCGACGTGGGGGAGGGTAAGGGCAGACCTCGAACTGTCACCGCGTCCGGCGGCGTGGTCGGCATCATCATCGATGCGCGCGGCCGTCCACTTTCGCTGGCAGCCGATGACGCGGCCCGGATTCGTAAATTGCGACAATGGCTAGAAGCGATGGGTATACCGGCGGGATAGCAAAATCGAAACGTAATGGCTATGCAATCACTCAAACCATCGCACAGTGAACAGTTTCGTCCCGAAGTTACCGATGAGGTGCTGGGAAGAATTTCGAATCGAATCGTGGAGGCATTTCAGCCTCGCAAGGTGATTCTGTTCGGCTCTTATACCTACGGCAAGCCGCATCAAGACAGTGACGTAGACCATCTCGTTGTATTGGATTCTGCCGACGCGGACGACCGGCCTGTACAGCGTTCCCGCCGTGTCCGGTCGATAGTGGGAGAGCCTTACCTCCCGATGGACATTATGGTGCGCACAACGGAGGAGATTCAGCGGCGCTTGGAGTTGGGCGACTTCTTCATTGCTGAGATTCTGAGCAAGGGGCGAGTGCTGTACGAACATGACGCTGCTTGAAGAGTGGATAAACAAGGCGGAGGGAGACTATAAGACGGCGGTGGCGTTGTCACGCCCTCGAAAGATACCCTTGTCTGATGCTGTTTGTTATCACTGCCAACAGAGCGCGGAGAAATATCTTGCTATGTTATATCGTGAACGAGGTACTAGTGAGTCATAGCGTTAAGCCGAGACGAATCCACTCACTCGAAGCGCTCTTGAACGATTGCGTCGCGTTCTATGCCAATCTGATAAGCCTGCTGCCTAAAGCGCGCATTCTAGACCCATACAACGTCGAGTTTCGCTATCCCGGAGATTTCGCAACTGTCAAAGGGGCCAAAGAGGCTGTGCTGTCGCTTCGCGAAATGAGGAAAAGGTTGCGAAAGGCACTCGGAGTCTGAAGCATGAATTATTCTCGCTTCATCGCATGTCGCATGTCAGTCCTCTACAATAAATTGACGGTGATCGTCCCTGCTCCGCGCGCTTAAGCGGCCTCTCTCTGATTTTGCCGAGTCTCAGCCGTATCATCAACCATCCGCTTCGGCGAAAAGGAGATGGGCGCATCCAGATGAGCGCCCGAATCCACTCCGAACCCCAGCCATTCCACCAGTTCGCCCCCCAGCCACCCGATAAATAAACCAACAACGAGAGCCGCAAGCGAGAGAGCCAGGTAGAGGATGTCGAACACGGCAATCTTACTCAGCAGGCACAGTGGGAATACGATCAACATCGGATGGATTGCGTGTCCCAATAGTTTTGCTCTGCTCTCCACCGTCATTCCACCTACAATCGTCGCAGAGTCGATTATACACGTCGTTTTCATTTTGAGGACCAAGAATCACTGTGGCTGCGGCCCGGCTATGCCGATAAATGAATCGTGATCCTAAGAGTTCCGAATTAATTACGAAGGAGTGCGTGAATGCGCCTGGTTACGCGATCCGATTTTGACGGTCTGGTCTGCGCCGTATTGCTGAAGCAGGTTATGGAGATCGATTCCATACAGTTTGTACATCCTAAAGATATTCAGGATGGCCTGTTCCAAGTCACAGAAGAGGATGTTCTGACGAACGTTCCCTATATTCCCGGCTGCGGGCTTTGGTTTGACCACCATGCGACCGAGGTTGATCGCGTGGTTGGAAAGATGGATTTCAAGGGCGAATGCCGCATCGCGCCCAGCGCCGCACGGGTTTTGTACGACTACTACGGGGGCGCTAAGCGGTTTCCAAAGATTGAGGAGCTGATGGCGGCAGTCGATAAGGCCGACTCGGCGCAGTTTACGCGCGAGGAGATACTCTACCCCTCCGGCTGGCCGCTGCTCTCGTTCATAATGGATGCGCGCACCGGACTGGGCCGTTTCAAGGATTACCGTATCAGCAATTACCAGCTGATGTACGATCTTATCGATTCATGCACTCATCTCTCCATCGATCAGATTCTCGCGATGCCGGACGTGCAGGAGCGCGTTCACCGCTACTTCGAGCAGGACGGATTATTCCGGGAAATGCTGGTCCTGCATACGCGAGCGGAGGGGCGTGTCGTGGTAACCGACTTGCGCGGCGTCTACCCAATCTATTCTGGGAACCGATTCCTCGTGTACGCCCTCTTCCCGGATCAGGATCAATCCATCTGGATCGTGGACGGCTTGCGCGGACAAAACTGCGTCTTCGCCTGCGGCCGCTCGATCATTAAGACGGGCGCTTCGGCGAACATCGGGATGCTTATGCGCAAGTATGGAGGGGGCGGCCATGCGGCGGCCGGGACGTGCCAGATAGCATATACGGATGCGACTGAAACGCTTGCAGCGCTCGTGGCGGCTATGACTTCCGACAATTCCGAGAATTCAGTCGAGTCGAGCGATGCGAACGGCGCAGGGGAAAAGCAGGCGCTGGCGGCATAGAAGAAGGCAGGCCCGTGGTGGTCGTTAAACCGGCCGCGGGCCCGAGGGGAGCAAGGTTTGGGAGTTGGCTATCCGCCGTGAACCGCCTGGGGGATTTGCCGAACGACGGCGTACAGCGGATCGGAGCCGGCCAATATCTCTTCTGCTTCGTGAATGGACCCTATAACCTGGCAGGCGGCGAAGCGAATCTGTTCATCCGTGTGGTTGGCCATTACCTGCATCCGGTATCTTGCGGAACCGACGGCGACAGCGGGAAACTCGACCAGATTGGCAAAGACTCCCCTCCGGAACAGAATTTTGCTGGCCACGCGCGCGAGTTTCTCGGTACCGATTGGAACAGGCACGATAGCCGACGGAGTTCCCATGCAGCGTATGCCGTGCATCAGAAATGCGGAGCGTAGATTGTTGACTGCCCGCATCAGGCTGGCGCGCAGAGCGTCACCCTCGGCGGAGCGCGCAATACGCACCGCCTCCAGCACGATTGCGGCCTGCACCGGCGAAAGCGCGTTCGAGAAGATATGCGGGCCGCCATAGACCTTGATGTACTGTCTTACAGCCGGAGAATGCGTTGCCACGAATCCGCCGTTGGATGCGAAGGATTTGGAGAAAGCGCCCATGACAAGGTCGACCTTGCCGAGCATGTTTTGAACTGCAAGCTGCCCGCCGCCGCCGGGGCCAAGCGACCCCAGGTCGTGCGCAACGTCTACCATTAGTGTCGCGCCGAGGTCGCGGCAGAGGTTTTGCAAGCGCCGTATGTCTGGGCCGTCTGAATTCATGGAGAACAGCCCCTCAGTCACAACCAGGACCGCGTTTCTTGCGTCGCGAGCCCGTATAGCGCGGAGATGGGATTCGATGGCGTCCAGATCCAGATGCTCGTGTCGCACGACGTTATTCGTTGCGGCGTCCGCGCCCTGCTGGAGGCATCCATGTGCGAGGCTATCGATGATAACGTGGTCGTCCGGCCTCACCAGCGCAGCAATGACGCCAAAGCCGGCGCCCCACCCGGAGGGGAACAATGCGACGTGTTCCGTCTCCAGCATCGATGCGAGCGCGGCCTCCAACTCGATGGAGAGGGTCGTATTGCCCATCAGCATGGGAGAACCCGCGCTGTGGGGACCGAAGTCTCTCAGAGCGCGCATGCCGGCATCGATAATAGCCGGGTGAGCAGAGAGCGACAGATAGTCTTGTGAAGCGAAGTTGATGCCTATCTCGCGATCTCCCTGTTCATTCAGCGCTTGTGTGGAGGCGCCGGGAGCGGCTGCCAGCGCGCGAGAGTAGGGGCAGACATCGGCTTCCGTTCTCGCGGCATGCCACTTGAAATACGGCTCGGTGCGCGCAAGCAGGTCCGGGCCGGAAACCCGTGCAAAGTGGGCCACGCTCTTGTTGAGGGCGCCGTTGTTGGGTTTAACAGCCTTCTGCGGGAAGGACGTTGGCACAGCGGTCGAAACAGCGGTCGAAACAGCATCTTGTAACATGGGTAGAGTGCGCCCCTTTCCTAGCATGTGGAAAACGCTCAATTCCGCGGCAACACCGCTGCATTGGAGAGTTCCACGACATTACCGGGCGCTCTCAGCCAAGTGAGCGCCACGCGCGGCAGTACGGCCGGCTATGCTTCGTCTTCAGTGGCTTGGAGTTCCGTCGCGGGAAAGAATGTTTGCCTGGACGCAAGGGGAGCGCGTCACTACAAGAGGCTGGAGTGCGCACGTTCGTGGCGCGTGAAACGCGGCTAAATCCGCGGCAGCGGGGCAAAGCGGACTGACTCGACGATATATGGAGATGCAAGGCTGTTTACAGTCGTCGAGCGGCGACAATGGCTGGATGGTCAACAGTAACGATTGAGTTCGTCAACGTCGGCCATGAATCCTTTGTGCGGTCCGGTAAATTCACGGCGGGGTGAAAATTTGTTGTCACGGCGTGGAACATCTCACCCCGTGGGAGGCGTTTCGATGGACACATTCAACCATGTGTCTGTAAACAGCAGCGCAATTGCGCAAGCGAGCAAGGCCGGGAGACGTCCGGCGCACAGGCATGTCCTGAGCGCTGAGCTAAGCCGTGCCGCCGCGCGCCGTGCTGTATTTATCGCCTTCTATAGCGGTCTTCTCTTCGCCTTCCTGATTATAAAGCCTGGCTCCCACGTCTTCATCAAGACGTTCGATAACATCGCGCAAGCGCTTGGCCCCCTGCTGGCGGCGCCGTGGGTTTTCCTGGGCCTCTGGAACAAGCCGGAATCCATGTTGTCCGATGGCGAGAACGCCAGGCGAACTATGCAGCGAAAGCCAATCATTTGGATTGGCATAGGGGTCATGTGTTATGCCATTGGCCAGTCCATCTGGACCTTTTACGAATGCGTGCTTCACAAGTCACCCCAGCCCTCGCTCTCGGACCTGTTCTATCTCTGTGCCACGCCAAGCTTTCTGATCGGCATTCTCAAGCTCCCAGCGAAGCCTCTGCCGGCAGTAAGCCGGACTCGCATCGTGCTCGACGGCATGGTCATCATGACCACAGCCATCACATTTAGCTGGTACTATCTCGTCGGACCCCTTGTGCTCGATACCCGCGTTCCTGTTTTGGCGCGCCTGCTGGGCTCTCTCTACCCCATGCAGTCTTATCTATTCGTATACGCACTTCTCCGCCTTTCCGCGCGGTTTGGCGAGACTGTCCTGCGGCCTGCCGTCAACATACTCTCGGCAGGCATGTTCATCCTCTTACTCTCACAGTCCATCTATGGATATCTGCTTCTGCACAATGAATACGTGACCGGCTCGCTCCTTGACGCGGGATGGCCGCTTGGCATGATGCTCGTATGCCTGGCTGCGTTTGTCGCGCATCGCACTGAATTAGGGCCGGGCAATGCAGAAGAGCTGCCGGGGGCGCCGGGCTCCACGCCGAGCGCGGTTCGGAGTCTCCTTCCCTATGCGGTCGTCCCTGCAGTTTGGGTGTTCGCACTCGTAATTGGCCGCATAGAGCACGATCGCAGTCTGGTGGCAGGAGTGTACGTTGGCGCGGGAATCCTGGTTGCGCTTACCCTGCTGCGGCAATCGGTCGCCTTTTTGGAGAACACGCACCTTTACAGTCGACTCCATGAGGCTTACGGTACCCTGGCGGAGAGCAACAACCGGGTCGTCGAGCACGCCGTTACTCTTGAATCAATCAATGCCGAGCTGAAGGCGGTACAGACCGAGCTGGTGCAGTCAGCCAAGCTGGCTTCACTCGGCACGCTTGCCGCGGGAGTTGCGCATGAGCTCAACCAGCCGCTTGCGGTGATTCGGGGAACGGTGCAGCAGATGCGGGCGGCCCTCACCGACCCCGGCGATATTGGGGAGGACCTGGAATTGCTGGAGTGCCAGACGACGCGGATGATAAAGATCATACAGCATCTGCGCTCCTTCGCGCGGGCCAGCCGCAACGACAAGAAATCAATAGACATGCGCGAGGTGGTCGCGGACTGCTTCATCCTTATCGGGGCCGATCTCAAGTCGCGAGGCATACAGGTGAACCTGGACATACCGGAGGCATCCCCGCATGTGCTGGGAGACGCGAACGAGCTCGAGCAGGTAATGCTGAACCTTGTTACAAACGCCCAGGATGCGTTGGAAGGGCGCGCCGACCCGCGCATTTCGATTCGAATACGTAAAGAGTCGGAACTGTGCCGAATTGTCGTCAGCGACAATGGCCCCGGCGTGCCGGAAGAGATTGCTCCCCAGATTTTCGATCCGTTTTTTACTACGAAAGAGCCGGGTAAAGGGACCGGGCTTGGACTTTCGATCAGCCATAGTATAATCCGCAAGCATCATGGAACAATCGGTGTAGAGAACAACGGCGGCGCGGTATTTGTCATAATTTTGCCTTGTGCCGTAGAAAAAGCGCTGGAATCGTTGGAATCGCTAGAATCGTTAGATGAAACGCTCGCAGGCCATGCCGCCGGCGATGCGACTCAGGCGAGCAGTGACGAGAAAATGGCGGAACCTGGGGAGTTTGAGGAAGCAGCGTGATGCTCAAGACGATTGGGGAGTTGCCGATAGGCCGGTCATGGGAACCTCCTCAAGGACTTTCGTCAATCAAGCACGCTTCCGTCAATCAAGCATGATTCCGAACTGAGGCGGGGGGCTGGCATGGCTAGGGTACTGTTAGCGGATGACGAAGAGGCGCTGCGCCTGATGATGGGCCGCCAGCTTCGGCGAGCGGGGCATGAGGTGACTCTTGCCGAGGATGGGTTGGCCGCTGTAGATATATTGCAGACGACTACATTTGACGTTGTTGTATCCGATATGAAGATGCCGCGTCTCGACGGCATGGGGCTGCTGGCCCATGCGCGCAGGCTGGCTCCCGAAACGGAGTTCATCATCCTGACGGGTCATGGCTCCATGGAGAACGCGGTCGAGGCGTTCAAAACCGGCAACGTTTTCGACTATCTCTTGAAGCCGCTCGATGATATCCGCGAATTGGACGCAGTGGTTGAGCGCGCGGTTGAGCGACGCCACCTCCGATCCGAGAATTCACGCCTGGTCCGCGAGCTGGAACAACGAATTCATGAATTGGAATCAGCGAAACGCGAGCTTACAGAGCTTGCGGCGCGCGACGGCCTGACCGGGCTGTGGAATCATCGCACACTTCACGCGCATCTGGAGAAGGCTCTGGAACCATGCACGGGAGGGAATGCGGAGCCTGTGTCTGTAATCCTCCTCGACATGGATGGGTTCAAAACGTTTAACGACACCTACGGCCACGTGGTTGGCGATCAAGTACTCCGTCACATCGCTACCGCGCTGACGGAATCCTGCATTAGCTGCGAATCCGGAGGAGGCGTCCGCGCGGAGGCCGGCCGAAGCGGCGGAGACGAATTTCTTATCACGCTTATAGGAGCGAACGCGGATGCCGCGCATGCCGTCGCGCAGCGCGTCCGCAAACACCTATCCGATCGGCCATTCGTGAATCCTGAGGGCACTGCCCTTCCCGTGCCGCTCTGCTTCGGCATCGCCGATACGGATTCGGTGGGACGGTCTGCAATCGCGCTTTTGGCGGCGGCGGATTCGGCGCTATACGAAAGCAAGCAGCGCGGCGGCGATATGGTCACGCTCCACCTCACCGACGACGATGACGACGAGCAGCCGTACCGTTCAACGTTCAACGTGCTTGACGGTCTGGTGACCGCAATCGACCACAAGGACCGTTATACCAAGCGCCACTCGGAAGACGTGACGCGTTACGCGCTGCTTCTGGCGCAATCCCTCCGCCTTTCGGACGACACGAAGAACGCGGTAAGGTTTGCCGGCCTGCTTCACGACGTCGGCAAGATCGGCGTCCCCGACAGCATTCTGCGAAAACCGGGAAAGCTGACCGCCGAAGAGTATGAGGTGATGAAGAATCACGTCACACTTTCGGCCCTCATCATTCACGGTCTTCCCCGGCTGCCGGACATTCTAGACGCCGTGGCGAATCACCACGAGCGCTGGGACGGCATGGGCTATCCGAAGGGGGCAGCGGGCGAATCCATTCCTCTCCTGGGGCGCTTGATGGCGATTGCGGACGCATATTCGGCGATGACCCTGGACCGCCCCTATCGCGCGGGTCTTAGCATGGAGGCCGCCCTCGCGGAGATTGACAGCGGCGCGGGCACGCAGTTCGATCCATCGCTGGCCCCGGTTTTTGTGCAGGCAATTCGCGATTGGCAGGCGTCCGCGGAATCGGAATGTTTGCGCGCGGCTTAAACGGGCAATTTCAATTACTTGAAGCGGGGAAGGGAGAGGCAAATGCACATAACTCTTGAATTGTTGCGCACGGAATGGAATTCCTGCGCTGGGTGTCCTTCGGCCGAGTACCTGCCTGCGCAGGTACGAGAAACGTAACGCAATCTCAGTGTCCACGCCGGTGGACCCTCAGCGCGCAGCGCTACCCGGCGCAGGGATTTATCCCGTGCGCACGTTGTGATGCACCAAGCTATTTCCTGCTCGTCTGCCTGCGTAAAGTGATTTAGATGAATCGATAAGGGAGAGGCATTTGCCTCTCCCCTTGCCGTGTCTGTATTATGGCATGCTCGCAATCATCGCTCGCCGGGCGGCGGGCGATGGAGCCGGCAGGGTCCCGGCACGTGCGCCCGGCGCAGCCTGCGCGGCACGCTCGCGGGACACCACGCACTCGCCCTCTTGCCCGATTCCGCGCATATCCTGACTATAACACCGTTAGGATCGTTGGCGGTCACTTCGTTCGTGGGAAGAGGCGCGGGCGGACGGGACAACTGGGCTTGACGCGGCTGCCCATACGGAACCTGCCGGGCCGGGACGAGAACTGCCTGGTTCGGCGGCTGGCCTGATTCGTAGATCAAGAGGAGGTTTGTAAGCGCTCTTCCCGGCTGAGCGAGATAGCTGCCGCGGTAGTAGAGCGCCCGCGAAGCCCCGGAGTCGAGATTCATCGCGTCGCGGCAGCCGAGGTCCTTCATGACGTGCGCCCAGCGGGCGAAGCTGAGCGACCCGCTCGCGGCGACAAAAAGAAGATGGTTATCCGCGGTGATTCCGACGCCCATGCGGGGCACAGAGCCGGTAACGTGCGGGTCCTGGTGGTTGCGAGCGTCGGGCTCCCAATCGATCTTTCCATCGAGCACGAGCGCCGGGCCGCAGCAGAGCACCGTTTCGTAGTCGGACCACTCCACGCGCTCTCCCAGCAGATGCCTGCGTACGCAGGCGCGCCTGTCCTTCGTGATTACAAGAGCCGTTTTGAAATCTCCACGGTACACGCACTGGCCGCAAATGACGATGTCGCCAATGGGTGTGAGCCCTTCCTTAGAGAAATAAGCGCCGTTCATTGCCGCCGTGGGCTGCGATCTCCTGATGAGCGTGGAGAACGGTTCCGCGCCGCCGGGGAAGCCAGTTGCCATCTGCACGGTTACGTAGACGCGTGGATCGGCCAGATTCGCGTCTATCACGCGCACGCCTACGCCGTCGACCGTTTGCGCGCGCAACGTAACGGCCGGACCGGGAAACCTGTGGCCCGCCGCCGGTTTCCTGCCGGGAGCATACCCGCCCGCCGATCTCGCGAAGAGGGCGAAAAATACCCCGGCCATTGCCCTGCGACCCATCGACCCATCGACCAAACATGCTACCATCCGCGAGTCGCCATGAGCTGCTTCTCGTCGAGCTGGCGAATGTCGATGGAACTCATCGGGTCGCCGAGGCCCGTGGAGACCTCCGCCAGAATGTCCGGCTTGTCATAATAGGTGCACGCGGTCACGATCGCCTTCGCGCGGGCAGCCGGGTCGGAAGACTTGAAGATGCCGCTGCCTACAAAAATGGCTTCGGCTCCCAACTGGCGCATCAGCGCCGCGTCTGCCGGGGTAGCCACGCCGCCCGCCGAGAAGTTGGGCACCGGGAGTCGGCCCGTACGGTGCACCTCTACGACGAGATCGTAGGGCGATTGAAGTTCTTTGGCGGCGGTCATCAGCTCCTCGAATGCCAGGGCTTGCAGGCGGCGTATCCCGCCCATCACCGCGCGCATATGCCGGACGGCCTCTACAACGTTTCCCGTGCCTGCCTCGCCCTTCGTGCGAATCATGGCTGCGCCCTCCCCGATTCGACGGAGCGCTTCTCCAAGATCGCGGCAGCCGCAAACAAAAGGCACCTTGAAGGCATTCTTGTCGATGTGGAACTGCTCGTCGGCGGGTGTCAGGACCTCGCTCTCATCGATAAAATCGACGCCGAGCGACTCGAGTATCTGGCCCTCTACGAAGTGGCCAATGCGGACTTTCGCCATGACCGGAATTGTCACCGCCGCCATGATGTCTTTGATCATCGTGGGATCGGACATGCGCGCCACGCCGCCCTGGGCGCGTATGTCGGACGGGACTCGCTCCAGCGCCATTACGGCGGTGGCTCCCGCCTCTTCCGCGATGATCGCCTGCTCGGCGTTCACCACGTCCATGATAACCCCGCCTTTAAGCATCTCGGCGAGGCCGACCTTGGTGCGCCACGTCGACTTGGAGGACTTCTGGGGTTCGGTGTCTGTCATTGCGGACTCTTTTCTATAGGTCACGGCTGTCGGGGCAGGCGGGGCTGCTTGAATCACCGAACGTCACATGTAGAACGACGGGTCAGCCGAACGCCGGATAATCGTAACCTTATTATACCTCCGTAATGAAAAGCCTATCCGCCGTTGACGCGCCAGGCGAAGTCTGCTACAATCCGGCAGCAAGAAAATCCCCATCGGTAGGCAACTATCGGCGACTCTCGACGACCATCCCACCTCAAAGGAGCCTGTTTTGTTACGACGCCGCTTCGGCAAAACCGACATGAATCTGTCCGTTCTCACGTTTGGGGCCATGCGCATCCCAGCCGAAAGCGAAGAGGACCCCGGCGCAAATCGCGAACGGGCGATGACCACCCTTCGTCGCGCTCTCGATATAGGCATCAACCACATCGAGACGGCTCGGGGCTATGGAACGAGCGAGGCTCTTATCGGGGCGGCCCTCACGGAGGGCGTGATACGCCGCGAGGAGTTCTACCTGACCACGAAGATCGCCTCGAACGAATCCCCGAACGAGTTCAGGAAGGCGCTCGACGACTCGATGGCGCGCATGAACGTCGCTTATGTGGACAACCTCGACATCCATGGAATCAACACGCCGGAGCTTCTGGAACTCTCGACTCGCAGCGGCGGATGCATGAAAGCGGTACGAAAGGCGATGGACGAGGGGCTGGTGGGCCATCTGGGCTTCTCCACGCACGCGCCGCTACAGCTGATTCTCGACACCATCGGCACCGGCGAGTTCGAATCGGTCAATCTGCACTATTACTACTTCAACCAGCGCAACAGGCCGGCCGTCGAGCTTGCGGCGGAAATGGATATGGGCGTTTTTATCATCTCGCCGACGGACAAGGGCGGCCAGCTCTTCAAGCCGCCGGCCAGACTTATGGACCTCTGCGCTCCCTATACGCCCATCGAAATGAATCAGCGGTGGCTGCTGTCGCAGACTGAAGTGCACACGCTCTCGCTGGGCGCTGCGAAACCGGAGGAGTTCGCGGCCCACCGCAAAATGGCCGAGAGCGGCGACCCCCTCACGCCGGATGAAGAGGCACTGCTTTCACGCGTTGAGAAGGCTCTCGCGAACCTGGGTCATACCTACTGCAACTTCTGCCACGCCTGCCTGCCCTGCCCGGAGGACGTTCATATCCCGGAGATACTTCGTCTCCGAAACCTGACAGTTAGCTATGACATGGTGGAGTTCGGCAAGTACCGCTATAAAATGTTCGAGCGGCACGACGCGGAGACGGGCGAACGTATCGGCGGCGCGGGGCACTGGTTCCCCGGAACGCAGGGCGACTTCTGCACGGACTGCGGCGACTGCCTGCCCCGCTGCCCGCTTAACCTCCCGATTCCGGCGCTTTTGCGAGAGACGCACGACCTGCTTGGCGGCGAGGCGGGGAAACGGTTGTGGGGGTAGGCGAGGGATGTGGGATGAGGGATTAGGCCGGCTTTGGGGCGGGAAACGAATAGAGGTACAATGAACCCGGACCCTAGAGGGTGCAGACAACGCGGAGGAGATTCCGATGCCTTTTACGATTACACTGGGCTTTGCCGCAGAACACGATAGAGACGCTTTTATCGAGAAGGTTGTGCCAAAGGTTCGCGGACACGCGGCGGACCCCGCTCCCGGAGAAGAGGGCGACGCCCTTCACAAGACCGCCGTTGCGGTTACGTCGCAGACCGCCGCGAAGGAGCTTTGTCACTTGATCGTGGCGTTCCTCGCGCACAGCAAGTCGAGCCGCGTAGTGCTGATATGGCCCGGCGCGGGCGGCGAACCGCAGGCCGGGGAGGTGAACGCCGGGACCGGCGCGGCGCGCGAAGCGGAGGTGCTCGCCATGCGCCTCGGTCCGGCGGCAAAAGCTTTCATGGACCACGAAAAAGCCGATTCGCAGCAACTCCAGCAACAGCAACAGCAGCAACAATAGGGTTGAGAACAGAGGACGACGCCCGTGGACCTCGCCCAAATCAAAACGGAAGCGCGGCGGCTCATTCATCTAGATCAGGCCGGACAAGCCGTCGCCGCGCTCCAGGACGGAATGTCGCAGTTCGGCGCGGACGCGGAAGCGCATGGTCTGATGGGCGCTGCGCTCGCCCGCAGCGGACACGAGGCGGCGGCCGTGAGCCATTTCGAGCAGGCCGTGCGGCTGGATCCGGCGCGCGCTCCGAATCATTACAACCTGGGTGTCGCGTATGAGAGGGTGGGACGGGCTGAATGGGCATTGGAGGGCTACCGGCAAGCCCTGCTCCGCGACCCGGCATTCGAGCAGGCATGGATGGCTTATTACCGGCTTGCGCCTCTGATTGCGTCTACCGGCTCCCCTGCGCCGAATTCGTAACGGACCGCGCAGCCACGCTATTATTTGGAGGGGACCTGCCCGAGAATCATGGTTGATACGTCTCCCATTTCCGGTATTACTCGTCGCGAACTGTTTCGCCATGGAGCCGCCGGCGCGTTAAGTCTTGCCCCGCTTCTCGCCGCGCGGCCCGGCATTGCCGCCATATCCGGCGCACCGAAACCGGGCCAGGCCCAGGCGGTGATCCTCATATGGCTTGACGGCGGCCCGTCCCAACTGGAGACCTTCGATCCGCGGCCGGACGCGGCGTCCGGCCTTTGCGGTCCGCTCGGCGCGATTAAGACCAGCGTGCCCGGCACCGCCGTGAGTTCGCTCATGCCCCGCATGGCGCGCTTGATGGATCGCGTTACGCTGATTCGAGCGCTCTCTCACTCGGAGCCTTCCCACGACCGCGCCTGCCGCGCTCTCCTGACGGTTTCAACGGAGGGAACAGCACTCGCCGGAACCATACCGCCTTCGCTCGGTTCCTATGCCGCCATGCGGCTCGGCCCCCGATCCGACGGCGCGCATCCATACGTCGTAATTGGCGACCGGGGTTTCGCGCGCGGTTATGGGCGCACCGGAACACTGGGTGCGCAATTCGAGCCGCGTGTCATCGGGGCCGAGGCTGTTTCGAGAAATCGCTCCAAACGCCGCGATCGTGCCGCAATTCGCGAACGATATGGCCGTCACGCGTTCGGAGAATCCTGTCTCGCCGCCAACCATCTAATCGAAGACGGAGCCAGATTCGTGACCGTCTCCTACGGTGGGTGGGATACGCATTCCGACGCGGTCGAGGCGGCGCGGGAGCGGCTGGTCCCGGCATTGGACCAGGGATTGTCCGCCCTTCTGGAGGACCTGTCGCGGTGCGGAAGGCTTGGGGAGACCCTGGTGGTCGTTATGGGCGAATTCGGCAGGACGGCGCGGCTAAACGCACTCGGCGGTCGCGACCACGACCCGACGGGAGGCTTTGCGCTGTTGGCGGGAGCCGGAACGGTTGGCGGACAGGTGATCGGAGGAGTCAATGGAGGAACCGGCGAGCCTTGCCGCGACATAACAACGCCGGACGGACTCAAGTCCATGATTCTGGCGAAACTGGGTATTTCTCAGCCGTGCACTTAATTAGCGGCATACTCAAATGAGTAGCGGTTTACGGTGAAAGCTTGTAGTTTCTGAACATTGAGGTACGCATGGGATGAATCCCTATCAAGCGCCCCTCGTCACGATGATTCGTGACGTGGGGCGCTTGATTTGAATGACTCTATGCAATTGAGATGAGCGAGCGCATTATCGAACAAGCAGGAACTGGCCCGTGGCGCGACCGCCCCAGATTACATGGTTACGGCCTTTGCGATTGCCCCACAGGACGTGGTCGGGACAAGTTGGACGAACAGCGCCATTCGATCGATGGTTAATTGCCATTGTGATAATCTCCCTTATTCTCCGCTAACCGCAGTAGATGACAGATCGGCAGTGCTTGTGTTGACGCCCCAGATTGCGTTAACCCCCCAAATGGCGTTAACACCGCTGATTGCGTTTACGCCCCATATGGCGTTCATACTTGGATTGATGGCAGACGTGCTCTCCGTTATGGAGACACCCCATATCGCGTTGACACCCCAGATAGCATTCATATTCGGGCTGATGACGGCGGCGCTCTCCGTAATGGAGACACCCCATATCGCGTTCACGCCCCAGATTGCATTGAAATCATAGGCTATGCCGTCCACGCTCAGGCAGTAGTCGCCCGCCGCGTTCTTTGTATAGTTGGGCGAAAGGGCCGGGCGCGAGGCAATCGCTCGGCAGGCGAGCGCAGCGGGGATGTTGAGATAACCCGCGCCATACGTAAGCGCGTCGTATGCGCCGTCCGGACGGGCCAGCTTATCGGCGGAGAACATGAGGCGCGCTTTGATGGTATCGGGAGTGAGGCCAGGTTCCGCCTCCAGAAGCAAAGCCGCCGCGCCGGAGACGACGGGTGCCGCCATGGACGTTCCGGACAACCGGAAGTATTGCTTCGAATCCCGATCCGACGCCGTTCGAGCGTAGGTGGAAACTGGGATGGAGTTGGTCGAGGAGTAGACGTTCTCCAGGTAGCCGTTGCGCGTTTCCAGCGATACGACCTGGTTGCCGGGAGCGACGATGTCCGGCTTCAGTACCGCGTCGATGCGGCTGGGTCCCCGGCCAGAGTAAGTTGCGATGCGATCGTGCGCGCGGTTCCCATCGATGCTCTTTGTCGCGCCGACGGTAATCACGCAGGGATCGTTTCCCGGTGATTGTATGGACCCGTAGTTCGCCCCGTAGCCCTCGTTATCGACCGAAGGGATGGGGGAATTCAGCTTGCGACCATTGTTGCCGGCAGCGCATACCACGACGATGCCGGACCTCCATGCGGCTTCCGCCGCCCGGCAGAGGGGGTCGGTAGTGTACGATTCACCCACGTCGTGCCCGACGCTGAGATTCAACACGCGGATGTTGTACTTTCGCCGGTTTGTGATTGCCCATTGGATTCCGGCGATGACGTTGCTGACGTCGCCCTGTCCCTGGTCGCCTAGCGCGCGGATATTGACGAGGTTTACGCCGCGCGCGATACCGTAGAAAGTGCGGAAGAAGCGAGGGCCGGTCGAGCGCGCCCCGTTCCCTCCGACAATGCCCGCGACGTGCGTGCCGTGGCCGCATCGATCTCGCGCGCTACTGGCTTCGGGCACGAAATTCACGCTTGCGACAACGCGCGAATCATCCGCTCGGGCGTTCGCGAGGTCGTCGTGATTCGCGTCGATACCGCTGTCCACGATTGCGACGCCGACACCGCGTCCCGTCAGCTTGAACTGTTGGAATACAGTGGACGCGCCGCTGGAATCGACGGTAAACTCATCGTTCTTCTTTACGGTCGCGTCCGACGAGATGCGCGAAACGAAGGGCAGCGCCGCTACGCGAGCGAGGCTGCGGAGAGGAATCCGCGCTGCTATGGAGTTGATAATAGAGAGGTTGCGGCGAACGTCGACGCCCACGGCATGAAGTTGATTCAGGCGCGGCGAGTCGAGGCCGCCCGTGAGACGAATGATGACTGCGAAGTTTGCAGGACTAGTAGTTCCCGCGCCGCGGACAGCGCGAAGCAGGAAGCTGTCGCATTTATCTAGAGCCGCATCTGCCCGCCCGGAAGCGTGGAACAGTGTAAGCGCTGTGAGGGACAGCATGGTGACAACCACAGCCTGGCCAATCATGCGGCCAGGAACGCGGCTAGTCATGCGGTCAGGAATGCGGCCAAGAACGCCGCCTATAACCCCGCCAGCAACGCCGGACCGAGGGTGTGCGCAAGAATCGGCGGAGCGGAGCCGTTTGTAACGGCTCTCTGTGGTACCAAACATTACTCTTCTCCTTTACTTCACTAACTGCTTTCTGATTCGAGTTTTGTACGCCCGGCACTCGTTTTCGCGGCGCCAGGTCGTCACCTTCCATCCCGGCCTTGATGGCCAGTGATGGTTTTACCAGTCTGCAAAGGGAGAGTCTGTAGGATCGTCTTGGATCAGGTCAGGCGGATACCTCCTTGATGTATAGGCGAGGTGCGGCGCCTGCCTCAGAACCTTCCATGCCGGAAACGCAGTCGCGGTTCGCGCCGCGTCCGGCAAGCTGGCCGAGCTTACGCTCGGTTTTGTTGGCGTGCATCCGGGAATTGGCGGTAGACAGCAGCGTCGCCCAATCCTGCCCGTCTTCCGGACAGCAGGCTAAGCCGATGCTGACACCCAGGTGCAGCGAGCCGAGCCGGGGATGTTCCAGGCTCGGATCAAACTCTTCCACCTCGGCCTGAAGCCGGGCGGCCATCCCCTGGGCGTCCTCCACGCCCATTCCCTGAAGGGATATCAGGAACTCATCGCCGCCATATCTGGCAACGATGTCCTCTTCCCGGACCATCGAGCGGAAGATGCGGCTTAAGTCGCGCAGCACCTCGTCGCCCTTCTGATGCCCGAAATTGTCATTGATCGGCTTGAAACTATCGAGATCGAGGCAGAGGAGCGCGAATGGCGCGGGCTTTGCTATTGTCCGGCCCCGGGCCTCCGAGCCGTCGAACCGGCCCGATACGATTGTATAGGTTTCCTCGACGCCAATACTGGCGCCGGCGCTGGAGCCGCGCTGCTCCGAACTCCGCGACACGAGCCGGCACCTCTCCTCGACGAACTGTGTCAGATATCGCAGATTGTATAAGCCTGTCAGTGGGTCCGTGAATGCTTGGCTGCGGCTGCGGTCGAAGAGCAGCCCGTTGAATAGCGCGATTGCAACTCGCTCCGCGATGGTCTCCATTAGCTGGCGGTCATACGCACCGAACGCGTCCATCTGCGGGTGGTAAAGATTGATGGTGCCCAGAACCTGTCCCTCGTGAAGTATCGGAACGATAAGCGCGGATTGCAGCGGGGTCCACAGCGAAACCGGGTTGGCGGTAAGGATGAGGTCGTCCGAATCGTAAGCGCCCATATAAGACGTTTTCTGCCGTACGGCGTTCACTGATTTGGAAGCGGAATTCAGGGAATGGCTCTGCATGAAGAACTCTCGGTTCACGCCGACCGCGGCGCGAACTTGCAGCGAATCCTTATCCTTGTCCTGCAGCAGGAAGAGGCAGGCCGTTCCGGGCAGAATTGCTTGCAGTTTGCGCGCAAGTATGTCCAGAGTCTCCTCAAGTCCCAGGCTGCAAGAGATGGTCTGCGCGACCTCGTACAACGCGCTCAGCTCACAGGATGCGCGCTGTATGTCCAGAGCTGCCTGAGCCGCCTTGCTCGTCACCGGGTTGGCCGCATGCGGGTCCACGGCCTTTGGTCCATAACCCTCGCTCGCCATCTCTCCGACCACGCGCTCCACGATTACGAGGAACGCCTTCACTACATTCGGATCGAAGTGCGCGCCCGAACCCTCTTTGATGGTTTCGATGGCGGTCTCGTGCGACATCGCGTTTCGATACGATCTGGTGGAGGTGAGCGCATCGTAGACATCGGCGACGGCAAGCACGCGTGCCGTCAGGGGAATATTCTCTCCCACAAGACCCTCGGGATAGCCGGAGCCGTCCCACTTTTCGTGATGATATTTCACTACTGGAAGCACGGGCCAGGGAAACTCCACGGGGTCCAGAATTGCTGCGCCGATTTCCGGATGCTTCTTTATCTTTGCGAACTCCTCTTCCGTCAGGCGGCCCGGTTTGAGCAAGACGTATTCCGGCACGCCCAGTTTGCCAATGTCGTGGAGCAGCGCCCCGGTCCGAAGTCCTTCCAGGTCGGGACCCGCCAGGCCTATCTCCTCCGCGGTTGCAAGCGCATAACGCTGCACTCTCAGAATGTGCTGGTGCGTGTATTGATCTTTGGCGTCAATCGCAAGCGCAAGGCTCTTGATGGTTGCGAGATAGAGGTCGGCTAGCTGCGATTTGCTTAACTGGATTTCCTCTATATGTTTCTGCTTCTTCTCCTCGCGGTCCACGTATACCGCGTAGGATTGGTAGGTGAGATAGGCGATGGGGGCGCCAAAAAGAAGCACGTTCTCGATGTTCCGGCCGAATAGAATGAGGGCAAGCGCGCTGATTGACGCGCCGGCAAAATAGCTGGGGGCTGTCCAGAGGAACGTTGCGCGCCAGAGTTGGAGCGCGTTCTCGCCGGAGCAGAGGGTAATAATTCCGGTAACGCCTCCGGTGTTGAGCGCAAAGTAGGCGAGGCATGCGGCGGCGACTCCGGGCAGCGCGGTTTGTACGCTCAAATAGAGCGGTCCCTGGTTTGCCGCGCCGGCTGCCGCCTTGTTGATCATGACAAAGAGCAGCCCGCTGAGGAACGCGGTGGACGACATGAGAGCGACATTGAAGAGGAGTTGGTAGGCCGGCTGTCTGCGAGGATACAAACATCCGGAGAGACAGCTGAGCGCTCCGATCACCATTGCTAGTACCGGTCCGGAACGAAGCATCGCCGCAAAGGTGATGGCAAATCCGAGAGACATCGAACCGACCTGATCGTACTTCTGGCCGCGAATGAGCTGCACCTTGCGGCTGCCCGCGAGAATGGCCAAAACAAGAAACAGCGCAATCTCGACCGGACGGGCTTCACCGCGCGGACCATTATAGATGAACGCTGCGAACGCGCAAACGATGCCCGTTAGATAGATGGAAGATGCGTAAAACTGAGCGGCGCGAGGTAGGCTTCGCATACCGAAAATTACCTTTCAACTTCATTCCCACTCTGGACGTATGCGTGCCGAAGCGTGCCAACGCCTGCCGAGTCTTTACGAAGCCTGCCAATGTGCGGGCGAGGAGCAAACGCAGAAATCGGCTTCGCTCACGGTCGTCGGCAAGACGAACGTGCGAGGAATGTTTGCAGCCGCCTTGCGGACTGCATGAATCTGTTGGTCGGAATAGTAGAATCGGCTTCGAGGCTCAGCGCCCGACGGCTTCGAGGCTCAGTGCCGGATGGAGTCGCGGATCATGCCGCGGACAATTTGAGGCGGAGGTCCCGCGCGAGACCGGTCGGGCGCTTCGGGCGATCTCGTGAGAGAATCGCCATCACTCGCCCACATAAATTTGAAAGGCTGCGAAATGGGAATTGTCGGCGCGGACAATACTACGTGACAGGGGGTAATCAGCAGGAAGTTCTGTTTAATGCGCTTGCCGGCCTCATGGCCGCAGGGGAAGTCTCAATCATGATCTGTGAGCGTGATGTTGCTCGCTCATGCATTCACGGCACCTCGATCGGTTCGTAGGAACGCGTTATGCGCATCCGGCTGGCGGCCAGCCGAGATTGAAATTGTGTGTCGATTTCCAGATCGGCCAACTCGTCGCCATAGTGTACCAGAAAAGTCTTTCGGCGAAAATCCTCCGGATAGTCCAGCAGCTGCGAGAAGTGTGCGTGCACCGTTTCGGGAAACGGCGGATAAAATGCGCAGTCATGAAAGACTATGGAAGTGTCCGCATAGAACCAGGGGCTAACTCCGGCAAGTGAATCACATGTAAATCCGACCGACGACTTGCCGGTTGTAACCTTGAGGCCGTACGCGGGCGCATGAGGCACGTGATCCACAGGATGTATTTCCAGCGTCATCGGGCCAAAGCTGCGCGGAATTCCGGCTCTTAATCGAACTACGTCGAAGTAGTCATCAAGTTCGCAGGACCGATTGCAAACCTGGGCCATGGTGCCGGCCAGAACGTTCGTCCAGAGCGCATCCGCAATTGTATCCGACACAAATAGTACTGGGCGTATGTTCCAGATCAGCAGGTTTTTGAAACCCCACTCCTCAAGGCCGTAAACGTGGTCGCCGTGAAGATGGCTGATGAAGACCGCGCCGATGTCCCGAAGGTCGATGCCTAATTCGCCCAGCCGCGAGGGTACGGTGTGTCCGCAATCTACGAGGAGGCGATGGCCCTCCTCTGCCACGACAGCGGATGAATTCCCGAAACGCCTCGACCAGGCCGAGCCGGCGCCATTCCACGTCACTCTCATCCAGCCGGCTCCCAGGGACCATCGCAGGCCGGTTGCTGGTTAGTTACTTGAACCTGCCGTCGCACTAGTATAGGACCGATTGCAATGAAATGCAAGTAATATTATTGGATACTGATAGCAATTATAGCCCTATTGAACAGCCGCGGAGCAGGCAATTGGACCGTTGGAACGTTGAAACACGCAAACGATGAGGTGCACCAGCCTCTATAAAAAGACCTCCTGCATAGGTCTCAATCCGTCGGCGAGTGAGGTGCTGAAGTGACGATTGCATCGTGGCAGGAGGGCCTGCACCCAACCGTCCTGCCGGAAGAAATTTCACTTATGCAAGATGACTAATGAATCCGGCCCCTCGCCTTATGAAAGGCGAGGGGCCGGTCGGTTTCAATTTTCCAAGGCGCTCTAGAACAGCTCGCGAATCACCTTGCCGTCGTTGGCGAGGCGCACCGGGCGGCCCGAGGGAGTAACGTACTCTTTCTCCGGGTCGATGCCGAGCGCGTGGTAGATGGACGCTGCGAGATCCTCGACGTGAATCGCGCGCTCCTTCGGGCCCATGCCGCGCTCGTCGGTCTCGCCAACCACCATGCCGCCCTTCACGCCGCCGCCCGCGACCGCGACGCTCATGGCGTTCGGCCAGTGGTCGCGGCCCGGATTGGCGTTCTTGTTGATCTCCGGCGTGCGCCCGAATTCGCCCATCCAAACGACGAGCGTGGTATCGAGCATCCCTTGCTCATAGAGGTCCGTCAGCAGCGCCGACATACCCTGATCGACAGACGGCAGCAGGCCGTTCTTAAGGCTGGGGAAGTTGTTTTCATGCGTGTCCCAGCCGCCCTGCGTTACCGTGACGAACCGGACGCCGCTCTGCACCAGCCGCCGGCTCAGCAGACATGCCTGCCCGAAGGGCGTGCGGCCATACGTGTCCCGCAGCTTGTTGTCCTCCTGCCCAATGTCGAAGGCCTTCTGCGATTCTGTGGAGGTGACCAGCTTGTAGGCGTTATTGAAGAAGGTGTCCATGCTCTTCACTGCGTCGTTGCTGCGGGCCAGCGTGTCGAGCGTGGAGAGCAGAGCGCGTCGGCGATCCAGGCGGTTGCGGGTCACGCCGTTAGGAAGCGGCAGGTCAGGCACCTTGTAGTTGCCGTCGTTCGGGTTGCCCGCGAAGAACGGATTGAAGGAGCCGCCCAGATAGCCCGGTCCCTGCCCGTCACTGCCGCCAAGAAGTGTCACATATGGGGGCAGGTTGTTCATCATGCCGCGCTCCTTGGCGAGCACCGCGCCGTAGGAGGGAAACTCCATGGTCGGTATCGGCAGGTAGCCGGTCTGCATGTAGTGCTGCGCCCGCTCGTGCGCGCCGTCGCCATGCGTGAGCGAACGGATAATGCTGAACTTGTCCTGGACCTTGGCGAGTCGCGGAAGATGCTCGGAGAGGCGGATGCCGTCTACTTTCGTCGGAATCGCTTCGAACGGGCCCTTTATCGTCATGGGAGCGTCGGGCTTGGGGTCGAAGGTGTCGATGTGGCTCGGCCCGCCTGCCATCCAGAGAAGAATCACGGAGACGTCGCGCTCCGCGCCCTTGCTCTTGGGTTTGGTGGGAACGTCGGCTCCGGCCTTCAGCGCCAGAAACTCCGTTAGCCCCAGACCGAGAAATGAGCAGGTCCCGACCTTCAGGAGGTCGCGCCGGGTGAGTCCGTCGCACGTCTGATCCACGTAACTTCCAAACGCTTCCATCTCTCGCTTGTCCATGTTGATCTGTCCTTTCGCGGATGGGTGCGTCAATAACACGCTGCCGCCCTGTCAAACCGCCGCCTGTCGCTTTTTACGCAGTTCTTTTTTGATTATTCCCGTTCCGTCAAGACTTGCGGCCCGGCTCCAAGCCTCGCGGGCCTTCTTTTCGTCTGTCTAGAATCTCGATAGTAAGCGCTACCGTCCGCAATCGTAGTGACAATTAATTCTACAGCTCATTAATCGCTGCACTCCAGATCGCCGGGTCTCCCATTCGTATCGCTCTGTCCGCACCTACGTTCTCCAGCAGCATTCCGAGCAGCATCAGTCTGTCGGCTTCATCCCAAAAGAGCATTCCATCCACATTGTCGATTTTGGCCGGGCAATCCGATACCCGCTCGCTAATCTCGGCTCCCGGACGCCATGCGCGCCCTTGACGATGGATTTGCCATTCGATGCCGGTCATTTCGGATGCCTCTATGAATTATGGATCAACACCTAAGAATCTATCTCATAACTGGTGCGCACGGGATGAATCCCTGCGCTGGGTGGCGGCATCGCCGCCGAGTGTCCGCCTTCGCGGACACGCATAGAACATGAACTGGCGATTTGAGATAGATTCTAAGTGGTCAATTGCTGATCGTTCGTACTTTTGGCGCCACGTCCCGTTTCCACGAAGGTGGAAACTCGGCCGAAGGCCACCAAGCGCAGGAATTCCATTCCGTGCGCGACTCATTCAGAAATTACGATACTTCACCCATTGGGCACTTAGTCAAGGCTTCACTTCGCTCGCTTTGCACCTTCCGGCTTCCAGGGCGCGGCATCACCAAGATCATGCATGCGCGGCAGGGATGCAGGACGATCGGCCGGTCCAACATAACCCTGAATCGGTGCGCCCATGATCGGCCGAATCGGTGATGCGGGCCTCCCCATGAGAGGAGCGCCGCCCATCCCCATTCCACCCATGAACTGGCCGGCCATCCTTCCTGGCGAAACATGCGCCTCTTTCGGAGCCTCTATTGCCGGATGAAAAAAGGCCCGATTCAATCCGAACATGCCAGTAAAGAACGACATCGCCATGCTTGCAGCGGCGGAACAGGCCACGACTATTCGCTTCCTTGCCGCCGCGAGTCCCTTTGGGCAGTCCTGTGTCAGTATTGTTCCGTCGCGGCGGCGATAGAATCTTACGCAGAGGCGTCCGTCTTTCTCCGCAATCAGATTCGCGGCCTCGTCAAGCTCCATGGCGGAAAGGTTAAACACGTTCAGTTTGCAATGCGCGCAGAAACGGACCTTTTCGTCGCCCTCCATCTCTTCCCATCGCGCGGAACAGGGCTTTGCGATCTGAATACTGTCCAGATTTTTACGGGAACGCGCTATTCGTCGAAATCGATCCATCAGAGACCTCCTTAATGTATTGGATGTCTCTTTGGGTAGAGAATCAGCGCGAAGGGTTCACCCGTGCGAGGCAATGAATTGACTATATTTTCGCGGCTGGAGGGCCTGTGGCCAACCTTCCTGACCCTCGTAGCGACGGGCGCGGACTTTTGCAAGCCGAAGGATATGTTCGAGTTGGATGTAGTGGTCCAATTCGGACTTCTCTTCCTGAGTCAAGCCGCCGCGCTTTTCTCGGGCGACTAGATCGGAGACGAGTATCCTGGCTTCACTGGATGGCTGGAACAACCGTACGTCTTGGGGCCTGCTTCCTGCCGCAATAAAGTCCACCATCTCTTCGTATGCCTTCACTGCCGCCACATTCGTAAACCTTGCCCAACAAAACGCTCTGCCATGAAACGCCTTAATGATTAAATATGAACTCCCGTGAATTGACTATCGCCCACATCATGTCCTCGAAGCCCTCCTTTTGAGTCGCACATCCCTCGATATATTTTATCGCGACGTGCTTCTCCTTATCGGAAGGTTTCCGGCTGAGAGTGGAGAGGTACAGCTCCTCCAGCGCTTCGTCAGCTTTCAGGGACGACTTCAGAATCCGGGCGACCGTCCCGTTGGGATTGGTAATCCGGTCGCTGATCGTGCCGCCGTTCATAAGGTGCAGCGCCTGCGACATGGACGTGAGATCGCTGCGCTCCTGAACCTGTAGGCGACGCGAGCGGCCGAACACGTCCAGGAAGTAGGACCCCACACTATTGTCCGGCAGGTTGGTGGCACGCCGTGCCTGAACTCCCATGCCGAAGGTCTCCGGGACGCCCGTCGCGGTTACAATAGCATCGAGCAGGACTTCCGGGCCGAGCCGCTTGGCGTAATAGTGGGAGAAGTTCTTGGCATCGCTCTCGTTCGTCGAATTGGTCGTGTCGCTCAACTGATACGTGCGAGAGTTGCATATCGTGCGAATCAACTGCTTTACGTCGTAGCCCTTTGCCACGAAATCTTTCGAGAGCGCGTCCAGCAGGGGCTCGTTGACGGGAGGATTGGTTGCCCGGAAATCATCGACCGGATGCACGATTCCGCGCCCGAAGAAATGTTTCCAGAACCGGTTCACGGTCGCCTTCGCAAAGAACGGATTGTCCGCCGCCGTGATCCAGGCGGCCAGCTTCTTGTGGCGATCTCCGAGGGTGTCCTTTTCGCCGACCGGGGCCGTAAGCGGCTTCGGCAGCGCCAGCTCATTGGTGCGCGGGTTGCGAATCTCGCCGTTCTTGTCGGTAAAGATAACTACCTCTTCGCGCGCCTTGCCGTAGGAGTAGCCCGTGCCCGCAAAGTAGGCCGCAAATCCATAGAAGTCCTTCATGGACCAGCGGTCGAACGGATGGTTGTGGCAGCGGCAGCAGTCCAGGCGGACACCCAGGAATATCTGGCTGGTGGAGGTCGTAAGTTCCGAAGGATCGGCCGTTACCCGGTAGTAGTTCACGGGGCCGGTGTGGTAGCCGCTCGATTCGCGATAGACCGCCTGCTGTGTCTTTGCCTCCGAATCGCGGCTCTTCTCGACGGTTTCGCGAGAGTAGGCGGCGCTCCCGACGATTTCGCGCACGAACTGGTCGAACGGCTTGTTCTCGGCGATGCTGTCGCGAACGAAGGCGGTGTAGGCGCGGACTCCCGCATCCTGCAGAAACGTTTTGTTGATTCGAAGCAGTTCGCTCCACTCGATGGTCATTACATCCTGATACTCAGGCCGCTCCAGCAGCTCGTCGACCTTCTTGATGCGCTTGTCCGGGCTGGTGTCGGCCACGAAATCGCGAACGGCCTTCGCGCTCGGCAGCACGCCCGCGATATCCAGCGAAACGCGCCGCAGGAACGCCGCGTCATCACAGAGCGGGGCAGGTTCGATCGCCATCTTCTTCAGCTTGGCGAAGACATGCGTATCGACAAAGTTATTTACCGGCGTCTTCGGGTAGTTGGCCGGCCGGGGGCGGGAAAGGACGTAGAACCGGGAGACGGCGGCCTTCCCGTTGTAGCGCACCATGACATTGGCTTCGCCGTCGCGCGTAGAGGTCATCAGGCCGTTCGATTTGGCGCCCGCAATGCCCTCATCGTCGGAGAAGTAGCGCGCGAAGGGCGTCACGTCCTTCGCGCTCCCGTCCGAATAGTGCGCCGTGACGATAATCTGGTGGGTCGATCCAAGCGTTTTGATGGTGCGATCTTCCGGCTGGAGCGTAATTGTTTCGAGGGCCGGTGGCGGCGCAATGCGGGTCGTTGGGTCGTTAGGTCGTTGTGTCGTCGACAAAGACGCAAGCGTAGCGCCGCTTTTTCCCGTGGTCCCCGTGTCCCCCGTGGTTAATTTTCGGCCGTACAGCGGGCCGCCCGCGCGAATCCATGCCTGGAAAACGCGGAACTCGGGCCCGTTCTTTGCGAATCGCGTGCCGCCCGCGTGGGGAATCACACCGCACGGCTTCAGAATCGCCATGCTGGTTGCGGGGTCCTTCGCGTTTACGCGGCGGCCGCTGCTCGCTGTCCAGAACGCCTCGCGATCCTTATCGGCGTCGTATCCAAAGAAGGAGAGCTTGAACTCGCCCTGGCCGTTCGGAGCGCCGTGGCACGCCGCGCCATTACAGCCGCTCTTGATGAGGATAGGGGTGATATCGGTGGGGAAGTTGATATCAGCGTCGGTCCTGGAGTTCTTGACGGTAATCTTCGCGCGACCGGTCTGGCCGCCGTAGGAGGCAATGACATCCGCCTGTCCGTCGCCGACCGGGACAGCAATGCCATTTTCGACCTTGAGCACGGCCGGATTCGAAGAGGAGAGAGAGGCGGATTTCGTGACGTCCAGCTCGCTGCCTTCAGCCCCTTTTGCCACCACGCTCAGGGTCTGGAAGCCATAGCTGCCGTCGATAACGCCGCCGCCCGCGAGCACTGCAAGCCCACTGGCGGACGGGGCAGAGGGCGCAGTTTTAGGCTTGACCTGCCGCGATCCTGGAGTTGCGTACGCTGAGATGAGCAGCGTGACGCCCATAGCGACCGATGCAACCAATACAGCAGTTAATGCAGCTCGCCTGCCTGCGGGTTGTCGACCGAATTCCCGAGTCTTTCGCATCCCTTACCCCCGAGCCCGTGCCATGAACGTGTAGCGGTCTATTACGAATTAAATCTGCCTTGAGCGTATCCGGTTACCAATCAGTTGGCGAGCCTGCCGAATGGTTCATTATAGGGAGTTTTGCGGCGAATGACAAGTGCGCGGCCCGCGAGCGAGTAGAAACAGGTATCGAAGACGTGGGTGAGAGCGGTCTACGGCCCTCTTATCTCTTGTCTGTTTCCTTTGATCGGGTTGCTTTCACAACCTATCAAACGCTCGGTAGCCTCTAAGCGCCGGGCTTCGATTCGCTCGACAATTCTACAAACTCCGCAATCTGCGCGCGGATTACATCCAGGCTGGAACGCCAGAAACCGATGTCGCCTATGTCGATTCCAAAGCCCTTCGCGAGCGTTCGCGCGTCGGCGAGACCCGTCGAGGAAAGAAGAACGTCGTACTGGGAACGAAACGATTCGGGGTCCTTCTTGTAGCGGGCATAGAGGCCGACGGCGAAGAGGAGTCCGAATGTGTAAGGGTAGTTGTAGAAGAGAGGGCCGTAATAGTGGCCTTTCACCGCCCACATATACGGGTGCAGCGGATCGAGGCCGGGGCCATAGGTCTCCCGCTGCGCCTCGATCATGAGGTGCTTGAATTCGGATACGGTGAGGCTGCGGGCGGCGCGCTTGTTAAAGACGCTTGATTCGAACAGAAATCGTGAGTGGATATCCACGACAACCTGGAGATCGCGCTCGATGCTGGTATTCAGCAGGGTGAGCTTCTCATCCCGGCCCGCCCGCTGAATCGCCGACTCGAAGCAGAGCGTCTCGCAGAAGATGGACGCGGTCTCGGCAAGCGTCATCGGCGTTTCGCTCTGGAGGGGAGTGCGCGATTCCAGGTTGAGGTTGTGATACGCGTGCCCCAGCTCGTGAGCAAGCGTGCTGACGCTCGTAAACGAGCCGTCGAAGTTCATCATTATGCGGGATGTGCCGGGTAGAGGGCCCGTGCAGTACGCGCCGCCCTCCTTGCCCAGCCGGGGCTCCGCGTCGATCCATTTCTCTCGAAGCGACCGCTCGGCAAACGAGGCCATCCGCTTGGAGTAGCGACCGAAGTTCTCGATTACAAACGCCTCCGCCTCCTGCCACGTCCAGTGTTTCGTGGAAGCTCCGACCGGCGCGTTCATGTCATACCAGGCGAGCCGGTCCAGCCCCAGCGACCGCGCTTTGGCGGCGAGGAATCTGCGGAAGTCCGGAAAGGATTCGACGCACGCCTGCTGCATCGTCGAGAGTATCTCCCGGTCGATCCCGTTCATCAGGAAGGTTGGCTCCAGATCGTCGGCGTAACCCCTTCCACTGCGCACCACCTGCTGAAAGCCTTTGATGCCGTTGAGGGCAGCCCCAATGGGCGTCTCAACTCGCTCCCATGCTTTCAGCTCAGCCTCGTACGCCGCGCGTCGAACGTCCCGGCTCGGATCGCTCGCCAGGGAGCGTACTTCCGCGATGGGCAGCTCCCGCTGGCCGGAAGGGAGCTGGACGACGGCGGTCAGCATGGCGCTAAGATTCCCGTGGAGGCGCGCCCAGGCGTTTATTCCCGATGGACGAAGGGCCGCGGCAAGCCGCTCCTCTCCTTCGCTCATCTGGCGCTCCGCCAGCGCGCGCGCCTCTACCAGTGTGTGTTCGTGCTCCCGCGCGACGGGCGATAGGGCTGTTAGTGCGGCGGTATCTGTGGTACCGACCCATGCAACATATCTCGTGATGAGCGGGTCGAGCTTTGCTCGCTCCACTCCCAGCAGCGAATGCCATTTGAGGGCCTCGTCGTCGCGCGCGTTGGTGGTTACGTGGCAGTCAATATAGGAGCCGAGTGTCTGGATGTGCTGTAACAGAAGATTGAGGCGGTGCGTGATCGATTCGAAAAGCATGACATGGCCGGCATCCACGGCAGAGTCGTTCCTGCGCCGGACGCCATCGGCATCGAATGTGATCTCAAGAGAAGCGATCTCTGCCTTTACCATTTCATAGGTGGCCAGGAACTCCGGAGAATCGAGCGAAGAGAAGATTGTCGTCAGGTCCCATCGAGGCAGGCTGGACTCGGTAACGGTCATACGTGATTCTCCTCAGAACGAGCGAAGCTTGTCCAGGTAGTCAAGGGTCGTGGCGATAAACTCCGCATGGCTCCAGGTGAGCGGCGCGACGGAGAGCGGTTCGCCCGTGTGCGGGTGAAGCTGTTCGGCGAGTATGCCGCTCGGCATGGCGCGGGAAGCCGACCAGAGCAGCAGCTCGAGCGCGGTGATCATCTCCTGGCGGGATTTGGCCTGCGCAATATACCACTGAGCCGCCCAGAGCGTGCAGATAAACCACGGGTTGCCGGGAATAGGCCCGAAATCCTCGCTGCGCCGGAAGTAGTAGTCCGCTTCGTACCGCGCAAATCCGCCAACCTCCGTCTGCACCCACAGGCGTGATACCACAGCCCGCATAGTGGATTGGATTCTAGGATCGTCGGGCGCGAAGGCCCCGAATGCAAAGAGAGCGTGGAGCGCGCTGTCGATGACCATATCCTGGTGGTAGCGCGCCGGCTCGTCTCTTATAGGCATCAGCCGGCGGGCGAATCGACCATGCTCCTCGCTCCAGAGGTGGCGCGCCATGCCTTCGCGCACCTCGTCGGCGGCCATGCGGTAGTTGGTCGCTCGCTCATCGCCGAAGAGGCCGGCCAACTGCGCCGCCGCGTCCAGCGCGCCGTAGAGAGTTCCGCAAGTGTAAGCGTGCACGCCCCTCCGTTCTTCCCACAGGTCGTAGGAGGGGAGTGGAAGGCCGGTCTCGGGGTTCCGGTAGGCGGCCAGAAAATCCGCGCAGGGCACGGCGAGGTTGTCATACATCGGCTGGATGAACTCCAGATCGCGGTATCGCTGGTAGTGCCGCCAGAGCGCGTACAGAACCAGATTCGTACTGTCCTGCTGGAATGGGACCTCGCGCTCGCCCTCTATGATCCATGGGTGCCACGTGGAGCCCCACGAGCCGTCCGCGCTGTACTTGTGCAGCAGGACCGCGCGGTCCGCGGGCAGCGCTCGGCGGCAGAATTCAAAGAACGGCGAGTCAGGTCCTCATGCCCCAGCCTGTCGAGGGCGTGAGCGACGAGCGCTCCGTCGCGCGGCCACATGTAGGAGTAGTGAGCGCGGGCCGTCTCCATAATATCCGAATCATTGGCCGCGATAATTGCGCCGCGATTATCGATATTCGTTCGAATTGTGAGAAGGCTGCGGCGAAAGACCTCCGGAATCGGCTGCGGCAGCGAATCGAGCCCGGTAATATCTTCCGGCCCCGGTTCCGACCAGACGGACCAGTATCGCGCCGTCTCTTCGACCAGCTCATCGATCCCGGCATTCTCCACGGCATAGTGAAGCTCGGATACCGCGTCCAGGCTGCCGGCCGCGCATATCCACGCCCGCAGAACAGATTCGCCTCCGGCCGGTAGCGCAGTCTTCAGGCTGATCGTCGAATCCACCGACCCCTGCGCCACCGCGTTCATGGAGAGATAGCCGTCCTCCGCATCGCGCCACGTGCCCTCCGCGCCGCCGAACCCCTTGATGCCGACGGCATATTCATAGATGCCTTTGCCCTCGCTCCGCCCGGCGATGAGGAAATAGACGTCGCGCTTGTAGTGGACCACGGAATCGAGGAAGGGGTTGTAGAACGCGGTGTCGCCAATGTCCGATTCGGCAATAACGAAGTCGTGCGCGAGGAAAAACCGGACCTCGCGCGTAACATTATGGTGGTTTCGGATCAGGAAGCGGCGGAGCAGCACGTCTTCGCGATGAAGAACGCAATCCCGAATCGTGACGGTAACGCCAAGCTCCGCGTTCTCGGCAGCGGCTTCGGTGACGAGCGTGTTGGGAAGATACAGCAGCCGGCGGTTCCAGTCGGAAGACGAAAGCCACGAAAAGCGCCCGTCTACCCAGAGGCCGAGGCGGGCGCGATTGCCGGAGAGATGATTATGAAGACCCACGTAGGGCCAGTAGAAATCTCGGAGACAAAGCTCGCTGTCCAGCGTGACGAGCAGATTGCCATTACCGACAACTAGAGGACGCGGCATAGGAGAGGGAGTAGGGATGGGGATTAGGGATGAGGGATGAGGAACGGCAGTGTTCGTATCTTTCCTAATCCCTAATCCCTAATCCCTAACCCGTGCCTTTCACGGTTCCTGGATTCTGTCGGGAGAGGTCCCGATTTGTGTGATGGTCCAGCGATCTCGCAGTCTCTCCAGCACGAAGCTGACATAGACGGTGCGGTTCTGACCTTCTTTACTGCGATATGCGTGCTTGCCGCTCACAACGTAGACCCCGAGTGCGCGCTTCTTGATCCGCGTTATATCGAACTGGACAGTGTCCATGTTCCGCATGGCATCGCGAGTCATGTCGAGATAGTCGTTCGATTGAAGCGAATACTCGTATTTGCCCTTCAGGAAGACGGAGAGCTTGACCTGCGGGTCGACAAGGTTGACGAGGTGCTCGATGCTGCCGAAACGGAACGCATCGCGGATGTCGTCAATGGCGTCCTTGAGGCCCGGCTCGCGCACCGATTCGGCGTCGTAATAGCTGCTCGCGCGGCTCAGGTAGTAGTCGTCATCGCCTCTACGTCCGTCGTCCCAGCCGCGATATTCGTTTCCGAGGTAGATCGGAATGTCGATCCATATGGATGCCGGCAGCGAATAGTAGGTGTGCCGCCGATAGATGTACGGCGGGCACTCGCCATAGTAGTAGCTGTATGGCGAATAAAAGACTATGGACGCGTCGTACCGCGGATAATAGTACGGGAAGTACACGTAGTCAGGATAGTAGTTCCTAATTTCCCGGTAGGGGGTATAGTAGCCGCGTCGGAGCAGCGTGCCGTTATTGTAGTTCCGGCCCTCCTGGGAACGCGTGAAGATGTCACGCGCGCGGTCTCGCTGAGGAGCAACCGATTCGGATCGGCTCGTGGCCGCGGGGCCCGTTGTCCGAATGCGTCCGTTACCGGTGTCGCTTGAGCGTGCAGACGTGTCGCGCCTCGTGCCCGGCGCTTCCGGCGTCCGTGTCGTGGACCCGGATCGGTCGGGTGAGCCGGAGGGGTTGGAATCAGCCCGGCTGCCCGGATTCCTGCGGTTGAAGATGTTCCCTGCTCCCTGGTCGGACGGGCGAGTGTCGCTGCGGTCCGCGGGCCGCGTGTCTCGCCGCAAAGTCTGTTCCGTGCGGGTAGGAGGCTGGTCGCGAGTAACCGCCGGTTCAGTGCGTCTTGTCTCATCGCGTGGCGCGCTGCGCGGGCCGTCATGTCGCGACGACGCGGGTTCGCTTCGTTGCGGCGAGGGGCCTGCATCCCGCTGAGGCGCAGGAGAAGCGTCGCGGGACGGCGCGGGCGAAGTATCCCGCTGCGGAGATGTTCGCGGTTCGTAGCGTGGAGTGGACGGCTCGGAGCGCGGAGAAGTATCGCGTGCGGGCCTCGAATCCTCGTGCCGCGACGGCGGCTCGTAGCGCGGGGACGGCTCGCTTCGCTGTGGTGCGGGTTCGCTTCGCTGTGGCGGTTCGCTTCTCTGTGTCGGCTCGCTTCGTTGCGGCGAGGGATCGCTGCGGCGCGCAGATGAGTCACCGCCGCGATCCCCGCTGCCACGGTCCCCGGCACCACGGCTGGGAGACGAATCGCCGCCACGATCGCTGCCGCCACGATCGCCGCCGCCGCCACGACCTGGATTCCGGCCCTGCGCAGCGGCAGCTCCGGTCGCCGCTATGCTCGCCGTTACAACGGTAAGCGCGGCAAGCCCGGACAGCAGCTTGACGTGATTCTTGGCTAAGTTCTTGGCTAAGTTCATGGTTAAGTTCATGGTCAAATTCTTGGCTAAATTCTCGCGAGTCATTCTGAGAGCCTCCTCTCAACGGATATGTCAAGGGCGGGCGCTGTTAGAGAAAAGTGTCGCCGGCATTGTTCATGCTCTTGCCGGTCCGTCAAGATTATTCTGGCATACTACGTCATACGAATCATTACCTGTCGCAGTTGCGTTGCGGAACGCAGTTGCGTTGCGGAACGCAGTTGCGTTGCGGACGCGCCGGTACAATACATCTCTACGGCAGCCGGGCAACATTGTGACACTCTTTTATTCTCTCAATTCATATTCTAATCATAGTCTAGCCGGCTTGCCAAAGTCAAGCGCGATTGTGCAGCGATCAACACGCTAACACATTAGGTGACACGAAACAATTA
>JBBROJ010000041.1:0-37151 GCA_038229495.1 Chthonomonadales bacterium
CGAGCAACGTCTCCTCACGGAGATACCGTATCGGCTCCCCGATAAGAGCCGGAAACAACCGACAAATATCGACTGATCGACATCAGATGACACAACTCTGATTCAACTCAAAAGTGTATGAGATCAGATGATACTTGTCTCTTAATTTATGATTCTGGTGGATATGTGATTACTATAACTCCCTCCATTATTTTGGGCGGAGGCAACACTGTTGTGCGCAGAATCTCCAGATGCTCGGCGATCAGACGTAGAGGACGACTGCGATCACTCTCACTCAGTTTCAGCGGGCTCGGTCGTGCCATGCAAATCAGTATGCCGAACAACCGCACTACGCCCAGCTATTTGTAATGACTACTTAGCTTCTAGTTTCCACCTTCTACTTTCTGACAGGCCCGGGGCGGGCGGTTACTTCGCCGCAAACTGGGCCAGGGCGTCAACTATTGCGGCAACGAAGGTTCCACCGCCGCCGTGGCCGGCGTCGTCTATGACCTGAAGCCGGCTGGTGGTCCAACTCTGCGACAGCCGCCAGGCGGTTTCCAGCGGGCCGCTGACATCGTAGCGGCCATGGATAAGCACGCCGGGAATGCCGTTCAGTATTGCTGCGTCACGGAGAAGTTGGTTGTCCTCGAGGAAGGCGGCGTTCCGCCAGTAGTGCGTGACCAGACGGGCGAACCGGAGGCGGAATTCCGGATCATCGAAGCGGGGGTTAGGGCGATGGCCGGGGGTGAGGGAGACGTGCGCATCTTCCCAGACGCACCACTCCTTTGCTGCGTTGTCATGGACGGCGGGGTCCGAATCGAACAGCAGCGTGGCGTATGCATCGACCAGCGGCAGATGCCGCAGCATAACAGGCACGGCTGCTGCGAACCGGTCCCACTCTTGCGGGAAGATGCGTCCAACGTCACGGGTCAGCCATTCGACCTCGCGGCGGGACGTGGTGGTTACGAGCGCCAACGCCAATGCGTCGACCCGCTGCGGATGTGCCTGCGCATAGGCCAGGCCGAGGGTCGTTCCCCATGACAAACCGAGGACGGTCCAGCCCTCGACCCCATGGAGTTGGCGCAACGTTTCGATGTCGGCGATGAGGTGAGCGGTGGTGTTGGCGCTCAGATCGGCATCAGTCTCACTGGCCAGCGGCCGGCTGCGCCCTGACCCACGCTGGTCGAACAGTATAACCCTGTAGGCGTCCGGATCGAAGAAGCGCCGCTGGCCCGGTGAGCAGCCCGAACCCGGTCCGCCGTGGAGGAATATTGCGGGTTTCCCCTCGGGATTACCGCAGCGCTCCCAAAACACCCGATGCCCATCGCCCACGTCGAGCATGCCGCTGTCGTACGGCTCAATCTCCGGGAATCTATCGTGCACTCGTCACTCCTTCGCCTCCAACGGGTACCAGAGCAACACTATAACCGAATCCGCGCCGCAGCACAACCCGTCAGCGCCACGTCACCATGTTGACGCCTCCGTCTTCCGTCTTCCGTCTTCCGTCTTCCGTCTTCCGTCTTCCGTCTTCCGTCTTCCGTCTTCCGTCTTCCGTCTTCCGTCTTCCGTCTTCCGTCTTCCGTCTTCCGTCTTCCGACTTCCGACTTCCGACTTCCCACTTCTGGTATCATTTCCCCATGGCACTAAGCGCGGAGCTTCACAGGCATCTCGGGGGCGCAGTCGTCCCCCGCATCTTCTGGCGATTCTTACAGCGTACCAACCATCCGCTTGCCCGGCAGTTTCCCGAGTACGAACCGTTCGAAGAGTTTGTCACGAAACCGAGAGCGAGTCTCGCGGAGTATTTGGAGCTGCATACGCTGGTTGAGCAGGTGCAGACGCTGGATACGCTCGACTACTTTGTCTCCAAGCTGGTGCGCGGAGCCTACGTCTTCGAGAGTATCTGCTACCTCGAGCTGCGCCACACGCCTTACTACCGCACGGATGGCGCGCGGTCCCAGCACGAGCGCATCGATCAGATGCGCGAGGTTGTGGAGTCTATTGGGGCGGCAGGAATCCAGCCGGAATACCCGCTCGTCTTCAGCCAGATTCTCTGCATGCACAGTCGCCTGTCCTACGAAGTGAATCGGGCGATTGTCGATCTTGCGGCGAAGCGATCCGACCTCGTGTGCGGCATCGATCTGGCGGGGCCGGACATTTTCTATGCGGAGCGCATGGATGACCTCGTGCACCTGTTCGCGTATGCGAGATCGCTTGGCCTCAATACCACCGGCCACCTCTACGAAACGGCGAATGGTTGCCATCCTCAACTACTGCCCTACCTTTCGCGAATCGGCCACGGCATTCAGATTCCCTTTCGATTCCCTGAGATGCTGCCGGAGATTGCCGAGCGAGGGCAGTGCCTTGAGGTCTGTCCTACCACCTACCTGAAGACTGGAACTCTGCGCGACCTGAGCGAGCTGAGAACGGTGTTCGATCTCTGCGAGCGGCACGGAGTGGACATCGTTCTTTGCACCGACAACGCGGGACTGCACAATGTGCGCCTGCCATTCGAGATAGAGAACCTGCTGGTCGAAGATATCATCGATTTCAAGCAGCTTCGCGCCTGTCAGGAGGCGGCGTTCAAGCACGCTTTTGCCTGGCCGCACCCTTTCCCTCCTCAAGGACTGCTTGCTCAGATCAACAGAACTGGGCAATAGTTCACAAATAGGATTGATCTTCTTATGATTTTTCCGCGCACTAAAAGCAAGGGGAGAAAGAAGAGGAGAACGACGATGATGACCTGCATCGGGTGAACGATGCCCTTCAGCGAGCACTCGCTCTTCCGTAGCATGGTGCGACAATTGTGCAATTTTCGACCGATTGCCCTGATAACCTGGGAAACAGGGTATTGACATCTGTAACCGGTTGCTGTAGAATAGCCATCGTTCGCCCGGCAAGCGGAATGTCCGGCAGCGAATTAGGAAAAAGAGTAATTGACCGCATCTTCGATCACAAATGCAAATTGGCAGCAGGCCGCCGCATACCGCGATAACCGTGGTATGTTTGCGCCCGTTTGCATGCCCGGACTCATAGATAAGTTGAGCATACACTGTCACGACGGCGGAGCTTCGGTAGATTTGTAGTAAAGCTGAATTACAGCGTTTTTGAAACGCCCCCGCGCCGTTGATTGAGAAACCGGCGCGGGGGCGTTTTTGCGTTCAATAGGTCTATGATTCGGGCGCGTAGGTCAATGGTCAGACCGCATACCTTATAAACGTGTCATCCCGGTTCGACACCGGGCGCGCCCACGCTGTGAAGATTGCGTCGGACATTTCGTTCGCCGCGCACATCGTACGGGGCACCAAAGCGGCGCTGCGCTAGTGAGCGTGGGCGTTCCGCGCATCGGGCTCGTGCGTCAGCTGCCTGATAAGCAGCAACGGGCTGTTAACCCGCTCCGGGAGTCAAATCCCACCAACCTGCTGCGATGCTTGCCGGCCGCGGCCCTTCGGGGCAGCCGGAAAGGACTTTGCGGGCATGCGGATACCCGCCAGCCGTCAGATGATCGAACGGTCGTCTGACGGCTGGCGTAAACCGTGCTCCCGGCCGGCGGCGTCGGGCAGAATCAGGGATGACAAGACGGGCAATCGGTGAGAATCTGTGAGAAAAGGAGAAGGAGATGCTATGGACGAGATTGGAAATTGTGCGTGAGACCGAGGCCGCGCTGAAGTACGAGAACGGGCGTTATGTGGGAACCCTGGAGGCGGGCCAGTATCGCCTGTCCGATACGCCTTGGACCAAGCAGGAGATAGTTCGCGTGGACCTGCGCCGCCAGGCCCTGAGCTTGAATGGTCAGGAGCTTCTCACGGCGGATGCTATCTCCGTGCGCCTGAACGTGGCGGTCGAGTACCGGGTCGTCGAGCCTGCCGTCGCGGTACACAGTGTCGCCGACTACCGAATCGCGCTCTACACTCTCGTCCAGCTAGCCCTTCGCGAAGAGGTGCAGGCGCGCGCCATCGACGTACTGCTGGCGGAGCGCAGCGCTCTCTCGACCGCGCTGCTGGAGAGGGTTCGGACGGAGGCAGCAGAACTCGGGCTTGAGCTGATCCTTGCCGGCGTTCGCGATATCATACTGCCGGGCGACGTGAAGCGGATGCTGTCGCAGGAGGTAGAGGCGCTGCGGAAGGGCCGTGCAGCACTGGTCACCGCCCGCGAGGAGACCGCGGCCGCTCGGGCGCGCGCCAACACAGCGCAGATTCTGGCCGGAAACCCGGTTCTGCTCCGCATGCGCGAGCTGGAGACTCTGGGCGAGATCGGTCAGGGGATGAGCAACACCATTGTTCTGGCCCTGCCGTCGGAAATCATGTCGGCATTAGGCGCGATTGGTAAGAATGGATGAAGGACCGGTGAGGCGAAGAGGCAGCTTGTTATTGCGTGCCTTCGCCTCATCTTGGTCTTGCCATGTGTCAATCGATTGAACGTATGGCGACGCCGAACGGCATTGAACGATTGTCTCCTTTGTAGTCCGCGCTCTCGGTTATGAGCCGGAAGCGAATCAGCCTCCGCGTCTTCACGTCGACATCGGCGTATCCCGCCACATCGGCCTCGACAAAGCGGCCATCCGGCTTGTGGTAGAACCAGTGGTCCATCTTAAGCCGCCCTGAAAACAGTACCTTCGCAATCCCGCGTTCAACACTCTCCGCGCGTCCTGTAAGCTCCGACTCGCGAATCCTGTTCTTCTCGATATCCCAGTTTTCGGTTGGCGGGTAGAAGTGCAGGAACAGTCGGGCTGAAGCGGCGGGATCGACCTGCCACGTCTTTCCCACCGCGAGACCGCTCTTCGGGATCATCAAATTCAGGTCGCCGGTCGTCAGCGTAATCCAGTCCTCGGACGCAAGCGAGGACCAGTCGCCGCTGTCACTCACGACGGGAACCAGGCTGCCGGCCCTGCGTTCCAGGTATCGCGAAGTGAGATGAAGCTGTACCTCGCCAGGAGCGCACGACGGGATTGCGGGCGGCTTCGGCGCGATAATGGGCTGGCCGGCCGACACGTTCAAGGCGCGGGCGTTTCGATCCAGCATGGCGAGGAGTTGGTCAGGTTTTGCGACCTGCACGGTGTGCATTGAATCGCGAACTGAGCCGTCCGGAGCAAGGATGAATGCGTGCACGGTGCCGACCGAGAGACTCTTGGCCGATGCCTCCCGATGGATTCGCAGCAGCTCGGCTTTCTCTTCGGCGGGTGCGCTTCCCCCGTCGCGGTAATCCTCATTCGTAAGATAGACGGGGACGTAGAATTGATTCAGTGCGGTGATAACTTTTGGATTGGAGAGCGACACGGCCCTCACTGCGAATGCGCCGCCTCAACAGCGGCCCACGTTGAGCCTGCCGTCATGAGTGAAGAGGAAAACGGGCCGGCCGCTGGCTTTCGCGAGGCGCTTGGCGTCTCGTATATCTTTGGCCCAGCCGATCTGCTCCCAGCGCCGTTCGCGAGCGGATGGTTGCCAGTCCATAATTTTGCGATCTACGAGCGCTCGGTCATATTCGCCGAAGACAGTGGCAGAAGTTGTTGCGGCGCTAAGTGTCTCGGCGGCAAGAAACGCACCCAGTGCGAAGAGAGCGATTCGATTCATTTCCATATCTCCGGCAGCTCTAACATCATTATCGGAGCCGCGACCGCATACTGAGGATATCCCAAATATACGAACGGCGAGCTCGGCTCGTGCCGCGCTCGCCATCCGATTGGTCCGAGGGTTTCGGTTATTTGTCCAGCCTGATTAAGACTTCTTCTTTTTCTTCGGGGCATTCTTTTTTGCGGCGCCCCTGGCGCTCGCGCCCTTCTTCATCACTTTAGTCTCGCTGGAGGCCGTGGTGACCGTCCGGCTGGTGGAGGTCCCGCTGCCGGCGGAAGCCTGGCGGTTTGCAATGTTGGTGGTCAACTGATCGATTTGGGAGAGCGTTTTTTGCGCCCGATTGATCTGATCCTGAAATTCGTCCGCCAGAACGGGGGCGGCAGCGACCATGCCCAAAAGCGCGGCAGTTGCAGCAGCAAAACCAAAGCGGGATGAACCAGTCATTTGAGGGTCTCCTTTGTCGGGTGTGACGGCGGCTTCGCCGGCACAGGGAGCAGCGCAAGAGCGGCTGCGAGATATTAGTACAGGAAAAGGAAGCTGGAAGTACGGGGATACTACAATAAGACTATTCGCGCACGGGCGCTGGAATCCCTTCTCGTAAAAAAACCTGAAGAATACACTGCATACGGAATCCACTATTGCACTGTTTTGACGAAACGGACGGTCAAGAGTTCACAATATGTTTCGCATTTCGCGTTCAGTCACCGGGTGCGCTAAATCCGTCCGTTGTTAGAAGTGAAGGCATCGAACCTGACTGGCCCACTCACGATCATCGCTGCACGAGGACAGAAGTAGAATATCCTCAATGGCTTCCCCACGTGAATCCGCGTGGACATCGCAAACAATCCGGCCATCGTCAGCCCCTGGGCTATTCGTTCGTAGCCAAAGGCCGTCATTGTATTGACGTCGTGCGTCAAGATGATTCTCTCCTTATCGGCGGCCCACTCCAACAACTCCCCGTCTCCCATTTCTCTCAGGCCGGCTTCCTGTACGCTGATGATGTCTACGGTTCGGTTTCTCAACCGAATCCCGCGAACGATATATCGGCTGAAGTTCTCATCGGCAAGAAAACGCATCATTATTTGGGCTGCTGCTGTTCTGCGCGCCGTGCAAGTAGCTGCTCTCGCAACCCTTCCGATGGAAACTGCGCTCCTATGGTGCGTCGAAGCTCCGCCGCTTCGCGCTGCCGTCGCACAATATAATCATCTACGACCATGCAGTTATTCAAGTAGTAACTGATCGCCGCGTAAACTTCATCAACGGTAAGCGAATCGAAAGAATCCTGAATCGCTTCCGGAGATGCGCCATTTCGATAGTGATAGATGATCGAATCGAGAGTAACCCTGCTGTTCGCGATTCGAAGCGTACCCGACTCGTCCATTCTGATTGGGGGCGCTTTAGGCTCCAACGTTTCCAAGAGTGTCATGATGGTCTCCTGCCTCCATTATACGATGGCGGCAGCCTGTCGTCAATTAAAGCGAGGCGCGGCAAATGCCGCACCCCACACCTCTAAACACTCTCTATGCTTCGGCGCATCTGGTCGGCATTGTCGGTTTCGCGCTTGGCCTCGAAGTCGGAAAGCACGACAGATTATCGTACATATAGCACCTGTCCTTCCCATTCGCCATTAACGCTGGCGAAAGCAAGAAGCGCTATCGCGTGAATGATGTCCTTGATGGCAGCCTCCCGCGACACAATTATGAGTCCGGGCATTCCATCGCCATGGATAACGCGCTGGTATGCCGAACGGGTCATAGTGCTCACATCGTGTGAAAGGACCAACCGATCGTTTTCGGCCGACCACGAGAGGATTGCGTCATCACTGGCAGTACGAAGCCCGACATCCTGAACCCTCAGAACATCGATCTCTGGGTAGCGGCGTATTAGCGCGCGCAGGATGGTGCGGTCCAGGTCTTCGTCCGAGAGAAACTTTAGCATAACCTCAGGAATCTAACTACAAAAAATGCTGCTGTCGATTAAATAACCTCATCCGCCACGCTTCTGAAGGGTTCTTGCGCTCGATTTCGCTCCGAATATTCTCAGCGTCGGCCTCACGGACAATCAGGTATTCTTCAACAACCATGCAGTTATTCAAGTAGTAACTGATCGCCCCGTAAACTTCATCAACAGTAAGCGAATCGAAAGAATCCTGAATCGCTTCCGGAGATGCGCCATTTCGATAGTGATAGATGATCGAATCGAGAGTAACCCTGCTGTTACCGATTCGATGCGTACCCGACTCGTCCATTCTGATTGGGGGCGCTTTAGGCTCCAACGTTTCCAAGAGTGTCATGATGGTCTCCTGCCTCCATTATACGACTGCGGCAGCCTTCCGTCAAATAAAGCGGGGCGCGGCAAATGCCGCACCCCACACCTCTATACACCCTCAATGCTCCGCCGCATCAGCTCGGCATTGTCGTTTTCGCGCTTAACCTCGTAGTCCGGTAGCGGCAGGATGTGAGTGTGTATCGCGTCCAGAATGTCGGCGGGGAAGGGGAAGAATGAATCCTCCACCTCGTCCGGCGGAGTAATCCAGTTGCGCGCGCCTACCACTACCGGCGGCGCGTCCAGATAATCGAATGCGAACTGCGTAATTTTGGCGGCCATGGTCTGGAGGATGGAGCCGCGCTCGCAGGCGTCTGACGCCAGCAGTATCTTGCCCGTCTTTTGGACGCTTGCAACCACCTTCTCGTAATTGAACGGAACGATACTGCGTGCGTCAATCACTTCGCAGGAGATTCCGTACTCCTCCTCGAGTATCTTGGCTGCTTCCAGCGCGCGATACAGAGTTGCGCCAACCGTGAGGACGGTGAGGTCCGTACCTTCTCGTTTCACGTCTGGGTCGCCAAGCGGCACCTCGTAATAACCCGCCGGAACACCCTCCGCGCCGTGGAACAGCTCCGTCTGATCGTACACGCGCTGCGATTCGAAGAAGATAACCGGGTCGGTCCCGGCGAGCGCGGCGTTCATCAGCCCTTTGGCATCGTAGGGGGTGACCGGGAAGACGACCTTGAGGCCAGGGATGTGGGCGCAGAGGCTCGTCCAGTCCTGGCTGTGCTGCGCCCCATATTTGGATCCTACGGATACGCGCATCACCACCGGCATCTGGAGAAGACCCCCAGACATCGACTGCCACTTGGCAAGCTGATTGAACACCTCGTCGCCGGCGCGGCCCAGGAAGTCACAGTACATTAGCTCGACTAGCGCGCGGCCACCCTCCAGCGCGTAGCCCACCGAAGTCCCCGCGATGGCCGCCTCCGCGATGGGGCTGTTGAAGAGCCGATGGTAGGGAAGCGCTTCTGTCAGGCCGCGGTAGACCGCGAACGCTCCGCCCCAGTCCCGGTTCTCCTCACCATAGGCAACGAGTGTCGGATCCTCATAGAATCGATCTATTATCGCCTCGAAGAGGGCGTCCCGCAGCGCAATGCACTTGCCTTTGGAGAGCAGCTCGCCGTCGGGCCCGATTCCAGAACGGCTGCGCTGTGCGAGCTGCTTAACCCGAGGGTTCTCCTCTTTGGTATGGAGCGATTCAGCTTCCCGGCTGGTATCGAACGACTCCACGCGCTGGTTTGAAAACATCGTCTCTTCAAGCAGGTTTCCGGGTACGTAAAGATTGGCGCGCGGCGACAGATCGACGTCGATGGCGCGCTTGAACGCGTTCAGTATCCGCGCGTCGATGTCCGCGTGCGTCGCCGCCAGATCGTCCTGCGTGACCAGGCCGGCGGTCAGCAGGTTTTCGCCGTAAGTCTGAAGGGAATCGACGCTCTGCCACTCCTCAATCTCCTCCTTGAGGCGATAGGAGGATGCGTCCGAGGGCGAGTGACCGCTGTAACGGTAGGTTACCGTGTCGAGTAGGACAGGTCCGTCGCCATGCTCGAGAATCTCCTTCTTGCGGGCGTAGGCGTCGATGATCGCGAGAGGGTTGTAGCCGTCGATTCGCTCTGCGTGAAGTTGGTCGGGCGTTAGTCCCGCGCCCAGCCGCGCAAGAATGCCGAACCCGCCCGTCTCGCCGACCGGCTGGCCGCCCATGCCATAGAAGTTGTTCACGAAGTTCATAATAAGCGGCAAGCCGCCCCGCACGTGCTCAGGCCAGAGCGTCTTGAACTGGTCCATGGTCGCGAAGCAGAGCGCCTCCCACGTCGGGCCGCAGCTTGCGGATGCGTCTCCGATGTTGCATACCACGATCCCCGGTTTCCGGTTCACCCGCTTGAAGAGAGACGCGCCCACCGAGATGTCCGCCGAGCCGCCCACGATGGCGTTGTTCGGATAGACTCCGAACGGCGTGAAGAACGCGTGCATGGAGCCGCCCATGCCCTTGTTGAATCCCGCCTCCCGACCAAAGATTTCGGCCAGCGTGCCGTAGAGGAGGAAGTCTATAGCAAGCGATTTGACTTCCGTGGCCCCCCCCTTGCTAAGGGAGGGGATGGGGGGGGTGTTCCCAACAGGCTTCTCAAGGATGCGGAGGATTGCGCCGTCCATGTAGAACTTCATGATGCCGAGCAGTGTGTCGTCGTCCAGCTTTTCGATCGCGCTCAGGCCCTTGGCAAGAATCTCGCCGTGGCTGCGGTGGCTGCCAAAGATATGGTCGTCGATTCCCAGCAGGAACGCCTGCCCGACCGCCGACGCCTCCTGGCCGATACTGAGGTGAGCCGGCCCGCGATGGTTGTACTCGATTCCCTGAAAGGCGGTCTTGGTCTTTACCTCTTGCAGCATCAGCTCGAACGCTCGAATGACAGCCATGTCGCGGTGAATGCGCACAAGGTCTTCGCGAGCATACCGGTCAAGTTCGTCGGTCAGGGTTTTATCGTACTGGTTGACAGGTATCGGCTGAAACTCAACCTGCGATCCGCGGCGGACTTCATTGGGGCGTATGCTGAGGGACTTGGGCATGCTGTGTTGGCTCCTTGGCGCTAATGACGCAGTCGGTAATTACGCAGTCGCTAATTACGCAGTCGCCAATTACGCGGGCTCGGCAGCGAAACGGATATGCTTTCGCGTGATTAAGGGCGACTTCCGGGACTTTATCCGACCTTTTCCGGCTTCTCGACGGTCTTCGGCGTCGATTCAAATTCGAGAATGGGCTTGTCGAGGCTGTCGAGCATGCGCTGAAGCGTCCAGCGGAGGTCTTCGATGGGGTTTTCGGTCCAGCTGTGCCACGTCTCGACCAATCGCGGGTCCGGGCTGATTCCCACCCCTCCGCCTTCGCCGGCAGGGAGATCGAAAGATTCATGAATGGAGTAACGGATATCGCCGTCAATCTCCTGTCGAACGATTCGAAAATTCCACATATCATCCTCCGTATATGTTAGGCTGCGGTATCGGCAGACGGGTTCGACTGTTCGGGGCGATTATTCCGGTCCGTAATTCGACGCAGGCAGCGTCCCAGGATTTTGGCGAACAGGTCGATATCGTCCAGCGTAACGTTCAGGTTGGGGCGAAGTCGGACGGTTGTCGGACCCGCGCCGAGCAGCAGCAGACCTTCGTCCAGCGCGGCTTCGATCAGGCTTGATTTCATCTCGGCAGTCGCGAGCGAGAACCCCTGATAGAGACCCATGCCTCTGACGTTCAGCATGGTTCCAGGATGGCGGCCCGCCAGCTCGTTGAGCCGCGCGGTCAGCCGCTCCGTCTTTTCAGGAACCAGCTCGATCAGCCGCTCGTCCCGCACGATCCGCATCTCCTGTACGAATCGTACCATGTCTGCAAGCGTTCCGCCCCACGTCGAGTCGAGAACTCCGTGATCTTCCATCGGGTACAGCATATACACTACCCCGCATCCGAGCTTCTTGCCCGCCGCGACGGCGGCCGGCGGATGCGGAAGATCAAACTGGTCGATGGCGAAGAACGTGCCGGTCTGTCCACCCGCTGTCTGCACCTCATCGAATCCAAGCGCGACGCCGAACCGGTGCGCCAGCTCGCTGAGCGCGCGGTAGAATTCAGGGAGCGCGAGGCGATGGCCGCCCGCCCCTTGAAGCGGCTCGACGACGATTCCCACTACGTCTTCGCCGTGTTCCCGCAAGATGCCTTCCAATTCGGAGACCGCCTGCTCCATCCGCGCGCGATTCTCCCTCTCGCTCAGCGCGTTGTCGACCGCCGGGAAGGGAATCTGGATATTTCCGTGATCGAATCCGTGATAGTCGCGGGTGATGACAGGATCGTGCAGAAGCTGGGTCACGTTCAGCGCGAAGACCGTCCTGCCGTGGAACGCCTGATCAAAATAGAGGAACCGGCTTCTCGTAGAACCGCTGCCGGCCGTCTCGAGATTGCGTCGCTTCTGGAGGTGAAGATTGATGAAATACTTCATCATGTTCTCCACAGCCTCGGCCCCGGAATTGACGCAGTAGACCTCCAGACGATCGTTTTTCATGCAGGCGGGCGCGAGGCTGTGGACCTCCTGATAGTAGGCGAGGCACTCGGGAGTAAGGAAATCGGGGTTCGCGACCTTGTTGTTTGCCGCGCGGACCAGGCGCGCTACATAGTCCGGCTCGTAGAGGCGGGGGTGGTTGTGGGCGATAAGCTTCGACCCGAAGTACCCGGCCCAATCAAAGAGCCTCTGGCCGTCCACGGTCTCAAGCCACATCCCCTCGCATCCGGCGAGATTAAGGACGAAAGGAAAGGGACTCGACACAACGTAGCGGTCGAGCTGGGACAAAAGAGACTTGCTGGAAGCGCCGGTTTCGAAGGGCAATTCGGAAATACCTCGGGGCGGTTTATGCGATAGGACAGGTGACGGCTTGACAAAATAGTACCCTGTCAACTATGATACGCTAATATACGCAAATAATCAACAGTGAAATACTGAATATTGCAAAGAAACGAAAATGAGGCATAGGCCGGGCAGCAGTGAGCATAACGGACTATTCGCGGAGGAGCGGCAGCGCGCGACTTGTGAAACGCTTGCCCGCCACGGAAAAGTGACTGTGGATGATCTGGTAGAGATGTTCCGGGTCTCCGCCGCTACAATTCGCAGCGATTTGGCTCGGCTGGAGGAGAAGGGGCTTCTGCGGCGCACCCATGGGGGGGCCATCACGGCAAGCCCCACGCTGTTCGAGCCTCCTTACTCGCAGCGGCTGATCATGCGCCACGAGGAGAAGCGGTCCATCGCGCGCGGCGCCGCGGAGCGCGTGAAAGAGGGCGAGACAATCCTACTCGATGCGGGCACGACTCTCTACGAGCTGGCGCTGCTCCTGAAGGATCGCAAGAGCCTTACCGTCGTAACGAACTCGCTCGCGAACGCCCATGCGCTTATGGACAGCCCCGGTATCGAGGTGATTCTAATCGGCGGCGCGCTCCAACCCAAGCGCCGCGCCGTTCTCGGTCCGCTCGCGGCGAGATTCCTGGACGCTTTCCACGTGGACCGCGCCTTTCTCGCCTTCAACGGAGTCCACCACGAGGCAGGCCTTACGGTAATCGACTTCGACGCAGCGGAGCTTAAACGCCGAATGATGGAGTGCGCGTCGGAGAGCGTGGTCCTTTGCGATTCAGGAAAGATCGGGCAGGTAGCCTTTGCAAAGGCGGCTCCTCTTGGTTCCGCTTCGCTGTTAATTACCGACGCCGGGGTCGCTCCGGACCATCTTGCCGCCCTGCGAGAGCGGGGGTTGCAGGTCCTCGTGATTCAGCAGGCGGCTGGGTGATTTATCTCCCGGCCGCCAAGCGAAAACCACGTTTTTAGTCGCAGCCCCAATAGTACATGTTATTGCCGTTCGCGGGATTGGGATCGCCGCTGCGCTCGCCTCCAGGGCAGACCACCTGCTTGTCGAAGTCCCCGCCGCTAACGGTAAATTTGGCGTGCCCATCCCCGAATATTGTCGTTCCGCCGCGCGGATGCCACTGCTTGTAATAGTCCGGAAAGTAGCCGTACTTCAGATCGGTGAAGAACGGATACATCTCGTCCCGTATGATTCGCGTTTCGGCTGGGAGCGCGAAGGTCGCGTCCGATACGATTTTGGAGAATCCGAAGAGGGTGTTGTTCTCGCTCGATTCTCCCGCCGCCACGGAGTAGCTTCCGCGGTCGAAGCGATAGCTGGAGCCGTAGCACTGCTGATAGTTCGTCGTTCCTGGGCATCCATAGAACGGGTCGGCGAGCGAGGGACCACCCAGATCGTCCGAGCATTTGAACAGCTCCGTATTCTTGCCGTACGGCAGAATGAGGACCTCTACGCCCTTGTGGCCTGGTTGGCCGGCCGGCGGCTGGCTGTTGTACGCATAGAAGATGGGCATCGTTTCGTCGTAGTCCTGCACGTACATGCGTACCTGCAAGCCGATCTGGCGGCCGTTCGAGACGCAGGCCGTGGCGCGGGCCTGTTCGCGTGCTTGAGCGAATACGGGGAAAAGGATTGCTGCCAGTATCGCGATAATCGCTATGACGACGAGCAGCTCGATAAGCGTGAAGCCTCGGGCGTGAACTGGCGGGCGAATCTGTTTCATACTGTTCCATCCTTTCGAAAAGGGCGGGAATGGAACCGGGGGTGGAAGTGGGCTGTTGGCGGAAGCGCAGGCAAAACAAAGCGCCGCCGCCTTCGGCAGGGCGAGAAGGCGCGGCGCGCAAAACCTTCTAATCGCTTCCCTCCGTCGGCATTACCCGAATCAGGTGGCGGGGTTCTCCAGAGTGCAATCTGGAATCTCAGCCGGCCCAGGCCAGCACCCCCAGCGTAGTTGTCAAAGCTAGTCTATCCCATCGTTGGGAGCCGTGTCAAGGGCGGCCCGTAGATTTCATTCGCCCCGGTGTGTTATCCTAAAGTGATATGGCAACACTGATTCCAAAGGTAACCGAGACGAAGGCGCATCTCGTCGAAATGTTTGCGAGCGTGCAGGGCGAAGGCCCCTGGGTAGGAGAGCGGCAGCTTTTCGTCCGCTTTCTGGGGTGCAATCTCGACTGTCTCTATTGCGACGCGCCCGAAACCAAGACGAAGCAAAGCCAATGCCGAATCGAGCGCGAGCCCGGTTCGTGGCAGTTCGAGCATGTGGGCAATCCCTTCACCATTGCGGGCTTAATGGATGCAATCCGGGCGTTCGGGCCGCCTCGCCATTACCACAGCGTTGCCGTAACAGGAGGAGAGCCGCTGCTCCATCACCGATTCTTGAAGCAGTGGTTTCCGGTCCTGAAGCATGACGGATACGCGGTCTATCTGGAGACCAGCGGCGAGCTGCACGAAAGGTTCCGTGAGGTCGCGTCCTGGGTGGATTTCTGCGCGATGGACATCAAGCTGCCGTCGAGCACGGGCGAGCGGCCTATGTGGGCGGAACATCGCGCGTTTTTGCGCGCGTGCCGCGAGTTCGGCATGCCAACCTTCGCCAAAGCGATCGTGGGGCGAAACAGCACGGATGATGAGATTCTAGAGAGCGCGAGAATCGTAATGGAGGAGTGGTCGGATGTCCCGCTGGTGCTTCAGCCGATTACCCCGTTCGGCGAAGTCCGGGAGGGACCCTCCATCGCGCAGATGCTCCATTTCCAGCATGTGGCGCGTGAGGTTACTCCCCACGTTCGTGTAATACCGCAAACGCACAAGATGCTGGGCGCGCTTTAGACAGGGATTGTGACCCTTCATCCCCAGCCCTTCTCCCCTTCGGAAGGGGAGAAGGGAGCTTTAGCAAGAGCATGAGCCTTCGCTCAGTAAAGCCCCCTCCTTAATAAGGAGGGGGTTGGGGGAGGTCCGGCAAGGAGAAACCGAGTTGGCTGAAGCCGTGGTGCTGGTATCCGGTGGGCTCGATAGCTGCGTGACCGCGGCTCTGGCGAGAGACGCCGGCCATTCCCTGCGCTTTTTGCATCTCAACTATGGCCAGCGGACGGAGCTGCGGGAGCTGCTGGCATTCAACAATCTCGCCGATTTTTATGAGGTGCCTCAGGATCGGCGGCTGGTTATCTCTATCCAGCACCTGTCGCAAATCGGTGGCTCTTCGCTGACTGATACGTCCATACTGGTCGACGAAGCGGATCTGACCAATCCTGGGATTCCCTCGTCGTACGTGCCGTTTCGCAACGCGCATATTCTGTCCATCGCGGTGAGCTGGGCCGAGGTAGAGGGCGCGACCCGCATATACGTTGGAGCGGTGTATGAAGATTCCAGCGGCTATCCCGATTGCAGGCCCGAATACTACGCGGCTTTCAACGAGGTTATCCGGCTGGGAACGGCGGCGGGCGATATACGGATCGAGACTCCTATCATATATCTCACGAAGGAGCAGATAATCGGGAAAGGGTTGGAGCTCGACGCTCCGCTGCACTTGACCTGGTCCTGTTACCGGTCCGAGGATGCCGCCTGCGGCACGTGCGATTCCTGCGCGCTGCGTCTTCGAGGATTTGAGCGATTTGGAATCACGGATCCCATTCCCTATTCCTCCCGCCCGCGCTACGGCTCGTAGCATCTACCCACTGCAATTCTCCCCTCTCCAGTCAAAACGTTGTGTCCGGATTGTTGTGTTCGCCCTGCAACCACCCCGCGGAATTGCCATAATATAATTACTGGCTCGCTTTGCATCGAGAGGCCAGTTGTTTCGACCATGGGCGGCCCGACCCGTCCATACGCCGGTTAGCCGAGCTCGTCCGCTTATAAAGCAATTCATGCCGCCAATCGAAACGCAATCTATGCATACGGACTTGATGGACAACGGGGCGCGTCGCGCCCGGCGCCTTCTCACGAGTCTCAAGTGGTGCATGCCTATTGCGGCGGCGCTAATCCCTGTGATGCTCGTCGTATCGCTGCCAAGACTCTACCTATTCGCCCTCTTGATTTCCATCGGATTGCAGGCAACTCTATGGCGGCTCAATACGCGATCCAATAATCGGCCCACGCTCGCCGGCAATGGCAGCAGCAAGATCGCGGAGCTATACGCCAACTTGAAGTCGTCGCACGATGAGCTTGAGAAGCGCAACGTGAAGATGAACGAGCAGGCGGAGCAGATGGCTGCCATGAATGCCAGGCTTCGGGAAATGCAGTCCTCGCTCGAGGCAAGTTATCAACATCTCGCGCAGATAAACGGCCAGTTGGAAGAAAAGGCGACCAGCGACGCCATGACCGGGCTGGCGAACCACCGAAGCTTTCAGGAGCGCCTTCGAGAAGAGCTTGCCCAGGCATGCCGGCAGCGCCAGCCGCTGGCCCTGCTGATGCTGGACGTGGACCATTTCAAGGCATATAACGATTCGTATGGGCATCCGGCGGGCGATGAGGTGCTCAGATTGATCGGCTCCCTGTTGAAAGCGGGGACGCGAATCGGGGACGTAGTCGCGCGCTACGGTGGGGAAGAGTTCGCGGTAATCCTACCCGCAACGGACCTCTTTACGGCGGAAGCGGTAGCCGCGCGCATCCGCGGCATGGTAGAAGCGCATGCGTTTTCGCACAGAAGCATGACTGTCAGCGTCGGCGTGGCGGCCGCCAACCTCGATTCGCAAAACGCGGAGGCGCTCGTAAGCGAGACCGATGAAGCGCTCTATCTGGCGAAATCCCAGGGACGGAACCGGGTTTGCGTATCCGATTCGGTGTCGGAGGGAGAATCGGGCGGCTGGAGCGAGATGGATACTACTGACCTCGTTCATATCTCCTCCTCCACTGTGACATCCGGCGGAAACGCGGGAATCGCCATGTCGCAGGATGGGTTTGGGGGCCTGGAAGGGCTGCTTCAGGAAGCCTGCGGGCCTGTTCTATCGTCCATTCTGGCCGCGCTCGACATGCGCGATCACGAATGCGTGGGACATCCCCAGCGCGTGGCGCGCTACTCACTGCGGCTCGCGTCGGCGGTTGGAGAGGTTTACGAGCGAAGACGCGCCAATGAACCTCTCGTGCCATGGCTCACGCCCAATGACATGCGAGACCTGGCGCTGGGAGCGATGCTCCACGATATTGGCAACATTCGCATTCCTGACCACATCATTCGCAAGGCGGGCGTACTTACGCCGGAAGAGACCAACCTTTTGCGCAGGCATCCCCGACTGGGGGCCGAAATCGTGGGCGGCTTTGCCGTTATCGATCACGCGCTTGCGGTAATCAAGTATCACCACGAGCGATGGGACGGCCAGGGCTATCCATATGGAATCGCGCGCGAAGAAATTCCTTTGGTTGCGCGGGTATTCTCTGTCTGTGACGCGCTCGAATCCATGACCACCGACCAGCCATACCGTAAGAGCCTTTCCTTTTCCGCTGCCCGGGAAGAGATTCGCCTCAATGCGGGAAAACAGTTCGATCCTACCGTGGTCGAGGCATTTCTCGACGTTCCGGAGGATGACTGGAAGCGGCTGCAGTCAGGGGACAAGATCAGGCCGTGGCTCGCGAACGCGGCATAAACTAACGAGCGAGGCATTGAAGTGACTATGGTTTCGTGGCTGTCTCAGGCGCTGGGACCAGTGGCGCGACCGAGAACTCTGGGCCTGCGGCCAATCGTCCTCCCGGTGGCGAACGAGGGAATAAATTCCCTCGCTGGGTTGCGCTGCGCGCTGAGTGTCCGCCTGCGCGGACACGGACGTACAGTTACGTTCCCGTACCCGCGCATGCGGGTACTCGGCCAGAGGACACACAGCGCAGGGACTTATCCCATGCGCGCGTTGAGACGCGTTGACCAAGATTCAGTGACATGCTCTTTGCTCGTTTGTGAGCCTAACAGGAGTTAATGAATTTCTACTCGCGAGGCTCCGCGCTCCGGTGGTCAACTGGCCGGAGGAGCACCTCGGAATCCGAAGCCCGTGAGAATCCGACTGGCCGAAGAAGGCGGGTTTCCTGGCGTTTGCCATCTATAAAATCGGCTACATCCTGATCCGTTACGATCCAATCGGTTGCATCGCCAAACGCAACATCAAACCTATTCTCAAGCCAGGCAAAGAGCGATATAAGGGCCATGGACTCGTCGTCTGCAATCTCATCAAGGGAAGTGGCCGGCAAAATTTCCGACAGAAAAACAGGGGCTTCTTCCACTATCGCAAGCCGCACGCGCTCCAACGTAGTCACTGCGCTTCATACAATCCCAACTCTGCCGCGATTCGCGTCATTGCCCAAATGCAGTTTTGGATGTGCTCGTCCAGCGGAATACCAAGCTCTTCGACGCCCTGCGCAATGTCGTCGCGGGAAACGCTTCGCGCAAAACCTTTATCCTTCAGCTTCTTCTTGACGCTCGACACCTCAACGTCCGCGATCTTGCGCGAGGGCTTCACGTAGGCGCAGGCCGTGAGGAATCCGCATAGCTCATCCACCGCGAAGAGGGTTTTCGAGAGCGGCGTGTCGCGCGGAATATTGAGGTATTGCGCGTGCCCGCCGATTGCATGAATCATTTCATCCGGCCAACCCTGCAGTTCCAGGATTCTCATGCCCTGTGTCGGGTGGTCCGGCGCGTTCGGCCAGCGCTCGTAATCGAAGTCGTGAAGCAGCCCGGTCATTCCCCACAGGTCCTGATCCTCGCCGGCCCGATCCGCATAAAAGCGCATTGCGGCCTCCACCGCCAGCGCGTGCTTGCGCAAGCTTCCGGATTCCGTGTACTCCGTCAACAGAACCCAGGCATCCGCGCGGGTATGGCTCATAAGTCGGTTCGCTCCTGGTGTTCAGGTATTCAGGTAATCAGGTGCAACTGTCGAGTGCCTGAGCATCCAACACCTGAATACGTGAACACCTGAACACCCTCTTCCCTACATCCCTACAATGTTATATCCTGCGTCCACATAGATGACCTCACCGGTTATACCTCGCGAGAGATGACTTATGAGGAACGCAACCGTGTCACCGACTTCATCAGCATCGACGCCGCGGCGGAGCGGTGCCTTTTCGGCGACATGCTTCAACATGTCGCTCAGGCCGGCTATTCCGCTGGCCGCCAACGTCTTTATCGGGCCCGCGCTCACGGCGTTGACGCGGATGTTCTCGGGGCCGAGGTCATAGGCGAGGTAGCGGACGCTGGATTCGAGGGCGGATTTGGCGACACCCATGACATTGTAGCCCGGCACTACGCGCTCCGCTCCGAGGTACGAGAGCGTCACCACCGAGCCTCCACCCGCCGCCTGCATGAGAGGCCGCGCGGCACGAGACATGCTCACCAGCGAGTAGGCGGAGCTTCCGAGCGCCACGTCCCAACCGTCGGAGCTTGTCGTGACGAACTCTCCGGCCAGATCGTCGCGCTTCGCGAATGCGATTCCGTGGAGCAGGCCGTCCAGCTTTCCGTCGAACGCGCCGCCCACGTCCGCGAAGAGCCTGTCCACGTCCTCCTGCACGGTTGCGTTGCAGAGGAAAATGGGGCTATTAGGCGCGGTGGTGTCGCGCAGCATCTTCTCGACGTCGTGCTTCTCGCGATCGCTGTAGACTGAGAAGGCGACATTCGCACCCTCGCGCATCAGCGAAAGGGCGCAGTGCCAGGCAATGGACCACTTATTTCGCGCGCCCACGACGAGCACGTTTTTTTCCTGTATGAGACCCATAGTCTTCTCCATGTATGCTGTTCATCCGCAACAAAACGATATTCGTAAAATGATCGCTGGTTCACACTATCTTACCCGCTGAATATACGGGTCCCAGTTCGGTAATTCGGAAGAAGTGTCCTGCTAAAAAAAAACGCGAGGCAGGAAGGCAGCCGTATGTGCAATGATAATGTCTGGTTGTGACGCCTGGTAGAGGAATGCCGGTTAACGTGGTTTAGCGTTGCAAGTTTGTTGGAGGATGCTCGCAGATGGTTAAGGCTCTTGGCGGAGTGGGCTGGAATCTTTTTCTCGCCCTCATTCCGGTCGTGCTTGGCTATGCGCTGTCGTGGGGACTTTCGGGCAGGGGACGGCGCAGGCGAATGCCGTCGTGGATTGCTGTTCCTCTGGGGCTGCTGTGGCTCATCTTCCTTCCCAATACCTGCTACCTCTTGTCGGAGTGGCGGCATTTGCTTCTCGACACGCGTTGGATGGGCGTAATCGACGCAGCGCAGGGAAACAATAAGTCCGCGATGCTGTTGCTGGCAAAAGGCTCTCTCTTTTTTCTGGGGTACAGCGGGACCGGTATACTGCTATTCGTACTCGCGATTCGTCCGGTCGAGCGATATCTGAGAAGCGTGGGCGTGGCCATGATTGCCATCGCGCCATTCCTGTTCTTCCTCACCTCGCTCGGCGTCTATATGGGGCTCATCGTACGGCTAAACTCGTGGGACCTCTGGAATCGTCCCGGCCACGTTCTCGATGTGGCCGCGAATGCGCTGACTAATACCACGCTGCTGGGATCTATCACGGTCTTCGCGATACTGCTGTGGATACTGTACGAAGCGGTAGATCTTTGGGTGGATGGCGTCGCGGATCGGCTCAAGCAGTGGGGTGTAATCAAAGCGCCCGCGCGTGTTCGCGGCACAGCCGTCGCATAAGCCAAGCCGCGCAATGACAAGAATTCCGCTATCGATAAGCCGTCGCGCTCGTCCATTATAGTGTGCAATACGCGCCGCCTCAACGAACATTGCCCTCAAATTGTGAAACTCTGCACAGTCCAAAACGCGTAGCTAGCGTGGAGACTGCCTTTACCGTATGATTGCTGGAGGAACGATTTACCATGCGTAACCGCACCGCGGGGGCGTTCGCGCTCGCCGTTTTTAGCTTAGGATTCTCTGCCCAGGCGCAGGCCCTGGATACCAACATCAAGAGTTATATATGCGAAAAGCTCGACGACTTTTCCGCCACGATGTCCGTAGTGAGCGTCAACGAGCGCGAGATGGGAAAGATCAGTAAAGACGCCCTCATGCTTTACAAGCTCGGCAGCATCAATATGCGCTACAAGGAGCCGAACAAGGTCCGAATCGAGGGCAGTGCGCAGGGATCCAAGGCCACCTTCATTCTGAACGGTTCCACGCAGTGGGTTCAGATCAACGCCGCCAGGATCAAAAAGGATTTCGGTAAATCACCTGGAAAACGTAAATCACTGATGGACGTAGGCCTCGTGTCCGACTACTACCTGACCTACACGAACGCCAAATTTCTGCGCGACGGCAGCGTGGACGGAACGCCCTGCGCCGTGTTCGAGCTGACCTACAAGGACCGGGACGAGGATTCGTCTCATGCCGTCGTCTATATCGACCCTAAGACAAAGGTCGTTCGAAAGCGCGAATCCTACAGCCAGGGCGGCAAGCTCCAGGCGGTCTACTTCTTCAAGAACGTGCAGGAGGTGAAGCCGGGAATCTGGTTCCCGACTCTCATCGAGGCGCAGAACGTGGACCGCGTCGTCGCCGGCTCGACCGCCTATAAGAACATCAAAATCAACACCGGCCTCGACGACGGCATTTTTAAACTATAAAGGCTGTTCACCGCGAAGTTGCGAAGAGACGAAGAAAAGTATAATCTAGACGGGATTTACAGGATTGACAGAATAAAATCGATCCAGTAAATCCCGTTAATCAGTCAAAACGATCCAGACCTTCTTCGCTTCTTCGTGTCGTCGCGGTGAACCTCTGGAGCCTCCCGTGCCGCAGACCGTCGACCGAATATCACCGGCATTTCGTCCCGACGACCGCACGGTCATGTACCAGCGATGGGCGAGCCTCCTATTTCTGCACTGGCCGGTTCCGGCGGAGATGCTGCTGCCCATGCTGCCGCCAGGATTGACTCTGGACACCTTCAGTGGGCGCGCCTACGTGGGGCTTATTCCGTTCACCATGACCGGCGTCCGGCCCATATGGTTTCCCCGATTTCCATCCCTGACCGACTTTCATGAAACCAATGTCCGCACCTACGTACATTACAAAGGCTCGGATCCGGGTGTCTGGTTCTTCAGTTTGGACGCCGCAAACGCGCTCGCTGTCCGGGTCGCACGCGCCCTGTGGAATCTGCCCTACCACTATGCTCGAATGGGCTTGCGGACGGAAGGGGAGTGGATGGACTACGCCTCTGAGCGATTGTGGCCCGATCCCATGCCGGCGAATCTTCGCGTACGATACCGGTCCATCGGCCCCGTTTGTCCGGCCCTGCCGGATACACTGGAGCATTTCCTGGTCGAGCGCTATTTTCTCTACACAAATAAACACGGTCACCTCTATCGCGGACAGGTGCACCACGCGCCCTATCCACTTCAGACTATCGAGGCCATCGAATTGGATGAAAACCTGCTGCGTGCAGCGGGAATAACGCGGCCGGATATTGCGCCTCTCGCGCATTACGCGTCTGAGCTCAACGTCCGAATCTATCCGCTGCGCCGGGTGGAGTAGGGCGCGGTGGAGAGCGGGACTGTCCAGAACCAGTAACGCCACTGCCTGGGGGCAGCGGCGCATAACACGATAATGATCCAAATCAATAGCGAGACAGCAGCATGATTCTATCTCGCGCGGCGCGGGATGACCGCGTATCGCTTCGTTTCGTCTCCATAGGAATAGCCCAGCGCCGCAAGCGGGTCACCGTCAGAGCGTCTGCGAGGAGTCGCCTTTCCATTGTGAGCGCGCTTGCGCAAGGGAATGATCGGGTATCGCTCGCACCTTACGCGGGACAATGCCTCGCGAGGGACGAGCCGCTTCAGCAGCAGGGCTCCCAGCAGGAGAGTTCCGGCCGCCAGCGCAATCCCATCGAGCACAACGCTAAACGGGCGTCCCGGCATCCCTATCCAGCGAGAGGCCAGGGCGGTAAACAGGAGTGTCCCCGCCATAATGGCCGCCCCGGTTGCGAGCGCGCGAGCCTTCTGCCAGGCGCATATTCTGCGGTCCCTCAGCAGGGCGAACCCGAGCGGGGCATCCAGCGTCGCCGGTCCAGTTCCCGCCGTTACCGCGTAACCCCGCGATACCTTCGTCGTCTTGATCTCCTGGCCAGTCTTCGTGGGCGTAGATCGCATCTGTTTGTCATCCTCCTTATACCTATCTAGACGCCGCATTTGCCCGCCGGTTTCACGTCATAGGGAGGAAGTGACATAATGAACAGAAGTCGGAAGACGGAAGGCGGAAGTCGGAAGACGGAAGGCGGAAGTCGGAAGACGGAAGTCGGAAGACGGAAGACGGAAGACGGAAGTCGGAAGAACGGCCCAACGGCCCAACGACCCAACGGCCCAACGCCCCAACGCCCAACGACCTGAACATCTGAAACTCTATCGCTTTTTCGTCAGCGTCGCCGCGTTCAGCAAATTCGGCGTCACCTGAACCGTATCACCCTCCTTGACGCCGGATTTTAGTTGAGTGAAGTGCCCGTCGCTCACTCCCGTCTCGACCGAAACCTGTTGCCATGCGCCGCCCCGCTGCACCTTGACGGTTGTAGCCCCATTCACCACATCCACGGCCTCGCTCGGCACGAGGAGCGCATTCTTCGCCTCGCCGGTCTTGAGTGCGACCATCGGCTTCATGCCCGGTCTCACTTTCGCGTCGCTGTTCTTGAATTCGATGAGCGCCACGTATTGACTGTTTTTCACAAGCCCGCCCAGCTTCTCGTTTACCTGGGATGTTATTTTGGAGACCGTCCCATTGAACGTCTGGCCCGGGAACTCCGTAAACGTGAGTAGCGCAGGCATTTGCGGCTTTACGTATGCGGCCTGTTTGCTGTCGAGCGGCGACTGCACCTGAATCGCGCTCAGATTCACAATTGTCGCGAGCGGAATCTTCGGGTCCTTGCCCACCTCCTGGCCGGGCGCTGCGTTCAAGGCAAGCAGAGTACCGGCTATCGGCGAGCGAATCAGGCCCATCTTACTGCCGGAGCGAGCCTCGCGATAAGCGGCCTGCGCCAAATCCATTTGCGTCTTATAGGCTCCCAACTGGGTGTTTCGATTCGCTTCCGCCTGGGAAAGCGCCTTCTCGGCCGAGACGCGTGCCTGGGAAGCCTGGCCGCCCGTGGAGGGGATAACGGTCGTCCTGCTGCCATCCGGATGAACGGTTGTGCTCTGCGCGGGACGCGACCCACTCTCCGCCGCCTGCGCCGCAACGAGATTTCGCCGCGCCGCTTCAATGGGGCTGTTCTGTTGGTTCTTTGCATTGGCGTAGGCGGTCTCGGCAGCCAGCAGTGCCTGATGCGCCTGCTCGATAGTGACCTGCGCGTTCGAAACGGACAACAGGACCAGCTTATCGCCCCGGCTCACCGGCTTTCCAACCGAGACAAACACCTTTTCGACCGGTGCCCGGAACGGCGCGCCGACATCGGCGCGGGCGGAGGGCGGCACGATAATCTCGCCGGTGAGCGGAATCTGGCCGGTAATGTCGCGGCGCACAACTTTGGCGGGTTCGGGCCGGGTCGCGAACCACGCCCATCCTCCGATGGCGCTAACGATGAGCAGTGCGACCACGCCCCACGCGGCGCGAGAACGCCTTGGAGCGCTGTCATCTTGTCGAACTATTACAGTATCGTGCATTTGGATCACCTCACATTTGATCTATGTTTGATCTATAGACGCGCGACGGGCGCAGTTGCGACCGCGCTAAAATTGGCGAGCAATTGGCGGCATTCACAAGACGGCAGCGGGCGAGCGGTTGTTCCGGTGGCCCAGGACGTAACAATCCGGGCCGGAGGCGAACGCCTCCGGCCCGGATTGAGTTTGCAGAACGGCGACCGGCTACACAGCCATCGCGCCGTAGGTGTTCACGTTGCTCGCATGGTATTTGCCGAGAATCTCGCGTGTTGTGGCCTCATCCACGTTGCCCGATGGAACGTTAATCGAGAGTATCGCGCCGCCATTCTGAACGGAACGATTATAGTCCTCCGCCACCTCGTCCGGCACGCCCTGGTCCTTCAAATAGCCATGGACGCCGCCGGCAACCGCTCCGGCCGCTGTCGCGCCCGCGGCGCCGGCAATAGCCGTCGCTAGCGCGCCGCCGCCCACAACAAGCCCGAAGCCGGGTATAACGAGAGAAGCAAGCGCCGCGAGCGCTCCGATTCCGAGCCCAATGCCCGCGCCCTTGGCCGCACCGGCAGCCGCATCTCCGGGGGTCGTGGTGCTAAGCCCCTGCTTCGCCGCCAACTCCGTCTTGTCGCCTTCGCCGGTCCCGTGGTTGATCACAATTGTGTTCGAATCGCGATCTGTTGTGTCGAAGTCACGATTAATGGCTCCGGTCGTCTCGCGCTCGGCCACTGTTGCAGAATGCTGTACATAGTCGTGGCGGGATGTGTCCGTATTGTAGCTATCGCTACTGCTAACCGTTGTGTCACCGTTAACCGTGGTGGCGCCGTTTCGCTCGCGCGAAACCAGGCTGATGTCTTCGTTGCGGACGCCGAAGTCCAAGAGCGCGCCCGCCGCCTTCTCGGCCAGCGATGCATCGTTGAAAGAAGCGTAGAGTGTCTGTGCCATTTTGATTCTCCTTTGAGCAAAAGTCTTGCTGAGTTAATGTGTAATTGTGTTAAGCGCCATGGCCACGTTGCCTCTTGGTCCGGCACTGTCCAGCGCGATCCGGCACGGTCTGGGACTGAAAGTGATTTACTATCCTGTTCGCATACTGAAAACGAGTCTAGCGGGCAATTTGTTCCGCACGTGTCTTCTACATTCTTGCTCTTTCTGTTTTTTCGGCGAACGTGATAGAATAGTAGTGGACTGCAAGGAGAATCCCGATAGGGGAGAATTTCGTGTAACAGAAACGCGTCCTCTCTGCTCCAAAGATTGCAGAAGCGTCCGCGCTTTCGATCAGGCAGAGTGAGCGAATATGACTGCGAGAACTAATAAGACTTTCAGCTCCCCAAACCCCATTGGAGGACGGCTGCACGTCGCCGCTTTTGTTATTGCGTGCGTTGGCGCAACCGCTATGCTCGGCCTCTCCGCATTTGCCCGTCCCTCCGCACCGGACAAGTCCGATAAGGTCGACTTTACGCGCGATATCCAACCCCTTCTCAAGGCGCACTGCTTTCAGTGCCACGCCGGAAGCCAGAATCAGGGCGGTCTTCGCCTGGATAGCCGCGAATCCATCCTGAAGGGCGGAGCGAGCGGGGCGGTTCTGACACCTGGCGGGGGAGGAACGAGCCTGCTCGTGGCGCGCCTGGCGGGGCAGGACGGTAAACCGCCCAAGCCGCGCATGCCGCTTGGATTCGCACCGCTAACGGACAGGCAGATTAGCCTGATTCAGGCGTGGATCGACCAGGGCGCGAACTGGCCGCAGGGTACAGCCGCGAAGCACTGGGCCTATGCCAAGCCCGTTCGAGCTAAGATTCCCACCGTAAAGAACGCCGCATGGGTACGCAATACCATCGACTCCTTCATACTGACGAGGCTGGAACGCGAGGGCCTGAAACCTTCACCGGAAGCGGATAAGACAACGCTTATACGACGCGTCACCCTTGATCTGACGGGTCTGCCGCCTACGCCGGGGGAGGTGGACGCCTTCCTCGCCGACCACTCTCCAACCGCTTATGAGAAGGTCGTGGATCGCCTCCTCGCAAGCCCGCACTACGGCGAGCGGATGGCGCTTCCATGGCTGGACGCCGCGCGCTATGCCGACAGCAATGGCTTTCAGCAGGACGGCGACACCTTTCAATATGTGTGGCGGGACTGGGTCGTGCGCGCCATGAACGCGAACATGCCGTTCGACCAGTTCACCATCCAGCAGCTTGCCGGTGATCTACTGCCCAGCGCGACCCTCGACCAGAAGATCGCGACCGGATTCAACCGCTGCCACCTGCTCAACGGCGAAGGCGGAGCGATTCCCGAGGAGCAGCGAAACGTCATCCTCTTCGACCGCGTGGACGTGACGGCCACGACTTGGCTCGGCGCGACGATGGCCTGCGCGCAGTGCCACAATCATAAATACGACCCCTACACCCAGCGCGACTACTACCAATTCATGGCCTTCTTTAACAACGTGCCGGAGACCGGAACGCCTCCAGGCGGCGGCCAATATCGCATCGCTGACCCCTGGGTTTCCGCGCCGAGCGAGACAGAAACGGCCAAACAAAAGGACTACGAATCCCGGATCGCCAAGGCGAAGATGGAAGCCGAGGGTTATGCGAACGGATCGGAGATTAAGGCCGCGCAGTTCGCGTGGGAAGCTTCCGCCCTGCAATCGACCGGAGAGCCGCTGAGGTTGGAAAACTGGTCCGCGGTTGGTCCGTTTCCCGCCGCGAGCTTCGACACCGCTTTCGACACCGCTTTCGCGCCTGAAAAAGAGGTCGATCTCTCCAAAGTTTATGCTGAAGGAAAGCTCAAATGGGCGCCGCACTCCGAATGGGCGGACGGGGCTGTCCACGAGCTTGCCGGCGAAAACGCGGCAGTCTACCTCTATCGCATAATCCGCTCGAAACGCAGCCAGAAGACGACTCTCTCCTTTGGCAGCGACGACGGCATCAAGGCGTGGCTGAATGGAAAGCAGATACTGGCCAATAAGATCACCCGCGCCGCGCTGCCGGACCAGGACAAAGCGACCGTCGATCTCCAGCCCGGCGAAAACCGCCTGTTAGTCAAAATTGTGAACGGCGGCGGTATTGGAGGGTTCTATTTCAAAGCGTCGGAGAGCGGCCTCCCATCCAACATCTCTGTCCTCCTTAAAAAGCCCGCAGCGAATCGAACCGAATCGGAATCCAGGCAGGTGCATGACTACTTCCTCGCCAACCAGCCGCCTGCTAAGCTAAAAGACGTCCGTGACCGGGCAGCCGCGCTTCAAAAGGAATTCGACGCTTTCCGAGGGACCGTTCCGCGCGTTATGGTGATGTCGGATGCGCGCCCGCGAAAGACCCACCTGCTCCAGCGCGGCAACTACGAGACGCCAGGCGAAGAGGTTCAGTCGGACACGCCCGCCTGCTTTGCGCCGATTCCTACCGGCGCGCCCAAGAACCGATTGGGATTGGCAGAGTGGCTGGTTGGCCCCGACAATCCGCTGACCGCCCGCGTCCAGGTGAATCGCTACTGGCAGCTCTTCTTCGGCACCGGGCTGGTAAAGACTTCGGAAAATTTTGGCACGCAATGCGAACCGCCAACCCACTCCGAGCTCCTCGACTGGCTCGCGGTAGAGTTCATGAAGCCTACCCAACGACCCGGGGTTCCTGCGACCGCCACTGGTCCGAAGGAGCGGGACGACCCAACGACCCAACGACCTGTACCCTGGGACGTCAAGCGCATGCACAAGCTAATGGTCACCAGCGCGACTTACAGGCAGAGCTCGAAGGTAACGCCTCTCCTGCGCCAGCGTGATCCGGAGAACAAGCTGCTTGCGCGGGGTACGCGATTCCGCATGCCTTCGCTCCTTCTCCGCGATGTCGCCCTGGCATCCGGCGGCCTGCTGAATCAAGCCATTGGCGGCAAGCCGGTCTATCCTTATCAGCCGAAGGGCATCTGGGACGGCCTGGCGATTACCAACGAGCGCGACTTTACCTATCCGCAATCAAAGGGCGCCGACCTCTTCCGCCGAAGTCTCTATACGTTCTGGCGGCGAACGGCAGGCCCCGCCGACCTGTTTGATGCCTCTACACGCACGACGTGCAGAGTCCGCCTGACCGTGACCAGCACGCCGCTCCATGCGCTCACCACGCTAAACGACGTTGTATGGGTCGAGGCGGGTCGGAATCTTGCCGAGCATGTCATTAAAGAGGCGGGACCAAGCTCCGACGCGCGGCTCACCGACGCGTTTCGCCGCGTATGCGCGCGCCGTCCCACGCCCGACGAGTTGCGGATTCTGCGTCATTCACTCGATCGCGCGCTGGCAGATTTTCGCAGCCATCGCAAATCCGCTGAGGAGTACCTGAAGATGGGGGAGAGCCCTCGCGACACGACTCTCGATCCCGCGGAGCATGCGGCCTACGCCGCGGTGTGCCTTGCAATTTACAATCTGGACGAAGCGCTTACGAGAGAATAGAGCCGATGGTCAAGCACGGAATCGAGTTGGATTCGGAGGCGATTCGCGACTTCTGCCGCAGGTGGAGGGTCCGCGAACTGTCCGTTTTCGGCTCGATTCTCCGCGACGATTTCCGCCCCGACAGCGACGTGGACTTCCTATTCTCGCTGGAGGAGGGAACTCCTCTCTTCCTGGACGCATGGCTGGACATGGAGACGGAACTCGCAAATTTGGTTGGCCGTGGAGTAGACCTGGTGCCGCGCCACAGCATCGAAAAGAGCGAAAATTATATCCGTCGCCGAAGTATTCTCCAGAGCGTGGAGCCTTTATATGACGCCCGATGACGGTTGGCTCCTCGACATGCTGCTCTATGCGCGCGAGGCTCGCAGGCTAACTGGGCAGGTCTCGCGCGAAGAATTCAACACAGACAAGACATTGCAGTATGCGCTCATTCACGTAGTAACGGTTATCGGTGAGGCCGCGGCGCAGGTATCGAGCGAGAGGTGCGCCGATCTGTCCGCGATTTCGTGGACAAAGATTGTCGGTACGCGAAACCGCCTCGTTCACCACTACTTTAAGATAGATATGGACGTGTTGTGGGAGATTGCTCAGGTGCATGTCCCGATTCTGATTCAAGCGTTGGAGGGGGTGGTTCCGCCCGACCATCAACACGAACGGGAAAGGAATCGGTGAGTAATGCCAATGGTCAAGCACGGAATCGAATTGGATTCGGAAGCAATTCGCGACTTCTGCCGCAGGTGGAAGGTCCGCGAGTTGTCCGTTTTCGGCTCGATTCTCCGCGACGATTTTCGGCCCGACAGCGACGTGGATTTTTTGATTGAATGGATGGACGACACCGAATGGGATTTGTTCGACTTGGTGCACATGCAGAGAAACCTCAAAAAGATAGTTGGGCGGCCCGTCGACCTACTGACAAGATATAGCGTTGAACACGACCCTAGCATTGCGTTTCGCCAATCCGTACTGTCAGGAACGGAACGTATATATGCGCCCCGACGGAGATAGACTTGAGGATATTCGCGTGGCCGCGCAAAACGTCTCCGATTTCCTGGGTGGCATGGATTTCGAGGCTTTCACCGTTGACCGTAAGACGAGAGCTGCCATTCTTCATGAGATTCTTATAATGGGCGAAGCCGCAAGGCAAATCTCGCAATCATTCAAGGCGCAGCACACCGATATACCCTGGGCGGATATGATCCAATTACGAAACTTCTATATCCATGTCTATCACCGTATCGACGTGCAACTATTCTGGCGCGCAGCGACCACCACCGTTCCCCGAATCAGCCGTAAACTCACGCAAATAGCATCCGAACAGGAAAATAGAGAATGAATCTCTTCGATATCCTGCGATTCAATTGACCGAGCGGGTAGAGGCATACATAGTATGAATCCTGAATTTGAAAATGACCTGCATCTTTCGCGGAGGCAATTCTTCGGCAAGGCGGCGACCGGTGTTGGCGTGGCGGCGCTGGCGGCGCTGCTGGCCGACGAGGGCATGACCGCGACGGGGCCGCTCAAGCCCAGTATGCCGCCGCTCGCCGGGCTGCCGCACCATTCGCCGAAAGCGAAGCGCGTTATTGTGCTCTGGCAGGGCGGCGCGCCTTCTCACGTGGACCTGTTCGACTACAAGCCCGGCCTCGAGCAGAAACGCATGCAGCAAATTCCCGATTCGATACGCTCCAAAGGCCGCCTCTCCACTATGACCGCCGGGCAGAAGAACTACCCCGTGCTGCCGCCCATCAGGCCGTTCAGGCAGTATGGAAAGTCGGGTATGTGGCTCTCCTCGCTACTGCCGCACGTCGGCTCAATTGCGGACGATATCTGCCTCGTCAACTCGATGCACACCGAGGCGGTCAACCACGCGCCCGGCGTCACCTTCTTCATGTCCGGCAGCCAGATTCCGGGACGCCCGAGCATGGGTGCGTGGGCCACCTATGGCCTCGGCAGCATGACGAACGATCTTCCGGCGTTCTGCGTCATGACCTCGATGGATACGGGCAAAACCTGCGGTCAGCTCTTCTACGACTACTACTGGGGCAGCGGATTCCTTCCCTCCAAGTATCAGGGAGTCCGATTCCGAGGCGAGGGCGATCCGGTTCTCTATCTGGCGAATCCCGAAGGCATGTCCGCCGGGCTGCGGCGCGGTGTTCTGGACGACATCGCCGAGTTGAACAGAAAAAGGCTGGCCGACTACGGCGACCCGGAGATCGAGACCCGCATCACGCAGTATGAGATGGCCTACAAGATGCAGACGAGCGTGCCGGACCTTCTGGACATCTCGAAGGAGCCTGCTCACGTGCTGGAGATGTACGGCCCGGATGTGAATCGCAAGGGGTCCTACGCGCGCAACTGCCTGCTGGCGCGCCGCCTCATCGAGCGCGGCGTGCGATTCGTGCAACTTATGCACGCCGGCTGGGACCAGCATAGCAATCTCGATACGCAGCTGGAGCTTCAATGCCGCGATACCGACCAGCCCTCCGCCGCGCTCGTGAAGGACCTGAAGCAGCGGGGCCTGCTCGATGACACCATCGTCATCTGGGCGGCCGAGTTTGGGCGGACGCCGTTCGTACAGGGCGACATCACCAAGCCCGCCGGCCACGGGCGCGACCATCTTGGTTCGGCCTACAGCATGTGGGTGGCGGGTGGCGGATTCAAGGGCGGAACGGTCTACGGCCAGACGGACGACTATTGCTACAACGTCGCGGACAACCCGGTCCACGTGCACGACATGCAGGCGACGCTACTCCATGCTCTCGGCATCGACCACACCCGTCTTACCTACCGCTACCAGGGCCGGGACTTCCGCCTGACCGACGTGCACGGCGAAGTTGTGAGGCCGCTGCTGGAATAACCGCGTATTCGTGTCGGAATCAAAAACCGCCCGGCATGATTGCCGGGCGGTTTCTTATCAGTCTCAGCCGGCGTACTCTTCCGGCAGATGCTGCTCTATTCTTCCCAGCTTGAAGTAGATGTCGGAGAGGTATTCGCACACCTCATCCCTGTCGCGCAGGGCCTCCGCGCGCTCCATTTTGCTCAGCAGGTCCTCAATTTCGAACCAGAGCTCCTCCACGCGCTCGGATGCGGTGAAGATATTCCGGTTCGTTTTTAGATACTTATCGTTGCAATCCGCAATGGTCTGGCGGACACGTTGAGTCTTCGTCATTGTCTCTTTCAATCAGCGCCTCTGAGGTCGTTAGTGACAGCGGGTTTTCTCGGTCATACGCAAGTATCGGTTTACGCGCGCTTGAAATTCAGACTACAGAGGCGCAAGGCGATACCGGGTTTAACTTCCGAACGGGGACAGGAGCAGGCTGGCGGGAGGGCGAACGGTTTACACAGACAGCACGGAGAAGGATAGACGAGCTTGTGAACTGTTGCGCCCGGCGGGGTAACTAAACCGGCTGGGTAATACTGAAGTTTTTCCGGGAGAATTCTGAATGCGAATCCGACAGGCGGGGCCAATCGCGGGCGTGCTGGCGTTGACGATAGCGGGAGGAGCGATGTGGGGGCGAACGATCATCCGCCAGGCGCCGGCGCTCTCCGAAGCCGACAGGCTCTACGCGGAGAAAAGCTATGCAGGCGCGCTGAAAGCCTACGAGGCGATCCTGAAATCGGGCCAGGTTCCGGCGGTCCGCCGCAGGGAGATTCGCTACCGAATCGCGGCCAGCCTGGGCAAGTCTGAGCAGTGGGATCGCGCGCTGGCGGAGAGTCTTGCGTTCGTGCGGGAGAACCGCGGGACCGTGTGGGAGCCGCGCGGGCTCTACTGGATGGGCCGGCTCTACCTCGCGCTGCCGCATCAGGGCTACCGGGTTGGCAAACGGTTAACTCGCGGCCAGAATGTGCCGAAGGCTGCCGGGAGCGACCAGTCGCAGTACGTAGACGTTTCGCAGCAGGATACACAGAACGCCCGCGATGCGCTGGAGGCCGCCCGCGTGCTGTTCCAGAAGTTCCGCGCAGCAGGCGGAGCGAATCGAGACGAGGAGATTCAACTGGACTTCGACCTCGCCAACGTGCTCCCGTCCGATCCCAAATTCTACACGTGGGCGAGCAAGCCTGAAAAGTGGGTCGATCCGCGCTCGGCGTTCTGGGACAACGATCCGGTGGGGCCATACACGACCTCACACTCCGTTCCTCAGAAGATTCTTTACCTATTCGCGGAAATTCGATTCCTCTCGCCGGGAACGCGATTCGAGGCGTTGTCGCTGCTTGCGGAGGCGATGTGGCTGCACAACTACCGCGTGCAGATGCGCAGTTACGCCATACGCTACGAGAACGACAAGCGAATCCCCATCGCCTATCCCTATCAAAACGCGAAGCCGGAGCAGCCGCTTCGCAAGCTCATCGCCTCCTTCCCCAATCTGCCGGTCCGCGATCAGGCGCAGATTCTGCTGGGCGGCTACCTTCAGGAGGAGCAGCAATTCGCCGATGCGCTGACGGAATACCGTGCTCTCGCCGCCGCGCGTCCCAGAAGCAAGTGGAGCGAGGATGCCCGCGCCGCCATCGACAACATCACGCGAAAAACGCTCTCGCTCGATAACGGCGGCCCGCGCGTCCCCGGCGAATCGGTGGACGTGGGACTGGCTTCCCGGAATGTTGAAAAGGTCAATCTTCGCCTCTATCGAGTGCAGTTGGAGAGCGTGCTGGCGAGCGAATCGCGCCTGAATAACCCGGACGTGCAGTGGAATCAGTTCGACGCGAACTTCGGCCCGCTGAAAAGCGCCGAGGAGAAGCTTGGCCCGCTCATTAAGGAGTGGGACGCAGTAACCGGAGCGAAGAACCACTATGGGCCCGCGCGAACGTTTGTCCATCTCGATACAGGCGGTCCGGGCGCTTATGTGCTCGTGGCGCCCGCGCCCGGCGTTCGCGCCGCGACAGTTGTCCTCGTCTCGGACCTCGTGCTGATTCAGAAGTCTCACCGGGACGGCCTGCTGCTCTTTGCCGCCAACGCTCGCACCGGCAAGCCGGTCGAGGGCGCGGACATTATCGTGAAGCGATGGTGGTATGAGACCGGCAAGAAGGGAGGGCAGGTCCGCCGCGCCTCCTACACCCGAACGAAAACCGGTCCCAGCGGGCTGGTCACCGTGCAAGCCGGCCATTCGCCGCAGCTTCAGAACCAACAGGTGGCGGCAATGGGCTGGGTCGGCCCCCTAACCCCCAATCCTGGGGGAACGGTCGGCCCCCTAACCCCCAATCCTGGGGGAACGGTCAGCCCCCTGGCCCCCAATCCTGGGGGAACGGTCAGCCCCCTGGCCCCCAATCCTGGGGGAATCCATCGGCGAGGAACAAGCTCCCCCAGGATCGGGGGCGGGGGGGGCACAAGCTATGCCCTCACCAATCCCAACAGCTGGTACTATGGCGACTATGAACAGCGGGCGACGTTGAAAGTCTATTCTACGACCGACCGGTCGGTCTACAGGCCGAAACAGACGGTCAACTATCGCGAGCTTGTCTACCGGTGGACGAAAGGCGCCCTCAAGCCGCTTGCCGCACGCAAGGTACGCGTCGAGGTCCGCAATCCGAAAGGCGAGCTGGTGCATCTGCGCGAGTCGGTGACCAGCGAGTTTGGCAGCGTGAACGGTAAATTCGATCTTCCCGACGGCGCGCCGCTCGGCGAATACGCGGTCAATGTGACGGTCCCGAATGCGGGTGAGTTGGGAAGTGATTCAGGAGCGAGTCGGTTCCGAGTTGAGGAGTACAAAAAGCCCGAGTTCGAGGTCACCGTAACGCCCTCCGCGGATCGGGTCCGGCTCGGCCAGCCGGCCAGCGTGAAAATCGCGGCCAAATACTATTTCGGCGGACCCGTTCCGGGCGCGAAGGTGAGCTACCGAATTCATCGGCAGCCCTACGCTCAGCAGTACCGGTTTCCGCGCCCGTTCGACTTCCTCTGGCGCTACTGGGGCGAGGGCGACTACGACTACGGATTCCGCAACGGCCCCGTCATCAAGCAGGGCGAAGCTAAGCTGGACGCCAGTGGTGAAGTAAAGATAGAGTTTCCGACGCTCTCCTCCCCTGAATTCGGATCCGGGGCCGGGGGTGGGGACCGCCTCTCAGACCAGGCATACACGGTGGATGTAGACGTGCGGGACGCAAGCCGCCGCGTCATCTCCGGCAGCGGAACCGTCAAGGGAACGCGGCACGATGTTGCGGTTTTCCTCAACTATCCTCACGGCTACGCGCTTCAAGGCGATCGATTGGACGTCGAGATCGTCACGCTCAATCCTTCCGAACAACCGATCTCTGTCTCCGGGACGGCCAAAGTCTACCGTGTGCCTGATAATCCGAACGGCAAGGAGAAGCTCATCTACGAAGAGCCGTTGAAGACCGATTCGCTGGGCCAGGCGTACTTTCGCTGGAAAGCTAGCACGTCGGGCTGGCTCCGCATCGTCTTCGAAACTCGCGATTCGACCGAAGAGGTTGTGGCAGGCACCGTCGAGGTCTGCGTCGAAGGGCCGGAGCTGCGAAGGGGCCTGTTCCGCCGCAAGGGCGTCTTCCTCGCCGTCAAGAACCCCCTCTACGAGGAGGGACAGACCGCGAAGGCGCTGCTGGTAACGCCGGTACCGAACTGCACAGTTCTATTGACCCGCGAAGCGAACAATGAGATTCTCGATAAACGCGTCCTGTTCGTTCAGGGCCGCAGCCTGGAGATCGACGTTCCGCTTCACCAAGCCGACGTCCCGAACGTCTATCTGAACGCCATCCTCATGCGCGGCGGCCAGATGTTCACGGCGCAGCAGGAGCTTTTCGTTCCTCCGGCCAGGCAGTTCACGACCATCGCGGTGCAGGCGGACAAGCAGCGATACCAGCCGGGCGAGAAGGCGACCCTGAAGCTTGCCGCGAAGGACTGGCAGGGCCGTCCGCTGCGCACGGAACTCTGCGTCTCCGTGACCGACGCGGCGCTAAGCTACATTCAGAAGGACTATGCACCGGACATCCGCGCCTACCTTTACGCCGACCGCCGCAGCGTCTCGACCGAAGTTTCCGGCTCGCCCGGCGTTACCTTCGAGGGTGCGACCGAGGACACTCAGCCCGTCCCCAACTACCGCACGCACTCATGGGACCTGCCGGAGGGCATGGGGATGCTCGCCGACTGGCCCGGGAATCGTCAATACCAGGTTCACCACAGCAGGATGAACGTTGGTGGCGGAATACGCGGGGTGATTGCCGATTATAATGGAAAAATGCCGATGAGCCAATCCTCTGCCCGACCCTTGAACTTGCCGGCGAGCGCCACGCCCGAAGGCAGAATGTCCGCCGGCATGGGCGTACCCGCGCGTTCACAATTTACAGCCTACGACGTCGACAATACCCTTATCATGCGCTATGAAAAGCAGGACAGCTCACGGGAACTTAAGGAAATTGTGCGGCTGCTTCCGCCTACCCTTCGTACGCGATTCGTGGATACCGCTTTCTGGACGCCCGCCGTAGTCACCGATTCGCAGGGCAATGCGACGGTGCGGGTAACGTGGCCGGACAACCTCACCCAGTGGCGCGCTCAGGCGGTCGGCAGCACCACGAATGCGCAGGTGGGCAGCGGCGAGACGAAAGTCGCAACAAAGAAGGACCTCATCGTGCGGATGCAGGCCCCGCGATTCTTCGTCGAGCGCGATCAGGTTATGCTCACGGCCAACGTCCAGAACTACACCGATTCCGCCCAGCGTGTAAAGATAAAGCTCGACCTCGGCGGGGAGAACCTGGAGATTTTAACCACGGGGAGCACGGGGAACACGGGGAAAGGCGTTATTAGACAGGATTCACAGGATACTCAGGATAAGATCGATCCTGTAAATCCTGTAAATCCTGTCACAGAGTCTTTGGTTCTCCCCGTGTCCCCCGTGCTCCCCGTGGTTAAAAAATCTGTGGTCAACGAATCGTGGGTCGATGTGCCGAAGGATGGCGAGAAGCGCGTGGACTGGCTGGTGCGCGTTAAAAAGGAGGGAGCGGTCA
>JBBROJ010000042.1:0-36757 GCA_038229495.1 Chthonomonadales bacterium
GCAAGGTTGGTCGGGCTTCGTAAGGTGCTACTCCCGGAAAACCTGGTCGGCATTGAACTGCCTCAACGTGTTTGCACCTTAGCGAGTTGATTGGAGCGTTTACGCCATGCCGAAACTCGGTAAGGAATACGAATCATTAGTCGGTGATATGCCCCCGATAATTTAGGCCACGGAAGATGTTAGACTCCTCACCAAAACGGAGGAGTTTGATGAAGCAGGGCCAATTCAGTTCGGAGCAGATCGTCGGCATCCTTCAGGAAGCCGAGCGGGGCGAGAAGTCGATCCGCGAAATCTGCCGGTTTCACAACATCACCGAGACGACCTTCTATCGCTGGCGCAGGCAGTGCGGCGGCCTGACAGTTCCGGATGCGACCCGCCTGAAGGAGCTGGAGAAGGAAAACAGTCGCCTCAAGCGTCTGCTGGCCGAGCGCGACCTCGCCCTCGACGCACTACAGGAGTACCTTGCAAAAAAGTAACCACCCAGGAAGCCGGTGAAGAGGCGCTCGGCTTCCTGAGGGCGCGCGGGCTTTCCATCCGCTTCGCCTGCCGGCTACTCGGCCTGAACCGCTCCAGTTACCATTACCAGTCCAAGCCGGATCGCAGCCAGGAGTTGCGCGAGAAGCTGCGGAGTTCGCGGACAAGTATGGCCGCCGTGGGTACCGCAAAGCGTACAACCGTCTCCTGCGGGCAGGGTTGGCAGCTAGTCTCAACCGGGTGCACCGGTTGTGGAGAAGCGAGCGGCTGCAGGTATCCCGGCGCGTCGGCAAGAAGAAGCGAAAGCCTCCTGGCCCCTCCGCAAGCGTCCCGTTGGTGGCGGAGCGTCCTGGGCATGTCTGGTCGTACGACTTCATCTTCGATGCGACTGCCGCGGGAATGAAGCTGAAGATGCTCACAATAGGCGACGACCTTACGAGGGAATGCCTCGCTATAGAGGTGGCGACCTCGCTTCCTGCAAGCAGGGTGATCGCAACGCTTGAGCGGCTCTTTAAGGAGCATGGCACACCGGAGTACGTGCGCTCCGACAACGGGCCTGAGTTCATCGCCCATGAGTTGAGGGCATGGCTGACCAAGCAGCAGTCGAGCACGTTCTATATCGCGCCCGGCAGTCCCTGGCAAAACGGCTTCCGGGAGAGCTTTCATGGCCGGTTCCGTGACGAGTTCCTGTATGGGACCCTCTTCGCGAGTCTTGCGGAGGCGCGCGTGCTTGTCGAAGCCTTCCGGCAAGAGTACAAACCAGATCGGCCCCATCAATCGCTTGGCTACCTGACGCCAGCGGAGTTCAAACAGCGGTGGCTTCAAGACCGCAATAATGACTAGCGAGTCTAATCCTCATCTTGGCCTAAAAAACCGGGGCAGGTCACTTCCTTCAACGGAACACTCCGTGCGTTCGGTTGGTAGACCCAATTTGAGAATTCTACACCGACGGAAGTTAAGGCGGCATGAACTCCTTTGCCGATTACCCACGTTTGTTCAGGTTTAAGCGATTCTACTACGGGTCGGCCATAGTGCCGCCACCAACTTGTGTGCAGTTTTATCCTATCGACACGGTCAATGATCGCCCGTCCGGGCGCATACATAGCGAACACGGATGCATCGAGGAGCCATAATCCTTTATCCCGGAGCCGTTCCAATACTTCCAACTTTGCCTCAATTCTGAACGTAAGCAAACTGTGAGTGCCTTTCATTACAGTGCTGGAGCTAGTTCCTGCGAGTTGAGAAAACAGGCTCCAGAATTGTGGGGTACCACGGTTGTGCGGCGAAACTTGGCCGTTTAGCAGATCCGATTCACCGTATCCGAGGCAATACACGAGTCTAACGAATTCGCGAGGGTAGTGGTCGTAAGATTCTGGAAGAGCGTCCGCCCTCTGTGTCAATATAGGGTGAGACCCTCCACTATAGGTGTGGACATTCCAAGTCAGGGCGGGAAAGCGAGTTTTTCGATGTCCATAGTTCACTCTAACGGCGTTCGGACCGGCGAATCGGTGCGGGCGAATTCGGTGGCCACTCCCGACCCCTACTTCATTCCCGGCAACTCCGTCTTTGGCAATCGCTACGCCAGAGCCTTCAAGCTCAGGGCTCTGGAGGAATCCGATGCTTTCTCCAAACCGGGCGAACTCGGGAAGTATCTTCGCCAAAAGGGACTCACTCTATGTTGACACTGAGGGCTCACCTGCTTCCGAAAGCAGCGCGCTTGCGGCGTTCTGGATTCAATCTCCAACAAGAGCTCGGTCGTAAAGAAGGCAGATACTACCGAGCAGACCAAGCGGCTGATGGAACTAGGGCGTGAGAACCGCAGGCTCACCCGGCAGTTGGAGCAGGCCGAAGCGCACCGCGAACACCCGGTTCATTGACGATGGATTCGGATCCAGTGGTCCGCCATCTGGATGGGAAGGGACGTGCCGGGAAAGGCGTTTCGCTTCGGCATGTGGCAAGGAATGCAGCCGTTTCGCGCGTTGACCGAGCATACAACCGGATTTTCGGGAATTCGGAAGGGCGACTTTGCCTGCGCGATTCCCAAAGCGCGAGGCGCCGCCGAGTGGCATTGGAGACAGCGGGATTCGAATGCTTTGTGGTCCTGGATGACATTGGTATGCGGATCGTGGCAGCCGCTGCAGGTCAACGTGTCACCGCTCGCCTGGAAGCACCGACTCATCGACAAGCCGTAAGGGAAGAACCGCTGGCTTAAACGTTGACTTTGCGGCAGCTTCTTGACCTCTTCCGGTTTACGGTGGCAGCGGCCGCAGAGGATGTTCATCCGGAAGCCGCCCAGCTTCGATAGGTCTTCCATGTGCAGGTCTGTTGCTCGCCTGCTCTGCGCTGCCTCGACGTGCGCGCCGCCTGGACCGTGGCATGACTCGCATCCGACGCCCAGAAATTGCGGCTCAACCAGCAAGTTAGCCTCCGGCAGCGTCACCGCATGGCATAGGATGCACTTTCTAGGAATCTCGCCTGACAGCCCGATGCCTAGAGATTTCGGGTCAAGTTTGTTCTGCTCGTGGCCCGGCGTTATGAACCATTTCTTCGCCTCCGGAAAGTAGCTATAGTGCATCTCGAACAGCGTGGCGCTATCCAAAACGGATACATATGTCATGCCCTGCTCTCCCGAACCGAGCCCATACTGGAGTGGATAGAACTTACCTGTGAGGCGGCTTTCTACCGCATATTGCGCCCCGATCCTTATCATAGCCAACTTCGAATTGGGGATCGGACCGGCTGACGGAGCCTGTGAACCCAATCTGTCGTCGCTCATGACCCGCATCGACCTCGCATGGCCGGTGCCTGCGTGCAAATTCGACTCTCGCGGATGACAATCGACACACGCTTGGCTTCCAACGAATTCGTTGCTTACCACGACATGCGCACCTGGAGCTGCCGGCTGCCGGCCCGTACCGGAACGAGTGCAACCCATAAATCCCGCGAGTATCGAGCACGGGAGGACAAACAGGAGCGCGAGCATACGTTGTGAAGGCGTCAATCTGTTGCGAATCTTCATAGCGGTCGCGCGGAGGTGGATGGTCCATCCTTCTGTGCATGCCTGTTCAGCAGCTGGCCAGTCTATACCGAATTACCTTGAAAGCAAGTCTTCTGTTGTGTTCGGCGTCCGGGGGCGATAACCCTCTCTACAGCGTGGACGACCCTGAGAGAGAGACACGGAAATGATGGCCATTCGAGAAACGCAACTACCTGACGGGTGGCAGGAAGACTGTATGAGCAGCGCGCGGCGGGATTACGAGCACAGTTACGTTGAAGCTCAAACTAACGTGAAGCGACTCGCGCAGCAGGACCATCGTTTCGCCAATCATCGGTTAGCCCTGTTTGGATTGATTATCGCTGTCGGCTGGGCGGCATGGGGCGGTGGTATGTCCTCAGGATGGTTTGTCCTGGCGCCCGTCGCCGCGTTCGCTGCGCCGATAGTCGTCCACGCAGGGCGTGAAGCTGATCAACCTGGCGGCTGGTGATACGATTGGCTCCATCGAGCGTCTGGCGCAGATTAAGGATGCGGAGGAGACAGGCAAGGTTGGCGGAACCTTCCCCAGCCCCCTTCCTTCGACAAGCTCAGGACAGGCTCTTCGTATGGACGGGAGTCTCGCACCCCACTACTGAATCGGAATCGCGTAAGTTTTGCTGAATCAATAGTCCGGTGGGTATTTGCCTGTCGGGTCGAGCTATTCATCTGCGGGCATGAAGTACGCCGTTGTCCGTTGACAAACCATACCGGTAATTCGTATGATGTAAGGGTGTGAGGACAACGAGAACGGAATGACATTGGAAGAGTATTTCGATTTTCAGCGGCCGGACGACATCCGGATCAAGGGACACCGGATCGGTATCGAGTCGGTGTTAGAGGCGTACCTGGACGGCTGCAAGCAACCCAGGGAGATTGTTGAGCAGTACCCGTCACTGTCCTTGGAAGAGGTGTACGCGACGATCCTCTACTACCTGCACAACAAGGAACAGGTTGGAGCCTACTATCATGCGCACGTCGAGTATTGTCGGAACGCGGAGGAAGAATTCGATAAGAATCCCTCGTCGGTTGCACTCCGACTGCGCACCACACGGTCTGAACTCGACAAGCTAATGCCGAAAGAGCGAGAGATGGCGATCGAGCGGATGATTGAGGAACGGCGCAACAAAGAGCGTAAAGTGGCTGTGACCGAGACGGCACAGGTCGCATGATCAAGTTCCTGCTCGACGAACACGTAGCCATCGCTTATGAAACACAAATCAAACGTCGGGAACATTCGCTGGTAGTCGAGTGTGTGGGGGTCGGGAGCGCTCCTCGAAAGCAATCTCCCGACTCCGAAATGCTCAGCTACTGCGAGACAAACGAACTCTTACTCGTTACGAACAACCGTGCGTCCATGCCGGTCCATCTGGCCGGCCATCTAGTGTAAGGACAGCTCGCTCATCGTGACGGTTGACGGCTCCGGGACCGTCTGGCAAATAGTCTACAAGCCGAGATTAGTAGCCATTTTGAACATGATGAACGTTATGAAAACCGGGTTCTTATTATGTTCATCATGTTAATAATAGCTATTTAGGGAGTTTAGCTTGCGCGAATCTCGCCGCATGGAAGCCGTTCAAACGCCCATGATTCCCATTGTGGGGGAGTTGGTGCGGCAAAATCCGGGGACCATTTCACTCGGGCAGGGCGTCGTATACTATGGCCCTCCGCCACAGGCATTCGAAGCGGTCAGCCGGTTTCTGGCCGATTCAGGCAGCCATCAATATTCGCCGGTGCAGGGTGTTCCACCGCTCCTCAATGCGATCGAGCGGAAGCTGGCCGAAGAGAATCGAATACGCGCCGCGTCTCGCGACTGCATTCTGGTGACGGCGGGCAGCAACATGGGCTTCATGAACGCGCTGCTCGCCGTCGCCGATCCCGGCGACGAAATCGTCATCCAATCGCCCTACTATTTCAACCACGAGATGGCGATCACGATGGCGAGCTGCCGCCCGGTCGTCGTGTCGACGGACGGTGATTATCAGCTCGACCTGGACGCCATTGCCCGCGCCGTGACGCCGCGAACGCGAGCGATCGTCACTATCTCGCCCAATAACCCGACCGGCGCGGTCTATCCCGAAAGCGCGCTCAGGCAGGTCAATGCGTTGTGCCGCGAGCGCGGCCTCTATCACATCCATGATGAGGCTTACGAGTATTTCACGTATGACGAGGCCGTCCATTTCTCGCCGGGCTCGATTCCTGGAAGCGAATCATATACCATCTCGCTATTCTCCCTGTCCAAGTCGTACGGATTCGCGGGCTGGCGAATCGGTTACATGGTCGTGCCGCCGCAGCTTGTGACCGCGGTAAAGAAGGTGCAGGATACGAATCTCATCTGCGCGCCGGTTATTTCGCAGTACGCCGCGGTCGGCGCGCTGGAAGCGGGAGCGGAGTATTGCCGGATGCTTATTGCCTCGATTGCGGAGGTTCGCGGAATCGCCCTCTCAGAGCTTGACCGCATCGCGGACTTGTGCGCGATTCCCTCCGCGCAGGGAGCGTTCTATTTCCTGCTCAAGGTCCGCACTCCCCGGAATTCCATGGAGTTGGTGACGGAACTGGTGGAGAGATTTGGCGTGGCGGCGCTGCCCGGCATGACGTTCGGGATGAACGACGGCTGCTACCTGCGCGTGGCGTACGGGGCTCTTCAGGAGGAGACCGTGATCGAGGGAATCGGTCGGCTTGTCCGCGGGCTGTCCGCCCTGTTGTAGAAAGGTGAGCATCATGAATATAATCTGTTGCCAGACGAACATTGTGTGGGAGGATAAGGCGGCGAATCATGTGAGAGTGGCGGAGCAGCTGGAGGCGAATCGCCCCCCGGCAGGTTCGCTCGTCGTGCTGCCGGAGATGTTCGCGACGGGGTTCAGCATGCGCGTCGAATGCGTCGCCGAACCTCAGAACGGTCCCACGCACCGGTTCCTGGCGGACACGGCGCGAAAGTATGAGGTGTACGTTCTGGGGGGCGTTGTGACGCAGGCTGAAGATGGCCGGGGGCGCAATGAATCGGTCACCTACGGGCCTGATGGCGTGGAAATCGCGCGTTACCACAAGATTCGCCCGTTCGTCTTTGGCGAGAAGCAGTCGTACGCGGCGGGCGACCGGACCGTGCAGTTTATGCTGGATGGTTTTAGAGTGTCCCCCTTCGTCTGCTTCGACCTCCGATACCCCGAGATTTTCCGGGCGGCGGCCCGCCGAGGGACCGACCTGTATGTCGTTATCGCCAACTGGCCCGTCGCGCGGATCGGCCATTGGGTTACGCTGCTCCAGGCGCGCGCCATCGAGAATCAGGCGTATGTCGTCGGGGTGAATCGCGTGGGAGACGACCCGAAGCTGCACCATACAGGGCGCAGTCTGGTTGTTGGGCCGGGTGGGGAGATTCTGCTGGACTGCGGCGAAAAGGAGGGTGTTTGCGGCGTGGTCATCGATCTCGAATCGCTTAGGGAGTATCGCCGCAAGCTGCCGTTTCTCGAAGAGATGCACCTTGACTACGTACGTGATGAAGGCATGACTCCTGCGTGAAGCTTTGTTCGCGCCTTGACATCGGGTAGGCGGGGAACTATACTGGTTTCGGTACAGGCCGTCCATAAATATGCGGAAGAGAGCTGGGAATGATAACCCGCAGAGAGTACGAGCAGGCTGTTAAACGGGCAAGGGAGTATCTCAGCCGTGCCGGAGTCGTTCTGACACCTATCGAAGAGAAGAATGTCGAGGTGGCGGACTTCGGCCTGGGTGAATTGGAGCATACCGGACTGGAGATCGTGACCTACGTAAACTCGGATCGATGCTGCGCTAAAGAGTTGGTCCTCTTTCCTCAACAGACCTGCCCGGAGCATCGTCATCCGCCTGTCGAGGGCGAGCCGGGTAAGGAGGAGACGTTCCGGTGCCGATGGGGAGAGGTATTCCTGTACGTGCCGGGGCAGCCGTCAGCGGAGCCAACGTGCAAGCCTCCACTCGGCAGCGAAGCGCACTACTCCGTCTGGCGTGAGGTTCATCTCCGCCCTGGTGAGCAGTACACGATTCTGCCCGACACCCCGCACTGGTTTCAGGGTGGACCGGAAGGAGCCGTCGTATCCGAATTCTCCACGCGAAGCCGTGATGAATCGGACATCTTTTCCGATCCACGGATAGCGCGCCTGCCACAGCTCGCCCAGTGATTCCGAGTTCGCTGCGTAGCATTGCGCGCTCATCTAAAGCCTTCTTAGGTGGTGAGCGGCGCAACACGGAGGTTGCTCCCTACGCGGTATTCAAGAATAATTCGGGCTAAAACCGCTTACTCGACACATCCCTCTCTTCCCATAACATGAATATCGTCATTACCGGAGCAAACGGCTTCATCGGCGCTGCCCTCTGCGTGGCGCTGGCGCAGAAGGGGCATGCCGTTATCGCGCTGGTGCGGAATCCGGACCGCGCCGAAGGCTCTCTGCCTTCCTCTATCCGATTAGTTGCATGGGATTCCGCCAAACCGGGTGATTGGCGTGACGCCATTGCCGCGGCAGATGTCGTAGTGCATCTTGCGGGAGCCCCGATTGGCGGCAGGCGGTGGACGGCGGAGTGTAAGAAGACGCTGCGCGACAGCCGAATCGACACAACCCGTGCTGTCGTACAGGCTATGCGGGCGGGCGGCCGCACGGATTCCACGCTGATCAGCGGATCGGCGGTTGGATACTATGGCGACGGCGGTGATCGTATTATTACGGAAGCGGATGGTCCGGGCAGCGACTTTCTATCGGGGCTCTGCACAGAGTGGGAATCGGAGGCCCGAAAGGCCGAGGATTTCGGAAGCCGGGTCGTGCTCCTCCGTACGGGAATCGTGCTCGGCGACGGCGGGGCGCTCGACAAGATGCTGACGCCCTTCAAATTCGGGGTCGGCGGACCTCTCGGCAGCGGCAGGCAGTGGATATCCTGGATTCACCGAGAAGACGCGGCGGCCTTGATTGCGTGGGCGGCTGAGAGCGCCGGCAGCCATGACATCAAGGGTCCGATGAACGTGACCGCGCCGAATCCGGTCACAATGCGCGAGTTCGCTTCGACATTGGGCCGCGTGATGCAACGCCCGGCGTTCCTTTCGGTTCCGGGATTCGCTCTCAAGCTGATTCTCGGTGAGTTTGCCGAAGCCCTGCTGGCGGGCCAGCGCGTCATGCCCGCCGTGGCCCAGGAGAATGGGTTTACGTGGAAGTATCCGACCGTTGAGCCCGCGCTCCGGGCAATATTGGAGTGACGGAAGTCGGAAGTCAGAAGTCGGAAGTCGGAAGTCAGAAGTCGGAAGTCGGAAGTTGGAAGTCGGAAGTCAGAAGTCGGAAGCCGGAAGACGGAAGACGGAAGTCGGAAGACGGAAGACGGAAGACGGAAGACGGAAGACGGAAGTCGGAAGACGGAAGACGGAAGACGGAAGACGGAAGTTGGAAGTCGGAAGACGGAAGACGGAAGACGGAAGTCGGAAGACGGAAGACGGAGGACGGAAGACGGAAGTCGGAAGACGGAAGACGGAAGACGGAAGTCGGAAGACGGAAGACGGAAGACGGAAGACGGGAGTCCGGCGCAACGCGGAGGCTGCTCCCTACACGACCGTGTTCAGCCGTCGGCGGTCGTCCTTCAATCCGCCAAATCAATGGAGATCATGCATGCTGCTTTATGACATCATCCGGCGCGGGGCGGCGGAATACCCAGATCGGACGGCTCTTATATCCCGTGACGCGCCGATTACCTACGGCCAACTGGCCGCGCAGGTGAACCTGTTGGCCAATGCGCTGAGAGAGCGCGGAATCGGAAAAGGGGACAGCATAGCGGTCCTTCTCCCCAACTGCCCGGCGTTCACGCTGGCGTACTTCGCGGCCACGGCCATCGGGGCCATTTGCGTCCCCGCGAATCCGCTTCTAAAGCCCGCCGAGCTGGAGCACATGTGGCGCGACTCGGAGATCAAGCTGGTGTTCACAGCAACCCTGCTGATTCCCAACGCGCGGGCGACCATGGGATCTCTCGGAAGCAAGATGGAGATCATTAGTGTCAATGACCGGTCGGAGACGCCTGAGGGAGTACAGACGCTCGCGGAGCTGATGGCGTCGATCGACAATGCGCCCATCGATACTTCCACAATCCACGAGAACGATCCCGCCGTCTGTATTTACACGTCTGGCACGACGGGCCGCCCCAAGGGAGCGCTCCTTTCTCACCGCAATCTTACGACCAATTGCCACCAGATTTCCAAGGCTCTCGACTTTCACGCGACGGACAATTTTCTCTGCGTCTTGCCGCTTTTCCACTCGTTCGCCGGGACCGTCTGCCAGAATACGGCCCTCTACTGCGGGGCGCAGTCCACGATTCTGGAGCAGTTCCACCCTGCCCGCGTACTGGAAGCGGTCGCGCGTCATCGCGTCACCATCTTCTGCGGCGTACCGGCGATGTTCGGCGCGCTCCTCCAACTGCCTCCCGATCCGTCCTTCGACTTCTCCAGCGTGCGATTCTGCGTGTCCGGCGGCGCGCCCATGCCGGTTGCGGTTATGCAGTCGTTCGAGAAGCGATTCGGCACGATTCTGCTGGAGGGTGACGGGCCCACGGAATGCTCGCCGGTAACGTGCGTAAACCCGCCTGTGGGAGCGCGAAAGCCGGGAAGCGTTGGGCTACCGATTCCGGGCGTGGAGATGAAGATTGTCGATGAGCACGACGGCGACGTGCCTGCCGGCGAAGTGGGCGAGATCGTCGTGCGCGGCGACAACGTGATGCTCGGTTACCGGAACGAGCCGGAGGAGACGGCAGAGGCGATGAAGGGCGGGTGGTATCACACCGGCGACCTGGGCAAAGAGGACGCCGACGGCTACTTTTTTATCGTGGACCGCAAGAAGGACATGATCATCGTGGGGGGGCTAAATGTCTACCCGCGCGAGATCGAGGAGGTTCTCTATACTCATCCGGCGGTCGGCGACGCGGCGGTCATCGGGATGCCGGACAGGCTGCGCGGCGAAGATGCCATGGCGGTAGTGGTACTGAAGCCCGGAACGGAGGCGTCAGGCCGGGAGCTTATTCTCTACTGTCGTGAACGGCTCGCAAACTACAAGGTCCCGCGCAAGATAGTTTTCCGAGAGGCGCTTCCACGCGGTGGCACGGGCAAAGTGGTCAAGCGGCTTCTTCGGAAGGAGATGGAGATGGAGGGCGGAGGATAGGTCGTTGGGTTGATGGGTCGACGGGTCGATGGGTCGACGGGTCGATGGGTCGACGGGTCGATGGGTCGTTGGGTCGATGGGTCGTTGGGTCGATGGGTCGTTGGTATTCAGGTGTTCAGGAGTTCAGGTACGGGGCGCTGGGCTTCCGACTTCTGACCTCCGGCTTCCGACTTCCCTAGAATTACAGCACTTCGTCGCCGCGCTCTTCGGTGCGGATGCGGACGGCATCTTCCATAGGCAGAACGAATATCTTGCCGTCGCCCGGCTCGCCGGTCCAGTCGTGCCGGAGAATTGTCTCGACGATCTCGTCCGATTCGTCGTCGCGCGATACGATCTCAATCTTGACCTTGGTCGGCATGTCGATAGTGTAATCCACGCCGCCAAACGTCTCGCGATGCCCGCGCTGACGGTCCATTCCACGCACGTCCGTAACCGTCATGCCCGTGACGCCGACTTCCCCCAGGGCAATCTTCACTTCGTCCAATTTGAGCGGGCGAATAATCGCTTCGATGCGTTTCATTGGTACATTATAGCCTCATTATTGTCTGTAAAGCGTTCGGTTTGCAGGCGATTCCCGGGTATCGTTTGGAACATCTTTCGATTAGAATCGTCCTTTATTTGGAGGTTCGGTTCGCAAGGACCGAGCCAAAAGGAGTTCACAATGAAATCGAAACAGCTTTGCGCCGGCATGGGCGCAGTCCTGTCCATAGCGGGAACGCTTGCCGCGCCTCTGGCCGCCGCCGCGCAGGATAAGAAGGATGAGTCCGGCCATCGCCAGCAGACGAAGAACCAATGGCGCAACATAGGAATTGGGTCCGCGGGCCTCGGTCTGCTCGGCCTGCTGAAGCATGACAATACGATCATGTTCGCGGGCGCGGCGGGCGCGCTCTACTCGGCAAACCGGTATGAGCAGGATCGCAAGAGCCAGAGCAAGGTGGACCACGCGCGGGCGGACTACTTCAGCCGAAAGTCGTTCACAAGGGACGGTAAGGTCTACGAGCGCAAGACTATTACCAAGAATGGAAAACAGTATTACCAGTTCGTGCGGAAGTAGGCTGCGCGTTTAGCTCGCGCAATCCGTTTCTATTGCTCAAATGGTCCCGGGGCGCCGCTGAAACCGAGCGGTCTCCGGGGTCATTTTCGTGAGGGCCGGAAATCATCTGACAGTCGTCGCGTCTGCGACTGCCCGACGGAGCGCGTCGAAATCGGCTTCGTGCAGCGCACCGAACCGGTAACGGCCCGCGTCGTCATCGCTGTTCTTCTCGAGCGCCCCCTGGAGTTTGAGCAGTCCGGCAATCGCTGCTGCAGCCTGCTCCCGGTCCCATCCGCGTTTGGCGGCTAGCTGGATCAAATACTCTACGTCCTGCTGGGCGCGCCGGAGAGCCTTTAGTCGCAACGTGGCAATCGGTCCGATGATTCCGAACCGCTTGCCGGGCAGAATCAGGGCGGTTGGGTCCGCTTTCTCGTAGTTGGCATCCTCGCCGACCGACTGCCAGGGAACAATCGCGTCCGCCCCGGCCAGCCACGCGCGAACCGCCCACGCCTCAGCGGTCAGATTCGTCTGTTTAACCGGGTTCGCCTCGCCGTAGTTCCAGTAGCGCATGCCCACCTTCTCCCGCATCTCCCGTAGGCGTGGTCCTTTGGTATAGATCTCGCCGCTCACAACCATCAAGTCCACCAGGTAGTCCAGATAGTCCCGCTGCCACTGGGGCCGTGAAACGTCCTCGCGGTGGACCATCGGCACGTCTGGATAGTCTTTCATGCCCTGGCGGAAAAGGCGCGCGAAATAGGCTAGCGCGAGCCAGTCGTCCCGAAAGTTGGGTTCGTCCAACAGCCACCAGGAGGTTCCATGGCCGCCCATTTTGGGGTCTTTGTAGTAGTTCTTGTCGTTCTGATAGAGCTGAAGCTGCGTCTTGGTCCATCCCTTTTCATGCATATGCCGCGCCCATTGCCGTACGACCGAGGTGAACGCCTCCGCGAATGGCCGGTCCATCGCCTCCTCGATGGGCGGGGCATTGAGTGCGTGCTCGGTAATGGTCGCCGGGTAGTCGCGAATCGTGGGCGTGTAGCGGTAGTGCTTATTTATGTCCGCCGGCCACGCCTCGTGAAAGGGAGTATAGAGGTGGGTGATCGGAACGCCGTCGCGCGGGAGGCCCTTGAACGCCGAGCCGTCGAGATAGGGTCCGAATTGGGCGTCCCAGCTCGACCAATCGGAGATTCGCATTTGCGCGCCGTCTCCCATGAGCGGGGGCGCGTAGTTGCTGGAGACCCGGCCCGAGTGTGAGTAGCCAAGCGGAGCGAGGGTGGAGCGATGCGCGTGCGCCAGGCGATGGTAATCCCGTTCCAGCGCGCGATATTCCGGCGTCCGGTCGTCGATACCGAAGGGACCGCCCACCGTGCCGTAGGTGTTCAGGCTGATGTCGAACGAGAGCGTGTTCGGCAGAATGAGGCTGTTGACCTCCAGGCGAAGCGGGACGCGATCTATTTTGCCGTTGGCGGTTACGCCGATCTCGCCGATATAGAGGCCAGGTTTGGCGTCCGCCGGAACGAGCAATTCAACGAGGATGGACTGGTTCTTCTGGCCCGTTACATGGTTGTCGGCGGCCGGAATGTCGAAGTCAACAGTCAAGGGCACACAGGCCTCGGGGAACCATTCGCCATCCCTTACGTACCACTCGCGAAAAACGGATACAGTCGGGCGAATTGCGCCGGCGGAACCGGCCAACGATTCGGGAGTTCGGAGCGTTATGCCCTGCGTCCCCCCGGCTGCCGATTCGACGAGCAGGTTGAACGCAACGATCTCGTCGCGCGCCGCGAATAGACGGACCGCCTTGCCGTCCCAAACAGGATTGCCTCGACGGTACGTTCCGACAGTCGCTCCGGCGTATGCGCCCGCGCCGGCCTCCTCCAGAAGGTTGCCGCTTATCGGATGGGCTTTCTCGGTGTCCGGGTAGGCCCAGATTCGCAGGCCGGTTGCGCCGGGTCTCGGCTCTTGTATATTAGCGCCCGGTAAGGCTCGCGCCGTGAGCGGCGCCGGCTTAAATTTGGTGGACGAGAAGATCACGGCTGTGGAGGTTTCCGGTCCGGCAATACCCTGTGCATTGATGGCAGTTACAGAGACCGAAGAGGTTGGGATACCACCCGGCGGCAAGCCCATTAGCGTAACGGTCTGCTGCATTCCCGATATCGCGTAAGGAACTGCGTGGCGCGGCAGCTGAACTTCCGAGATCAGGGCAGTCCCCCGATATTTAATTCGATAGCCTAACGCGCCGGGTGGGCTGCTAAATATTAGCTTGGCGGCTCCCATGTCGAAGGCTGCATGCCTGGGATCGGGCGAGGCATTCAGACCGATAATGGAGGCAGGCACGGGCAGCGCCTCGGCGTGGCCGGTCACTACGAGATAGGGCTGTGAGTTGTTCTGCTCGCGTGAGTACACGTCGTTATTGGCGGAAGTCTGCCCCTTTTCGTCGCTCACCGCCATTCCATAGGATAGCCCCGCCGCCATCGCGTTAACGATTCGCGGGTCAACGCTCACCGCGAACCATCCGTCGGCCTTATCCTCGATGTTTGCGTAGGCGGCCAGCGTGTTTCCCGCTGTGTACGATACGTCGGTGAAATCCGTATCACGCCCCGCCCAGCGCGCATTTCCCTGTTCCCGCCATGCGAAGCAGGTCTCGCCCGATTTCTTTTCTCCACTTCCCGTGCCCTCTGTCCATGGAGCGGAGATGGTGGAGAGGCCCAGAGTTCGCAGCTTTCGTTCCGCGCTCGCGTAACGCAGATAAAGCTTTGCGCTGTCTATCTTCCAGCCCTTGATGGGGGCGGTATCGAACTGGAAGAGCGCGATCATCTGGATGCCCTTCAGGCGCAGGCGGGAGGATTGTCCATAGTTGGAATCCGCCTCGCCGCTGTATGAAGAGACGCTCGTATCGGCGGTGCAGCGCAGCCGCGCTTCGTCGGCGGAAGCGGTCGATCTGAGGTATGGGAGGAGAAAGGCGAGCAGAACAAGAAAACGGCTCCATTGGCGCATAGTTTAGGCTCCGGCGTTTTGATGAACCATCATTGTCCATCGCCGCCTTTGTTCCCTCCTGAAACCAGGATTAGCCGTCCGGAATTAGCCACTATGAACGTTATGAACGTCATCAAGGGCCGCGCTCTTCCGTTCTTATCATGTTCATACTGTTCATAATGGCTAGAATTCAAAATCCTGGCTGTCTCCTTTGGACCGGTTGACATATCGTGGCTTTGACGTTTCCAACACATCGCGGAGTAGTCGTGGCGCGCAACGGCATCCTGGCAGCCTCGCAGCCGCTTGCCGTCAGCGCAGGACTACGAATCCTTCAAAACGGCGGCAGCTTCGTGGACGCGGCCATCGCGACTTCGGCGGTCCTCGCGGTTACGGAGCCTTATGCAAGTCAACTCGGGGGCGACGCCTTCGTCATTGTCTACGATGCGAAAACGCGGCGTACCACCGCCTTTAACGGTTCCGGCGCGGCCCCGGCCTCTGCGTCGCTCGACGGCTTTCAGAACGGCATTCCGATTCGCGGACTGCGGTCCGCCAGTGTTCCCGGCCTTGTAGACTCCTGGTTCCGACTGCACGAGCGATTCGGCTCGATGGGATGGGAGGAGATTCTGCGTGATGCAATTGGTTACGCGACCGGCGGTTTCCCGGCGGGACATCGTTATTGCCGCGTTTTCAGCGAAGTGGCGGCCTCCGAATCGCAGGAATGGTTCGCGCCGATGGCGCGCTCGCTAACGGGCCTGGAACACTTGCCGCGTCCCGGCGAGACGATTCGGCAGCCGGACCTCGCCCGGACGCTGGAAGAGATCGCCGCGAAAGGACGGGACGGATTCTATGACGGCCCCGTCGCCGAGCGAATTGTGGACGCGATGCGGCGAAACGGCGGGCTGATGAGCCGTGAAGACCTTGCCGCCCACGCCACCATCGTCGCGGAGCCTCTGCGGAGCGATTACAAGGGCTTTACAGTCCACGCCCAGCCTCCGGTCTCGCAGGGCCACATCCTGCTCCAGATGCTGAATATCGTGGAGGGGATGAGAATTGATGGCGGCGATCCCCTGAATCCGAATACGATTCATTCAATGGTTGAGGCCAAGAAGCTGGCGTTCGCCGACCGCGCTGCCTACCTGGGCGATCCGGCGTTTGTCGACGTGCCGATGGAGACGCTGCTTTCCAAGGAGTACGGTGACCGCCGTCGCTCGCTTATCGACCCGAATCACGCCGCGATCACCGTGCAGGCCGGCGAAGCCGCCCATGATACCACCTACTTCTGCGTCGCGGACAGGCAGGGCAACGCCGTCAGCTTCATCCAGAGCGTCTTCTATCGATTTGGCTGCGGCGTGGCCGCCGAGGGGACCGGGATTCTCCTCAACAACCGCATGACGGGCTTCTCTCTCGACCCTGCCAGCCCTAACGCGCTCGCTCCCGGCAAGCGGACCGCCCATACGCTGAACGCCTACATTGTTACGGAGGGCGACAGGCTCGCCTGGGTGGGCGGCACGCCCGGCGCGGACGTTCAGGTACAGAGTAACCTTCAGGTTATCCGGCATGTTATCGATGGTGGGGCGGACCCGCAGCAGGCGATTGAAATACCCCGCTGGCAGCACAGCCAACCGCCGGACGGCCCTTCCGGCGGCCTGCTGGAGATAGAGAATCGCGTTCCCGCCTCCGTTATTGACGACCTTGCGAGGCGAGGGCACGCGGTCCGCGCCATTGCTCCGTGGGCGCACGGCAGCGTCTATCAGCTCATTCGCGTGGATTCCGAGACCGGCGCGCTCCACGGGGGCTCGGACCCCCGCGGCGACGGCCATGCCGCGGGGTTTTGAGAATTCCATTCGTTCAGGTTGGGTGCAGAATGCAAAAATGGCTTGTGTTGTTGACGGTCTTAACGTGGATGGGATTCGTGCTTGCGGCTCGGTCGAGCGTGACGACAGTTCGCGGCGACGGCGTGCGCGCCTACGAGGAGTTCCGCGTCGTCCCGGTCCGCATCCACCTGCTGCATTCGGCGGAAGCGTCCGCCGTGAATACCCGGCTGAAAGCGAACGACATCGCGCGAATCACGCGCAAGGCCAACGACATCTGGCATGCGGCAGGCTTTCACCTCTGGGTGGAGAGCGTAGTGGAAGAGAAGGCTGCCAACGCGGAGGCGCGAAAGGACGACGTGGCGCTGACGCTCGATTCAATGCTGCCCTTGCGACCCTCGGGCACGCGAGCGGACGGCATGTTCCACGTCTACTACGTAAGCGCCATGAGCGTCAACGGGGTCTACATGGCTCGCGACGCGATTTTCGTTCAGGATATGGCCGGGCTCCGCGAGGTGCCCGGCGGCATCGACGAGCCCCTCCCCCGCGTCACCAGCCACGAGCTGGGCCATGCAATGGGGCTGCCGCATCGTCAGGACCGCACCAATCTCATGGCCTCCGGGACCACAGGCATCAGCTTGAACGAAGCCGAAATCGAAAAGGTCCGCCATACGACGGACGCGATTCGATGGATTCTGCCCGTCGAAAAGTTTCTGAAGGAGACCGATATTCTCGCCGCAAGCGGCAAGGCGGAGGAGGCTGTCTCGCGCTATCACGCCCTGCTCGATATACCGGGTGGCTCAAATATTAAGGACCGGGCTGGCGCGGGACTGCGCCGGGCTGGGAAATAGAGCGCGCTGCCGCGCCTGCCTGCTTCGAAGACACGCGCGTTGCATATTGGACCTCTTGCATATGTCAGGTTCCGTCAGCGAGCGAGCGAATGAATTCACTCGCTTTCTCAGGCGCTCGGACCAGTGGCGCGCCCGAGAACTCTGGGCCTGCGGCCAATCGTCCTCACGGACGAAAAAGTACTTATGCAAGGTATCTGTTCAGATATCATGATAATCAAAACGTTACGGCACCCCTCATCCCCCGGCCCCTTCTCCCCTCCGAGAGGGGCGAAGGGGAGCTAAACAGGCAGATTCATTCGGTTCATCAGAGCGATTCGCTTACACATTAGCTCCCTTTCCCGTTCCGGGAGGGGGCCGGGGGGTGGGCGTCTTTCAAATCACTCACATTAAGATTGAACAGATACTATGCAAGAGGTCTATTGTGAAATGTTGATTTCCCCGGCTAGACTTCTTCGAAAGGACTCTTTAATGAACGGCAGGATCGATACCACGCTGACATCTTCTATGCGTACTCTGCATTCCGGGCCGCATGCCGGGTGGCGGATGTCGCGGCGCGAGCTGCTTGCTCTCGGAGGAGCCGCTGCCGTATCGTTTCTTGTAGAGGGCTGCGGGAGCGGGGGAGGGAGCGGCGCTTCCGCGGGGCGTAATGCCGTGCTGCTGTGGAACGACACGGCGTTGCAGGCTGTACGGCTCACCAAGCCCGGGCCGCCGATGGTCGCCCGTATGCTCGCAATCGTGGCTACGTGCGCATTCGACGCCTGGGCCGCGTATGATTCAAAGGCCGTGGGCACGCAGCTGGGAGGCACGCTCCGGAGGCCTGCAGCGGAGCGGACGCCTGAGAACAAGCAGAAAGCCATGAGCTACGCCGTGTATCGCGTTCTCATCGACCTCTTTCCTACGCAGACCGCGCTTTTCAATACCCGGATGGCGGCGCTCGGCTACGACCCCGCGGACAACTCGACCGACGTGACGACTCCCAGCGGAATCGGTAACCGGGCCGCTGCGGCAGTAATCGCGTTCCGCCATATGGACGGCTCGAATCAGCTGGGCGATCTCCATCCGGGGGCGTACACGGACTACACGGGATACTCATCTGTGAACGATTCGGACCACATCAACGATCCGAATCATTGGCAGCCACTGCGAATCTCGAACGGGCAGGCCGGGTTCGTGGTCCCAGCATATATCGGGCCGCATTGGGGACGTGTCGCTCCTTTCGCAATGACTTCGGGGTCCCAATTTCGCCCATCGGTGACTCTTCCGCAGGCTGGAAGCCCCGAATATATCGCGCAGGCGCAGCAGATAATCGACTATAGCGCCAACCTGACGGACACGCAGAAGCTCATTACCGAATATTTTGCCGACGGCCCCAATTCGGAGCTGCCGCCCGGCCACTGGTGTCTCTTTGGGAACTACGTATCGCAGCGCGATTCGCACGATCTCGATATGGACGTCAAGATGTTCTTCGTGCTGTGTAACGCCGTCATGGATGCGGGCATCGCCTGCTGGGACACCAAGCGCGCCTACGACTCCGTCCGCCCAATTACGGCGATCCACTATGCATTCGCCGGACAGACTATCCGCGCGTGGGGAGGTCCCGGTTTGGGCGCAGTGCAGATGCTGGGCAAGAGCTTCGGCACGTTCCAGTCGCCCACGTTCGTTACGCCTGCTTTCCCCGAATTCCCGTCCGGCCACAGCGCCTTTAGCGCCGCGGCCGCTGAGGCGCTGAAGCGATTCACCGGCAGCGATAACTTCGGTTTCTCGGTTTCCTTCGCGAAGGGAAGCTCTACCCTCGAACCGGGGCTGTCCCCTGCAAGCCCGGTAACATTGTCGTTTGCAACGTTCTCGGACGCGGCCGATGCGGCAGGCATCTCGCGCCGGTACGGCGGCATCCATTTCCAGCAGGGCGACTTGGCGGCCCGATCCATGGGCCGAGCCGTCGGAGTTGTGGTATGGGACAAGGCGCAGGCCTACATCAACGGCACTGCCTGACTCTGGCGCGCCGGCATTCGGAATCACTGCCCATTCGCGCCTTTTCCACCGCGTACCATCGCCAGCATTGCGCAAAGAAATTTATTATCCGATTACTGCACAAATCATTGTAAGCGGGCATATTAACGCATAATGCAGTTTACATATTGACTGTGTGGACAATTGCGCTCCTCGCCAGGCAACCATGCAGATTTTTATGGTAATAATACTGGGTTTTGCGGGAAATTGCAGTTTGGCACGAATCTTGCAGAGGTTATATGTGAAGATGCTGCGCCAAGGTAGTAGGGGTACGCCTGCATACTTTCCTATTACGACGACAGCAAACAAAAGCGGGGAGAATACTTTGAATCATTGCAAACTACATTTTAGAATGGGCTACCGGCATACCCTCGTCGGAGCGCTCATCGCTCTTACGCTAGCTGCCGGTCCCGTACATGCCGAGCAAACATTTACATTTCTAGGTACAGGCGCACAGTATATTGGCGTCAATTTATTGCACGATGGCACGGTAGCAGCGGGACGCTACCAGGGGAAATTAAGCTCGGCTCCTAACGCCAACTTCTATATCTTCTGTACCGATTTTACCCATTGGATCAATTGGGGCCAACAGTATAGTACTCTGTCCTTGGAATCAAGTGTTACAGACATTCGGCAGGATCTGAATCACACTATTAATGTAAATCATTATTTCTATCAGGCAACTTCCGGTGGCGAGGGTACGCCCGGCGGAATCGTGTCTGCCATGCAGACTGCTCCGAACGTTGCTAATCAGCCCATAGATTACTTCCGTTCCAGAACGACCACTGATGGCACGTACGTCACGGGACCAGGCAATACCGCGGGTGGCTTGAACCAGTTTTCCATTTTTGAGCGCGCAGAGGCTGTCGCCTATCTAACCGATAAATTCCTCAATGACCTCACTCTCACGACAAAACAGGTCGCAGGCGTTCAACTCGCAATCTGGGATATAATTCAAGATGGTGGAGACGGATTTGCCTCTGGTTATGTGCAACGCGGAAGTAATTCCACCGGAGGAGATGCAGATTTAGCCCTGGGGTTCGCAAGAGGCTACGAGACCGAAACGGCCAACAGACTACTGATTCGGACCTATACGTCAGGCACCGCAAAATGGATCCAAGGGGTGCGCGATGCCAATAACCCGGACCCGAATCACCCGCAGGACTTTGCCTATGTCAACGACAATAATGTGCATATTGAATCGGTTCCCGAACCGGCGTTCTATCAAATGAGCGCCTTGATGGGGCTGGGCGGAGCCGGCTTGTTGGCGCGACGACGCAGGAATCGGGATCCCAGGGACTGTTAGGCTGGTTGATGACCCGGATATGTACGAGCGCCGCAGGAATTAATTCCTGCGGCGTTTCTGCGTTTATTGCTTGTTGTGATGCCTCTCTTTCGTCTGTAACCCCGGGCCGGCGTCAATGGCAAATGCTTTCCCAGGATTGCGTATCAACTCGGCTCCGCACGTGGAAGGGTCGAAGCGCTCGGGCCAGCGTGTTTGCATGTCGTACAGAGCGCCGGATAGGCATGCACCCTCCATGTCTGCGTCTAACAAATCCGCTCCCGCCAGGCAGGCTCCCAGAAGTTCGGCTCCTCTCATTCCCGCGCCAACAAGGTTCGCGCCAAAGAGGTTTGCGCATTTCAAATTCGCATCATTCAGGATTGCAAAGGCGAGATCGGCGCACTCCAGGTTGGCATGAAGAAGGTTGGCCCCGGACAGGTCCGCGCCGGTCATATCCGAGTAACAGAGGGTGGCATCCCTCAGCACGCTCTTCCGCAAGTCCGCCCGGCAGAGGTCCGCGCCGGTCAGGTCCCGGCCCGCGAGGTCCGCGCCCCGCAGGCAGGCGCCACGGAGGTCCGAATAAACCGTTTCGGTTTCGCGCGGTACCTTTGCGGTAGGCATATTCTCTTTGTATCGGGTCAGGATCATGGGGTTAAGCGCGTTTGTAAACCGCGTTTCATCAACCGGCATCAACTATGCAGGCGCGACGAAATAGGCACACTCGGCGTTTGAGTGTATCTGTACGACGCCTATTATGCCCGCCAGGTTCCATTGGCCAGATAATATTTTCAGGTATTTTTACTGAAGCGGTGTATTTGGGCCGTTTGCTTCGTGGCGGCATGCGGTGGCGGAACCGGACCGAGGGTGGCTGAGAGGTCGATTACGCGGTTGTGGAGGGAGCCATTACACGGCAATAGATGTCGTACATGCGGGCGGCGACGCGCTCCCAGGTATAGTTGGCGAGCACCTGCTCTCGCCCAATCCTGCCCATCTCTCTCGCTTTTGCGGGGTCCTGCCGCAGGCTCGTTATGGCTTCCGCCAATGCAGATGGGCAGCGTTCCGGGACAATAATACCGCCCTTGCCGACCACTTCCGGGATCGCGCCCGAATCCGAGCCTATCACCGGCGTGCCGCAGGCATGCGCCTCGATAATTACGCGCCCGAACTGCTCCTTCCAGCGCGGAGTGGTTCGGGACGGCAAAACAAGCGCGTCAATCGCGTTCATTATGGCCGGCAGCTCGGCCAGCGGACGCCCGTGAAGAATCCTCACGCGTTCAGCGATACCCAACCCGCGCGCTCTTTCTTCCATCTGCGTCCGAAAAGGACCGTCGCCCACGAACAGCAGTGAGACGTCGGGCGGGCAGTCAGGAAGGGCGTCCACCATGTCCATGAGACCCTTCTCTTCGACCAGCCTCCCAATGTATCCCGCGACAAAGCCGGTAAGTCCCATCGACGCGCGGCACTGTTTGCGGTCCATTGGCACGAACAGGCCCGTATCGACGGCGTTGGGCACAACTTCGGTGGGCCCTGTATAGCCTTTCGCCCGCAGATTCACGACCGCCTCACTATTGCGCCCTACGGCAAAGTCCGCATTGCTCAGCGTGTAGGAGCGAAACGCTTCAAAGGGGAAAGGGAGGCTCTTGTTGAGGTTCTGTTCAGTCTCAGAGATAATTTTGGCGGAGGGCAATAACCGATTGCGCAAGAGGCATGCCTGGACACTAATGAGCCCCCACGGCTCCTCCCAGAGGTCGATTATGTCCGGCCGAAATTCCTTTAGAATCTTCGCAAGTCGGGGATACCAGTGAAGATAGAACTGCGCCGGCCCCGCCCAGGGCCACGCTACCTTCTCGACGGATAGCGTGAAGGCGCTGTCCTCCGGCATCTGAGCGGCGCGAGGCTTGCCGTAGTGCATCCATCTATTGGGGATGACCACCCGCAGCTCAATGCCGGGCAGCCGGGCAAGCTGCTCAGCCTTGGGTTGGCCTTCGGTGCGAGATTGGCAGGTGTGAGAGATTAGGAGGACGCGCATAAGTAGAGAGATTTAGGAGGCAAGAATCTTGTGGTATACGGCAAGCGTCTCTCGGGCCATGCGTTCAGCAGTAAACTGCTCGAGGTAGCGCTTGCGGCCGGATCGGCCCATAGCAATTCGCGTGTCCTGGTCTTGAACTAGCTCGATTATGGCTCGTCCAAGTGAATAGGAATCGGCGGGGGGCACGAGCCGCCCGGTACATCCGTCGAGGACAATCTCGGCAGGCCCGCCGATGTTAGTTGAGATAACGGGTTTATTTAGCGCCATCGCCTCGACAAGGGTTAACCCGAACGCTTCAACTGCGCTAGGCAAGCACAACACGTCACAGGCATTTATTAGCGCGAGAGCGTCGGTGCGGAATCCAAGCAGCCGGACGCTCTTGTCTAAACCCAGCGATTGGATTATCCGGGACAACTCCTGTTTCTGCGACCCCTCTCCGGCAATGAGACAGACATATCCGGGAAGCTCCGCGTTTACGAGTTTCATCGCGTTGATAAGGGTTGCAATGTCCTTTTCGCGCTCCAGCCGCGCCACACACAGAACGAGCGGCGCATTAATGGGAACACTCAGCTCGGCGCGAAGTTGATCAGGAAGCGAGAGCGATGAACGTTCGATATCCGGTATGCCATTGGGAACAACGGTGATTCGTTCCGCTGGAGCATCTTTGCGCGCAAGCATGTTATGCCGCGCCGCCTCGGAAATTGCGATGAAGTGGTGCGTGTTGCGATTCACCCATTGATGCACTGCGCGAAAGAGCACCGCTTTTGGCCCTCTATGGGCAGCGTGAGCCGGTTCGAGAAAGTGCTGCGTCATAACTGATCTACCGAACGCTGACCCACGAGTGGCTAATGCCGCCAACATAGAGGTTCGGCCGTTATGCGCATGCAGGATTTGAATTCGCTCTGACTGTACCATTTTACGCAGCCTGCGGACTGCTTGCGCGTCAAATATACGCTCTTGTGGACCGGGAATAACCTCGACGCCAGACTTCCCGGCTCTTTCTGCAAGGGGCGACGAGGGTGGACAGATTATGCACGCTTCGACGCCCGCCCGCCCTAGACCATGGGCCAGGTCCAGGATGTGACGCTCCGTGCCAGCAAATGCATGCGTGTCAATACAGAGCGCTGCGCGGAACGAGGTCACCCATTTCTCCTGTGGTTTCGCGGCGACGGACCCGTACGTATACTCCGGTAGCCATTCCGGCCGCAGCCCAGGCGGCAAAGGCGGGACCACGCTGCCAGTAATGGTCCACCATGCCGTGGGTGAGCTTATATAGAATCAGTGCGGCCCCGAGCGCCAGCAAGGAGTAGAGGGGATCATCTCTTTTGAGCTTCTTTTGGGACCCCCATATCATACCGAAGAAGACGACGTGAATCAAAACAAACCCTCCCAATCCCAGGATCCCCGTCTCTGCAAGCGTAGACCAAACTACGTTCGTTGCATCGTACTCCTTCCGAAGCCCCACCCCCATGCCGTATATCGGGCACTTCTGAAAATACGAGTTTGCTAAGTCAACGCTGTCATAGCGCGCCTCGATGTTGCGTCTATCGTGTCCAAAGTCGGTCGCGTAATCCCGTTCCTCTTTCGGCAAAAGATTCCAACAAACAGCCAAGAGCGGAATCAAAACCAGCAAAATACGCAGCAATAGCTTGAATTGCCGTCGCATCAACGTAAGCACTGCGAGACCGCATATGGCCCCCAGCCAGGCTCCGCGAGAGAGGGTAATGAGAAGGGCCGGTGCCGTCACCATCAAGGCCAGCGCAAGTAAAAGTTTACGTCTGGGATTCCGTTCGGCGAACCATAATTCAACGCCAATGATAGTCGCGATGGCGAGCGTGGGGCCTGAAGCATTTTTGTGCAGCCCTAGAACGTATCCAGATCTAAAAATCAGCACCGCACTCGCTATAATGACACTGGTAACAATATAGCCTCTAAGGCACGAAATGAGGTCCTCTTCTCTCGATAGGAATGAGGAGAAGACCATTACAGCTACGACTAAGAATACTATCATCTGGAAGAACGATATCGGTGCGGAATCGGGTCGCCATGCTCCTGCTGAAGAGTAGATGCAGACGCAAAGGTACAGCAGCACAGGGATGGCGAGAGGGCCTAATGAGGGCATCCGTCTTCTGGCGAGCATTTGAAGGAAGAAAGCAGGAAGCGTTAGCACGAGGTTGACTTCTGCAATGGAAAATCTTCCAGCGCCTACTCCGCCCGAAAGATCATTTTGGAGGGGTGTAGACGCAAATATGAGCATTAACGCGATGTCAGGACGCTGCCAGGCCATTACGAGGAACGTTATTATGTATGCTGCCGCAAGACCATAGGTGACGTTGTCGAGCGCAAGCAATGTAATCGGAACGGCCGCTGCACAGATGGCCGACACGACGAAAAGCGCACCGCCATTCGATCGAATTATCGAACATACTCTCGTCATGAAACTGGCGGCCCTTTAGCTTCCTATACCCGAACGCCAGTGCAGCGTCTCCCGCAGAACAAGCCACGAGTAGAGACGAGCCTTGGATTTTGCCAGCCCTCTTCTTCGCGGGACTGAAATGACGACCACAGACCACAGGATCATGCGTAGAAAGCAGCCGAGAATCATGGCCAGCCGATACGAGAAGAATCCGCTGAGCCCATAGTGTTTCTTCATATAAAAATCGTGGCTGTCATAAAAGTGTCCGTTTATGTGGGGCTTTTCGGTGGCTCCGCTCGCCCCACCAAGATGGACTACGTTGGCCTCCGGCGTGAAGCCTATCGTCCAGCCCACATCTCTCATCCGCTTTTGCCAGTCCGCCTCTTCAGAGTACATGAAGAAGCGTTCATCGAATCCACCTACCTGCTCGTATGCTTGCCGCCGAATTAACATGCAGGCGCCAATAATGTAATCCACTGTCCGCTCTTCTTCATGTGTCCAGCGGCGGTAGTTTCCGAACACACGATGGCGAGGCAGGGCCGACGAGAGCCAGATGTTCTCATACCACGCCAGAGCCGGCGAAGGAAGCCGAAAACAAGAGAGTTGAAGTGATCCGTCCTCGTTCAAGAGCCGCGGACCGACTGCCGCCTGCTGTGGGCGCGTCCGTAAATACCCGATAAGTACTTGGACAGCGCCAGGTTTTGGGAATGCGTCGCTGTTGAGAAGCAGAAAATATTCGCCGGCCGCCGCCGCCATCGCTTGATTGTTGGCAGCGCCAAACCCGCGGTTCCCTGTATTCTCAATGAGGCGGACCTGCGGGAACTCAGAGCGAATGGCATTGCAGCTGCCGTCATTTGATGCATTGTCTACGACCCAGACCTCAGACGGAATGTCTCCCAGTTCGCGGTATAGCTTTTGGAGACATTCCAGCGTCATCTGCCGCGTGTTATAGTTGACGATAATCACGGAGACAACAGGCAGGCATGAAGCGGCGGAATCATTCGCAGCGCCTTCCAACACTCGTTGATTGCTGCTGGCCACGATATCCGGTTGCTCAGCCCTCAATGTGTTGCTCCTTGCTCTCCGCATATGGTGCCTCAATTTGCTTGTCGGCCCAAGGGGGCATGGGCCTGTGCCCTACGACCCGCGCAGGCACGCCAACGGCAACACTGTTCGGAGGAACATCTCTTAAGACGACGGCATTTGCACCGATCACACAGTTCTGCCCAATGTGAATCGGACCAAGAGCCTTGGCTCCTGCCCCAAACATCACTTCGCGTCCTATGACAGGCTGTCCGTCGGTTTCCTCTGAACTAACCCACTCGGTGCCTTTTGTTCCCAAAGTCACACCTTGGTAGAAATAGCAGTCCCCTTCTACTCGAACCTGATTCCCGATAACCAAGCCGAACCCATGCATGATAACGATTCCTGGGCCAAGGTCTGCCATGTAGGATATGTCTATGGCAAACAGATGCTGCGCGAGGCGGGTAAATATGAGCGGCAGAATGGGTACACGATGCTTCCACAATGCTCGGCTTATGCGATAAAGTAGTACGGCCTGAAAGCCTCGGTTAGTCAACACTACAATTAGCGAGCGGGCGGGGCCTGGGTTACATCTCACAACTCGCTCGATATCTCGCTTGATACAGGAGAGCAAGCTCGGTTCTGCCTTTATCGTTGTCGTGGATTCATCCATAATCTCAAGTGTCATGCTGCAACCTACTCTCGGACCGCATGCGGATCACGCGAGCGGGCACGCCGACTGCAATAGCATTGTCGGGAATATTCTTCGTTACCACTGCGTTTGCCCCTACAATCACATTGTCGCCGATCCTAACACCACGCGTCACGGTCACCTTTGCGCCGAGCCAAACATTGCTGCCGATAACGACGGGCGCCGCGATATGGCCCTGCTCTCGGACCGGTTCGTCCAGACGGTCGAATCTGTGGTCGTGGTCCCGAATCGATACCATTTCCGCGATGAGACAATCGGGGCCGATAACAATCGATTCACGCGCGGCGAGAGTGCAGTGGTGTCCGAAAATCGTTCGTTCGCCTATTTCCAGAATCCCGCTGCATTCAATTGTCATCGCGCTATCGAGGACACACCGGGGACCGACATTTATTCTGGCGCTCGGGCCGCAGCGCAGTGTTAGGCCGTTGCGGATGTCGCAACCGGTTCCAAAGCTCGCGCATGGGTAGCGCAGGCGGTTTATGACGAGTCGCAATCTCCGCCCCAGCGCCGCTGCAATTCTACCAGGTGTCAATCGCCGCATGCGTGATGCAGTAGGTGAAATGTGCCCGCTGTCTTCCTTAATATCGGCAGCCGCTTGCCCTGCCTGCATGCCGCTCATACAGGCACATCCATGTGTTCCAGAGTCGATAAAAGACAATCGATCCGCCGGTCCCAGCTATTCATCGATGCTTCCGCAATGCGCTTCTCGGAGTTCCCTATATCCTCTTTCAAGGCCGCTTTACAAGCCTCTGCAAACGCGTCAACGCCGGAAGCTATGTGGCAAAGGCTGGGGTAGTCGCGAAATCCAGCGACTTTTGTGCTGACGATGGGCTTGCCGCCCGCAAGATATTCCCACAGCTTAATCGGGTTGAGGCTTTCGGTGAATGGCGTCTCGTTGTGGGGAACTATGCACACATCGAAGCGGGCCATGTATTCGGGCAGCTTAGAATAGGGTACCTCGCCCATCAACTTGATGTTGCTCTCTGCCTTCAAGCGGTTGGTGGTGGCGTCTGGCATGCAGTTTGGACCAATGAGTACGATGGCGCCGTCACTGAAGCTGCGCGCAATTCCGATGAGCAGGTCCACGTCAACTCTGTCTGCGTGCAGGGTTCCCGTGTAGCCGAGAACGGGAGAAGGCCATTCCGCGTGCCGTGTCTTTACTGGCTGTGAGACTGGCGTATAATGTGCTGGGTCCACGCCGTTGGGAAGCAGCAGAATGCGGCTGCATTTGGAGCGGCGACTCTTCTCCAATGCTTCGGAACAGACAATTACGAGATCTGCCCGCTTGCACAGCGCTGCATCCTGATCCAATATCAGCTGCTTCTCCCAGGGCGGCACGGTTGCCAACGACCAATCGTCCGTAATGTCATAGACTACCGCGCGTTCGCCCATGCGACCGGCCATATGGACCGCAGAATGAGGATTCAGCCAGAGCAATGGTCGCTTGATTCCTATTTCTCGACTGACTCGGCGTACGTGCGCTCGCGCCATCGCCTCGTTCATTCGTCTGCCGCTTCGCAGAGAGTTCGGCATGAGCTTCACCGGGCGCGTGACCGTGATATTTGGCAATCCGGGGACCGCCGCCGTCGCCTTCTCCCTCATCTTCGAGAGACTACCTGAACGAATGCCGTGGGAAACGTTCCGCGGTGTTCCAACAAACAGAATTTTCATTTCCGGGAATCTTCGGGCCAGCCCCGCGCAGAGGAATTGATTACGCCTCCACACCTCGTCCCAGTTTTCCATTGAGACGAAGATCATGTCACCTATCTGTTTTCGATTTTCCGCCAAGTCCGGCGGAGAGTACGTAATGGTCACATGCCAGCCCTTGAATGTGTTTTCGGCCAGTCAGGAAAGGATATGGAGCACTGCCGTATGAACGCCGCTCCCACTCTTAAGATGCTTGAAAGCAGGATTCGTGCAGAATCGGGGTGATAGGAACCGGATGGGGCGAACTCGGATGGAAGATCACTCACAACTGCTTGCCATTGCTCGCGAGTGCGGCTCGATATACTTCCTGATACTGTTCCGCGATGGCCGGCCAGGCAAACTGCCGGGATCGCGCCTGCCCTGCCTGCCCAAACCGCATGCACAAGTCCGGGTCCGATGCAAATTGCGCGATGCCGGCGGCCAGGCAGTCGACGTTCTCGGCGGGGAAGAGCCGGCCTGTTTTACCGTCGAGCACAATCTCCGGCACGCCGCCGACATGCGCGGCGAGGACGGCTTTGCCGGCTGCCATGGCTTCGAGGTTGACGATTCCCATGGGCTCGTGGCGCGAGGGCAGCACGAAGAACGCGCAACCCGTGAATAGGGAGACGGCGGTCGGCCGGTCCGCGCGGCCCAGGAACCGGACTCGCTCCTGGATGCCGAGCTCGCCCGCAAGCCGTTCAAGGGTAACCCGCTCCGTGCCCTCGCCGGCGAGAAGCAGGTCGTGGTCCCTGACGCCACATTGTGCGAACGCCCGCAACAGCAGGTCGAAACCCTTTTGCGGCACCAGCCGGCCTATGCCAAGTATGTAGGGTCGCGAGTGTGAATAGGGCGCGGATTCGGTGAAGTTGTCGAGCTCTATTCCATTGTACACGACGCTTGCGCGTTCTCCGAAGGGCGCTCCGTAATACTGCTCCAGTTCAGCTAGAGTATTCCCTGAGCAGGCGGTGATGTGATCGGCTTTCCTCAACAGCTTACGCAGCATTTGATTCATAAAGGGCGAGCGCTCGTACAGCCGGTCCGCATCCATGGTCAGCTCGCCCTGCGCCGAGACGACCAGGGGCAGACGGAGGGCTTGCCGGGCAAGCAGCGCGTAATAGCCGTTTATGCTGACGCACTGCACGTGCAATAGGTCTATGCGATGGCGGACGAGCAGGTCCAGCATCTTCTTGCGCACGGCTCGATGCGTGAGCTGGTACTTCAGGCGGTTCTTCCAGGAGCCTTCCGGCCCGCGCATCGTGAGCCGATAGACGGGGATTCCCTCGTACTCCTCGTGCGCAGGGAGCGAGGGCGGCCACCGATTCGTGACGACTATTGGGTTCATGCCTGCTTTGCGGTATGCATGCGCTAGCTGCCGCACAAGCTCTTCCACGCCTCCTAAATGGGGATAGAAAGCGCTGGCAAAGAAAGCTACGTTCAGGTTATTCTGTGCGCGCGGAACCAGCGGATCGGGGTTGGCTTGCGGCGCTGGCGTCGATTGTGTCGCATTGTTCAATGTGCTGGACCCACTCGGATTCCTTCGCATGGCAGTCTTGGGATGTAAAAACTTGTGGCAATTTAACGTTGTGCTGCGTTCTGCCCAACACAGGCAGGAGTTCCCCGCGAAGGTGCGGAATACTTCTGAAATCGCTGAAACCGACGGACGAACTGGGTCGATGCTTCCTGGGAGCGGCCGGGCCATTCCCAGGAGCAATTCACCCGTTCCCTGGCATCCTGTGATCGTTCTTCGGAATGACTCATTCGCTGCCGGGAATGAGCGGCTTATTCCCAGGAATGTGTCATTCGTTTCGGGGAACAGGCGGCTCATTCCAGGGAGACCGTCACTCATTCCCATCGGAGGAGGCCGGTTCGGCCCCTTGCCGCAGTCAGAGGAGAGATGCCTCTCGAGATTCCTCGTCAGCGGTCGGGTCAATCCGTCCCGGCAATTTCGCCTCCAACGACCCTTCAGGAGGTAGGTTCAGCATGCCCGATTTTCTTCCACAGTCCGATGCCGACCTTCTTGCGTAGGTGGGCACCTTCATCACCTATGCCACCGCCAACGTGGCTCCGTTGGGCCTGGGGGCTGCCGACCTGCCGGCTGTCACCGCCGCACGTACGGCCTATACTAACTCCTTCGCCGCGAACAATACGGCCCAGTCCGCCGCGCAGAGCGCCCGTCAGCAAAAGGATGCAGACCGCGCGGTTCTGGAAAATGCAGTCCGCTTCCTTACGCGAAAGATGCAGGCCAGTGGAGCGGTCAATACCGCGGAATCCGCCGCGCTCGGCCTCAATGTGCCGGGCACCATCCGCACCCCGGTGGGCGCCCCTTCGACGGCTCCGATAGGCGAAGTGGACACCAGCCAACGTCTTCGGCACATTGTAGGATTCCGCTATTCTGTCTCCGGCGTTCCCCGCGCGAAGCCGGCCGGAGTGGAAGGCTGCGAGATATGGGTAAAGGTCGGCGGAACCCCTCCCGCGGAGCCCAGCGAGCTGACCAATATGGCCGCCGACACCCGCTCGCCCTACACGCGCGACTTCGATGGCGCCGACAGCGGCAAGACCGCTCACTACATGCTCCGCTGGGTCAGTACCCGCCATGAACCCGGTCCCTGGAGCGAAACAGTCAGCGCCACGATCACCGGTTGAATCCTTCTCAAATCGAATCGGCCCGGAGCGTCCGTCATGGGTTCTCCGGGTCGATGCCTGTGTCAGCAATGGTCTGACCGTACATGGTGATAGAAAGCGCGGGCAAAAATGGCTACGTTCATAGGGTTGCTTCTAGCACGCGGCTAACACGCCATTGTAGACATCGAGAACATGGCTGGCATGCTCTTCCCAAGAGAAAGAGGCCGCGCGCCTCGGGCCGGCATGACGAAGTCGGTCCGCCAACGGATGGTCACAGAGCACCCGTTGGATACCATCGGCCAGTAACTCCGGCGTTCCATCGGACACTAGCAGAGCGGCATCAGCCACAACCTCAGGCACCGCGCCAGCCTGTACCCCGACGACTGGAACTCCTGACGCCATGGCCTCCAACGGCGGAAGTCCGAAGCCCTCGTATATGGAGGGGCATACCAGAGCTTCCGACGCCCGGAGTACCGATGCTAGCGTTTGGCGATCAAGATGACCCAGGGTAACGGTTCGCGGTACGTCGGCATCCGCAGAGACGGCCGCGAGGTGCTGAGGTCCCGCTAGCGCCAGGCAGTGGTCGGGGAACTTGGGGCCCATGATACGCCACGCTTCGAGCAATGCCCTTACGTTCTTGCGCCGTGTTGCTCCGCCTGAATACAGGATGAAGCGTCCAGGAATCCCCCGCTGGGCCAGCCAACTTTTCGATGCTGGCGCTACGGTAACATTGAAGATGTGGTGTTCACAGCCGTTCGGGATGACGTGTACCCGTTCGGGTTCCACATGCAGGATGTCCACGATTTCAGCCTTGCCGAATTGCGAGGGAGTAATCACGCATGCAGCAGACCTTGCTGCGCGCGACGCCCAGATAGGCAGGCTCCCCTCGTCTGTGAAGCGTGCCGGAGGCAAATCATGGATAGTCAGAACAAAGGGGCGGCCGGGTGGAGCGGGATAATCCAGGGCAAGACTGTGATACAACGCTGGGACGGCCGATCCTCGTCGGAATCCCGTGGCGGCGCGCGCAATCTGCCACGGTACGCGCGAGAGGCGACGGGTGGAGAAGCCGAGGAGGTCAGCCCGGACCTCAGCAGGATGGTCCGTGTGCAGCTGCAAGATATCCTTGTTACCACGCCCGCCAAAGGTGATTTGGAACGACCAGTCGAGCTCGCTCGCATTCGCGACCAGGTGATCGATAAGAAGCCGTTCGTAATGTCCCATGCCCATCCTTGGGCCGGGCCTGTTGTTAGAAAGAAAGCCTATGCGTGGCACTTGGATCTTTTACCTGGATGACTCTTGGCGCCCAGACTATATTTCGCGCGCGGACGCCGCAAGATTGCGTGTTACATCCTACTGATGAATAGCTGTCACCTGCCGGCAGACATTCAGGTCGCTTCCTGGGTCATGGATCGATACCGTATAGCCGGCCTCCTGCATCAACTTTACCATCTTGCTTCCGCCCGCGGTGTCATACTCATGCAGCTCGATGGAAAGAACCTTGGGGCGAAGCCCACTGGAAAGCAGATCGGGGATTACCTCATATTCCGCGCCCTCAATGTCGAGCTTGAGCCACGTTTTTGACATGTCCCACGCGGGCGGAAGCACATCACCAATCCGCACGCATTCCACGGAGATTTTTCCGTCCATGTCGCAGTGTGATGGGGCGCCATTCAGGTGACCAGTGTTCGAGTCGGCGAGCAGAAACTCGGCTGTCTTGCGTGTCGCGCTCAGCGCATAGGGAAGCACTTTGCAGCCTGGCAAAGACGCCACATTCTTCTCAAGCAACTCTCGATTGCGTGGTTCCGGCTCAATAAGCACGTAATCTCTTGCGGCAACAGTCTTGCAGGCATGGATAGTGAAGAACCCGAGGTTTGCCCCGCCGTCAAGGACATGTTTAATCGGCGTCGCCGGGCAGCGGTACACGTCGTCCATTAGACACTCCCACATGCTCTGGTAATCCGCACGGTTGCCGGCTCTTATGAGGATGGAAGCAACTCGGCATTCTCTTGAACGTTTCAATAACCTCATTCTGAGTAAAAGAAGACCGTCGACCGCCTGATTAGCGATGGCGGTTTGAAGATTCGTTAACAACCAAGGCTTGCGACTCGGCCATATACTGGCGAGAACGCCAATCCTGAACAGCAGTGCCTTGCTGCGCCAATCAGCCCCCCATAATGAAAACTGAACGCACCTTGCGGTTGCGGTAGCCTTCGCGGCTAACCGAATGGCTTTGGTCATCAAACTCCTCCGTCCCTGACGGACTTCAGCACGGCTGTAGTGCTCATCGACACGCGCCGAATTGAGCGGTCCTTAGTGAGGAAACGTGTTCTGGTCTCAATTGTTATGCTTATTGTCCGACCTGACAGGCTCGTTGTTCTCTTAGCGAGACTTAGGGCTTCGCAGAATATGCAGAAGACGATGCTAGAGGGCAGGTTCCAGCGTTGGCTTGACCGCTACAGGTTCGGGACTGACAGCTTGTCGCTTCCTCAAGAATGGGCGCTCGAAGGCAAGAAAGAATAGGTAGGATATCGCGACAATAGCGGGTGTTCCAATCAGAGAAAGCAAGAAAAACATCGTCCAGGGGCTGTCTTGAAATCGGGAAAGCGAATACTGGCGAAATATTTGTAGCAGTGGCGCATGAATCAGATAAATGCTGTAAGCGAATGTGCCAATAAATACAATCGGTCGATAATCTAAGATTGCGCGAAACATAGATTTTGGATGTAACGATGCTACCGCGATCAGCGATAGCGACCATAACCCAACGACATAGTCGCTGATGTTCGACAGAACTGGAATGTGCCTTCTGGACAGGAAGAACACGAGAATTGTTAACAAACCGGCTAACCACGTCCATGGGAGGCGAGCGATTCGGTCTGAGGATGGTGATGCGGAGAACACCATCGTCGCTCCCAACATGCCCATAGCAAAAAGCCCAATGTAGTGGGCGCTTAGCGAACTGCCAATGAATCGCTGGCACAAATTAAGTAGAATGTAGGAGGTGATCAATGCTGCTGTGGTCGTTATTGCCGGGCCTGCGCGTCTCCATGACCATACAAGTATCGGGAAAAGAAAGTAGATTCTCCATTCGACAGCAATAGACCAAAACACGGGATTGATTGAATGGTCGTCTCCGAACGCATCATGAATTAAGAAGAGGTGTGTCACGACACTCTTGATGGTTACCGGGATGCTGTCATCCCAGAGTGAAGAGCCTGTCTTGTTATTGAGCAACAGCCATATCAGCAGAAGCGAAAGAAACATAGCTGCATAGTACGGAGGAAGGATTCGGCGGGCGCGGCGGAAGTAAAAGGCGCGAATGCCGTTGTGGATCGTGCCATCGCCCTTGGCAACCGGCAACATAATGCAGAATCCGGACAACACGATAAAGAGGTCTACCGCATAACGCCCAGGAAAGAATAAAAGAGCGAATTGCTTTGAGAAACCCGATAACGGAATCTGGTTGAGGCCCGCGACCATAAGGGCATGATGAAGAACAACGTATACCGCTGCTACTGCGCGCAATCCATCCAGATAACCAAGGTGGGATGTTATCTGACCGCGCCCTATAGGACCATTAGAGCTGGGACTGGCTTGAGAGTAGAACCGGGCATGGACGACTTCGCCAAGCGCTGCAGATCCAAGTCTATCCGAACTGTGCGTTGCATTACCCATTGCCGACAGTCCTGAGGGTTGTGTCTAGGATTGCCAGGGTGGTACCAGCAATATGCATCACAGGATGTTCATTGAGCAACTCATCTACCGCTTTTACAACGCCTGGCCAGCCACGTTGGTAATCATGCCACAGGATAACGCCACCTCGCCGAATTAGGCGCAACGCAGTTGCGGAATCCGCTGCGACATATTTGTACTCGTGGCAGGCATCCACAAACACATAATCCATCTTCCCGAAATACTCAGAGTAATTGTAGCGAGTTGAATCGCCATACAGCTGAACAATGCGGGTCTGTTCGGGCGTGTGCTGATATCGCACGCCGACTTTGTTGGCACACACATTGTCTATCTCACTGGCGACCATATCAGACCTGAGCTCTTCCATGTCACTTGAAGCAAGATCGATGGTGTACACCTTGCTCTCTGGAGAATGTCGCGCCAACTGCCAAGTAGTTGCGCCATCAAACGTTCCGATTTCAAAAATTTCGCTAGTCGCTCGCAGTTTAGCCACGCAAATCAAGCAGTATAGTTCATACGGGTTCACATTGGAGAAGGTATATTGTACATCTTCCATTGTCAGGATGATCGACTGCGCATCTGGATAAATATCTCTAAACAGTACGCTAGGTGCCTGTGGCCTCGAATCGCAACGTAATCCATAGGAGAGCCACCGCTTCACAAACTCCAATTGTGTTCTTCGTGGTCCAAGTAGTCCGTTGCGCAATATACTCGCTAACGCCTTCGTCCAGTATCGCATGGGGTTTACCCTTTTGCTGCCGACTGCAAAGCCCAACCTTTACGTAGTCACGTTGCGCCAATAATTCACTAACCGCTCAAATCTACGGCAAATCGAGGGCATCGTAGCGTGACAGCGATCACGCGCAGCGAATTTATTAGGTCAGCACTCCTGATTGGAACGTCGGTGGGCTCTCGACGCAATTACATACTGGAGCTCTATTACCGCGAGCTCAATTGGTCACGGCTCCTGCTGATATGGCTTTTTCGTAGGAGTTTAGCAAATTGGGTCGGACAATATCTGCAGAGAAATAACTTTCGAATCGACTATAAGCCGCGCGACTGTAGTGTGCGTTAACTTCTGGATTGAGCAGGTGAAGGATATTGTCAGCAAGCTTTCTCGGATCGCCGACCGGAGATATGAGGCCCGCCTTCCCATAATCCACCATCTCAGGTAACGCCTGATAATCACTGGTTGCAATTGGGATACCCCGCGACATCGCTTCAAGAATCACGAAAGGCTGCCCATCAAAACCCGTAGGATACGCGAAAACGTCGAAGGAGGGAAGGATATCATTCAGTAACGTTTCACGCGGTACACGCGGAATCCATTCGATACCCCGAGAGCAAGCGTTGGCCTCAGAGAGGCGAGGGGGCGAGCCAACTATCGTTAAAGTTGCGTCAGGACGACCTGTCCGTACAAATTCAAATGCTTGAAGCAACGTGTTCCCCCTCTTTACAAGGAAATCCACAGCAACGAATCCCACTTTTGATGGACGAGGAGACGGAGGTTTTGGCGAGGATGATGGCAGGTAGAACGGAACCAGGTCTATCGCTTCAGAAGGTAAAATTCCGCGTCGGACGTACCAATCTTTGAAGAACTGCGTCATTGCAATACCGCGAGTCGTTTGGGGTAAGTAGTATGAGTTGACATTGACCTTAAAGAGTCGGCCAAGCATTGTCTCGACGCGCTCTAGAAGGTTGCCACGCCGCATAGCATAATTGCGCCCCTGTGTATATGCAAATCCCTGTGCCGCAGCATTGCTAACAATCAGCGGACAGGGCAGATTCAAAAAGCGAGCGCTAAACACATGCATGTGAATCGCGTCGTACTCGTTTGGACGCACTGAAAAAAACCGGTGCGGCTCCCAAAAGAGCCAACGTGCTCGACGCATTCGGTTGACAATGTAATTAGCCGCGGTAAGTGACGTTTCACTTATTACATTCTGTTTGGTTGCCC
>JBBROJ010000043.1:0-36534 GCA_038229495.1 Chthonomonadales bacterium
AGTACACGCACAGCCCGCGTGAACCCAGGTGAGGGTCTCCTATCACAACCACACGCATTGGAGCGACGGCAAGTGTTCCATTGAGGATCAGATTGCGGCGGCGCGCGCCACCGGCCTGGACGAGGTGGGAATATCGGACCACTTTGTGCTGGAGCCGGGCGGAGGGCAGGTCGAATGGAGCATGCCCTTGGCGCGGCTTGACGGGTATGTCGCGGAAATTCAGGCGGCTTCGACAGGATGCGAGGAAATTACACTACGCCTGGGAATTGAGGCCGACTACTTCCCCGAGACCGTGGACCAGCTTCGCGAAACGCTCTCCCGCTATCCATTCGACTACGTCATCGGCTCGGTGCACTACGTAGACGGCTTCTCAATTGACGGGCACATTAGCGATTGGCAGGGGCTTACCCAGGGCGAAATCGATGAGACGTGGCGGCTCTACTGGAAGCGAATCGCGGAGATGGCGAAAAGCCGCGTGTTCGATTTCGCCGCTCATCTGGACCTTCCAAAAAAGTTCGGATTCAGGCCGGCAGCCGATCTGAGCAAGGAATCCGACGCCGCACTGGACGCTATCGCGGCAGCGGATATGGCAATTGAGATAAATACGGCGGGCTGGTCACTCCCCGCGCGCGAGGCATATCCCTCGCTTGAGCTTCTGCGCGCCGCCCGAAGCCGGGACATCCCCTTGCTCATCAACGCGGACGCCCATACCCCTAAGGTCCTTACGCGGGACTTCGACCGCGCGCGCGGTCTCGCCCGCGAGGCAGGTTACACCTCGCTGGTCCGCTATGCAGCGCGACAACGTTACGTGATTCCCCTGTAGCCGCGCTTATTGCGTGCCGGTTCCGAGCGCGCGTACGAGCGTCTTCAGATTTGCCCGCATCACCGGAATGTAGTGGGCGCTGTGGAAGTCGCGGGCCGTCTCCAGAGGGTCGAGGGTGTAGACGGGAATATTCGCGTCGTGGGCAATCATCTCCAGCGCGCGCGGCGAGAACTGCGGCTCGGAGAAGAGCGCTTGCGCGGTCCCGTTCCGGGCGAGCTTAAGGATTGCGCCGACTTCTCGCGGGGCCGGATCGCGCCCCGGCGTGGACTGCCAGACCCCAGCGACCTTCAGACCGTATCTCGCCGCAACATACGCAAATGCTCCATGGAAAGCGATGAACGAGCGGCCCTTCAAAGGCCCCAGCGCCTGTTTGTAATCGGCATCCAACTGCGCCAGCCGTGCCTCGAAGCTCCGCCCTCGCTCTCTGATTCGAGGCGCCGCCGCTCCGTCGCCCCTCTGCTCCGTCTCGCCCGCTAGCGCCGACGCAATGACCTTCACATACTGGCGCGCAAATACCGGGTCCACCCAGAGGTGGGGGTCGCCCGACTCTTGGTGCTCGCCATGCCCTTTCGAATTGAGAGCCTCGTGGTCGGATTCGCCGGTTGCCAGCTTCGGCAGTCCCTCCGAACAGACAACGGGCTTCCGGCCTGGATGGAGATCCGCCTTGCGAATCGCCTCCGTCAGAAAGTGATCGAGCCCGGCCCCATTCGCCACGAGCAGGTCCGCCCGGTCGATAAGCTCGACGTCTCGCGGCGAGAGCGCGAATTCGTGGGGATCGACGCCCGGCGGCAGAAGGTTGCGTACCTCCACGTCTCCGCCGCCCACTTCGCGCGTGAAGTCGTATAGCGGAAATATGGTTGTCAGGACTCGCAGCCGCCCGGAACGCGCGGGCCATGCGTTGGCTTTCGGCCCCCGGAGCAGCGATCCGACGGACCAGCCTGTCACGAGCAGAATCAGCAGAACGCCCCCGCGAAGTAACCATGTGGAGGATTCGATGTCCGGAGTCCCACTGATTCTCATCGGGCGGCCCGTTCCAAGTCCTGCGGCGGCTGTTGAATGGCGAGAAGGGCCGCGCCGTAGGCCGCATCATGCTTGGGAGCGAGTATCTCTATCGGATCCGGCGGCGGAAGCTGGTCAAATCCGCGATGAAACCCCTGGATCAGCGGGTCACCGAGGTTCCAGAGGCTGCCCAGCGCGTAAACGGGAGTGCAGTCGGGCATGTTAAGCTTTCGCCGCGTGCGCTGAAAGCTGGTTCCCAGGTCCTGCCCCGCGCCCTGAATCAAACGCCGAGCATGGTCATCCCCTTCGCATGCCAGCCTTCCGACAACCGGGGCAAGACTTGCGATTCGGGCCGGCTGGAAGTCCCGATAGACCCATTCAATCAGATCGTCAATGTCTTCCGCGCCGATTGCAACTAAAATCGAAGCGTGAAATGGACCAGGCTCATGACAGTTCGCCAGCACGGCAAGGGTCGATTGAATAGCAAACTTGCCTATTTCGAACCCGCTTCCACGATCACCCAGCAGGAATCCGCGCCCGTCGATTCGACATGATTCCCCCTCCGCGTTCCGGCCATAGACCACCGCACCCGTGCCGGCGCTGACGATGATTCCCGGCTCGCCCTCCGTCGCGCCCCAATAAGCAATGACGAAATCCGGCTCCAGCCGATGTCGCGCGGAGGGAACAGATTCGGACAGCAGATTCTGAAAATCCGCCTGGCATCTCTTGGCGGAATATCCTGCCACCCCCGCGCATACCACCTCGAATTTCGTATCTGCGCTCAGACCGGCTACCGCAAGAGCCTCGCTCGCTGCCAACCGCACCGATTTGAGCTGCGATTCCGGCGTCCCCGTAGCGATGTTGCATGGGCCGCCGAAGCCGCGTCCCAGCTCCGCGCGGTTCTCATCCAATATGCAGGCGACAGTCTTCGTGCCTCCGCCATCCAGACCCAAATAGTAGCGCATGTAGAAAGGCCGTCTCGAAAGGGCGAATAAATCGCGCCGAGAGTTGGCTACAACGGTCAAGAATTCCGCTGCGATTTATTCGCCCGTAAAAACATCACTAAGGCTTGCCGAGGCGCTTGTCTGCGAAGTCGAGGAATGCGTCCCAATCCTGTGTCGTCATGGAGTGCTTTCCCGGCCGGATGAAGTAGCCCAGCCTGCTGTCAAGGAGCCTGTTTAGAGGCGGCATTTCCGTGGCCGCCAGCCCGTCTACCCCGAGGAAGCGGTAAACGCGTTCCGCCGCTTTTAAGACTTCGAACTGTCCCGCCGGATTCGCCCAGGTGTCATCCGCCGCGTTGGAGAACAGCACGGCGCGCGGCGCGCAGAGAGAAACCAGCGCGTTTTGATCGAATGGAATCATCTCCGGCCGATCATTGAACTGTTTGAAGCTGCTGTTGAACCAGTGAGGAAACGAAGTATTGATTCTTGTCACGGATTCACCCACAATTCCACGGCTCGGAGCGCTGCCGCCGCAGCCCGCCTGGTGTGGAATGACCAGCGCAATCCGCTCGTCGAATGCGCCCGCGACAAGCGCCGCTTTGCCGTTGCGGGAGTGGCCGACCACGGCGATCCGCTTTGCATCGATGTCATGGTCCTTCACGAGATAGTCCACGACGCGGTTCGCTCCCCATGCCCAGGCCGCGACCGCTCCCCAATCGAGCGGGTCCGGCTCCGTGCGTCCGGGGCGCAGCATGCGCCATCGAATGCCCTCTCTTGAGCTCTTGTCGTCCGGCTCCACGTCTCCATTGTAGAACAACGCGACGGCGTATCCGCGGTCTATCGACCGCTCGATGTTCCACGTATCTACTTTCGAGCCGCGCCCCGCCTCCGTCGCGCGGTTATTTACGATGCCCTTCTCGCCAGGATACATCCAGCCGGTAGGAATGGGAATCGTCGGGTCGCCCACAGCTGAATAGTTGCCGCTGAAGGAGATTCCCACGAAGACCGGGGCCGGGCGGATGCGCGCGTTCGGCACCACAATCAGTAGATGGATTGGCTGCGTGCCCGACGGTCCAAATTTGAGCAGGACCTCGCGTTTCGTGGCCTTCCCATGAAAAAACTTGCGGTCCTCGCGCTCCACGATCGCTTCCATACGCTTTGGACGAGCGGGCATGTATCCGTACATATAGCGCTGAAAGAGTTTCAGGAGTTCCGGCCTTCGCTCCTGAATCCACTGATCTCTACTCTCGACCTTCCGCCCGTCGAGCATAATCAGCGGGTTCGGAAGATCGGAATTGGGCTTGAGCGCCGCAGGCTCGGGCAGCTTCTCGACGGAGGGGAAGCTCTGCGCCGCGGCGGATTGGCTGAACGCGGACGCGCAGACGAGACTGAGCAGGAGAACGATTGGGAGAGCCAGACCTTCACGCATGATTTCAAACCTCGCACTTGGGAATATTTGCACGGTCGATAGTCGCGCCGACCTTACGGTTCCGTTTCTCGGGCGAGGAATCCTTGACGAATCCGATTATTAACGGTCCGGGGAACGTTGATAGGGACATTATTAGAGAAACAATGAGGGACTACTGAGGCTCGGGGCGCTCTTGCGAAGCTTCCAGGTCGATCATGGGGAAACCGTCTATATAGGCGGTGGTTACGAGCTGGCGAATCTCGGAGAGCTGCTTTACAGCCCCGGATACGCGCCACACGGCGTCGAGGGCGGCTTTGAGGCGGCGCTGCTTGGCCGGCTCATCAATCTCCGCAAGCAGGTCCTCCAGCGTGGCGCTTACGATGAAGAGGGGGTTGTTGATCTCGTGGTTCAGCGTCGCGGCGAGCTGCCGGGCGACATCCATGCGCGCGGCCTCGTGCTCGCTGCGGCGATTGTCTTCCCGCAGGGAGGCGATGTCGCGGCTCGTGAACAGGACGGCGAAAGGCCGCTTCTTTGGATTGCGCAGCGCTGTGGCAGTCACCTGACAGATGCGCGCGCCGTGCGGAGTCTGCCGGGTTACTTCGAAGATCTGAGCGTGGTTGGCGGATGGCGATTCGCCATCGTCGGTCAATTCGTCAACCGCGGATTCGAAGCGTTCGCGCTCCTCTGCGGAAATGGCGTCGAGCAGCGAGCGGCCAATCAAATGTCCAAAGTCCCCGGCATTTTCCTGCCCAAGGATCGCTCCGGCATCCGTGTTGGCGTGGAGAATGCGCATTTCGCTGTCGGAGACGAGGGCAGGAAAGGGAAGCGCATTAATAACGACAGATGCGGGAAAGTGGTCCATGCCTGAAAGCGCCCTTGGAGCGTAAGGTCCTCTCGACTCAACGTGAGGCAGCTGTGAACAGTCGCTGGTTAGGACATCGCGGTCGCTTTTTCAGCATTTCGGGGTCACGCGGCAAAGCGCGCCACCTATATCAAAGGATACCAGTGTTTTGCTACTCTGTCAACGGCAAGAGCGTTCGGTCGGTTACCGGTTAATTGCATCTCCCCGCATAATTGCTGTGGCGGGCTGCCGGGCGTGGATACGCAAGCTCCTTGACGTATAAGCGGCAAATTAGTACAATTGCGCAGTACAGCGAGAATAACTCCCACCAAGGTGACCGATGCAAACGGAAGTCCCGCAGGACGTGCAGCTTCGAGCTGAGGAGATCCGCGCCAACCTCAATTACCATAACTACCGCTATTATATATTGGACGCGCCGGAAGTGTCCGACGCCGCTTATGACAAACTTTTCCGCGAGCTTAAGGACATTGAGGAGTCGCACCCTGGCCTTGCGATCCCCGATTCGCCCACGCAGCGGGTTGGCGCGGAGGCTGTCACGACATTCGAGCCAGCGCCGCACCGCGTGCCGATGCTCTCCCTGGACAACGCCTTCGGAGAGGAAGATCTGCGGGAGTGGGATAAAAAGATCAAGCGGTACATCGGGATGCCTGAGCAGGAGGCTATCGAATATGTCGCTGAATTGAAGATCGACGGCCTCTCCATCAACCTGACCTATGACCGGGGACGGTTGAACTGCGCCGCGACAAGGGGGAACGGTCTGGTCGGCGAGGATGTGACGCCCAATATCCGTTCGATTCGAGCCGTACTCCTCGAACTGCGACCCAACGACCCAACAACCCAACGACCCGCCGTTCAGACCAAACGACCCAACGACCCAACCCCCTCTCTGCTCGAGGCGCGCGGCGAAGTTTTCCTTACGCACGAAGAATTCCGGCGCATCAACGAGACCAACGAGCAGGCGGGCCGGCCGACATTCGCCAACCCGCGCAACGCAGCGGCAGGTTCGGTCAGGCAGAAGGACCCAAAGATCACCGCGGCCCGCCATCTCAACGTCTTCCTCTACGCAATTGGGGCGTGCGAAGGGTATTTCTTCGAAAGCCAGATGGACCTTCTCACGACCTACCGCGCGTGGGGCCTCCGAACGAATCCGAATGTCCGTGTCTGCAAAAACATCGATGAGGTGCTCGCCTTTACGGAGGAGTGGGCTTGGAAGAAAGAGGACCTCAACTACGACATCGACGGCGTTGTGGTGAAGGTAAACTCGTTCGCCATGCAGCGCGACCTCGGATTCGTGAGCCGCAATCCGCGCTGGGCCATCGCCTTCAAATATCCCGCGCTACAGGTTCAGACGAAGGTTGAAGACATTGTCGTTCAGGTGGGAATGACCGGAGCGATCACTCCCATTGCGGTGTTGACACCTGTAGCGGTCGCCGGCGTGATCGTGTCGCGGGCGACCCTGCACAACGAGGACGAGATTCGGCGTAAGGACGTGCGAATCGGCGATACGGTAGTCATCCAGCGCGCCGGTGAAGTGATTCCTGAAGTTGTGGAGGTGGTGGTTTCCGCCCGGACAGGAAGCGAAGAGCCGTACCGAATGCCCACCGATTGCCCCTCCTGCGGCATGGGATTGGTCAAGCCGGAAGGCGAGGCGGTGACGCGCTGCCCGAACCCCGCCTGCCCTGAAAAGGTGAAGCAGCGGCTCCAGCACTTCGTCTCGCGCGACGCTATGGACATCGAATCGCTGGGCGGAAAGCGAATCGATCAGCTTATCGAGGCGGGACTCGTGCACGACCCCTCAGACTTCTACAGGCTGACGCCGGAGCAGCTTCTTCCTCTGGAGCGGATGGGCGAAAAACTGGCAGGCAACATTCTGGCGGCCATCGAGAAGAGCAAGGATTGCCCGCTAAACCGATTCCTTTTCGCGCTGGCAACACGCCACGTGGGAGAGCATACGGCGGAGGTGCTGGCGGACCATTTCGGCACGCTGCCACGGGTAATGAACGCGACCGTGGAGGAGTTGAACGCGGTCTTCGAGATCGGCCTGGCGACGGCGGAGAGTGTTGCAGAGTTCTTCGCGGACACGGGCAATCAAACGATGGTCGAGCGGCTGCTGGCTTCTGGAGTACAGCCTGCCGGTTCCGATTCGGCTCCAAGGTCGGACAGATTCGCCGGGATGACATTTGTCTTCACGGGCGCTCTGACGCTCTTCACGCGTGAGGACGCGGAACTGCTCGTGAAACAGGGCGGAGGCCGCGCTTCCGGCAGCGTGAGCAAGAACACGAGCTATGTGGTCGCAGGAGAGAAAGCCGGTTCCAAGCTGACTAAGGCGCAGGAGTTGGGCGTGCCGGTGCTGACGGAAGAGCAGTTTGCCGAAATGATCGAGGATGGCGGGGAGACGAGAGACGAGGCTTAACGCCCGATATCGGTGCCGCTTCCCGTTTTTCCGACAGCTTTCTCCGGGGTTGAGTCGCCGTGGTGGCTGCCGACGACGACCTCTCCCGGCATCCCCGCGCCGTTATTCGCGGAATCGCCAAATGGCGGAAGCGGTCTGTGGGTATCCGTGGGAATGCCGTTGAGGACGGTACATCCTGACGTACCAATAAGCGTCAACGCAGAAAGCGCCAGAAAACGCCGCGAACTGTTCTTCATGATGTCTCGAATCTCTCCTCTAAAATTATAGCCGTTTCTAGCGGCCCCGCGCAAGGCTTTACAGCATCATCCGTTCCTTGACTTCCAGGTAGCGGTTCACGAGCGCGGCAGAGAGCTTGTCGGCGGGCGAATCCACCACGAGGACTCCGCGCCGCTGTAGCTCGGTGGTTGCGCAGCTGCGGTCTTCGAGGACTTGCAGAGCGACGCCCTGTTCATAGACATTCTGCGGCGCCTTGATCGGGGCCTCCGCGACGCGCAGGACCTTGGTGTCCATCAGCGTTACGCAGGCGACGAGGTGGCGCGGCTGGAGCGAAGCCAATTCCAGCATGGTCTGGCGCGACGAGTCGGGGTCCCAGAGGTCCGTAAAGCAGACTACGAGCGATCGCCTGCGCCAGCGGCCCGCGAGATAGGCGAACGCTCCCCGATAGTCCGGTTCGGCTCGGCGGGCTTCCGCGTTGTAGAGCGCGTCCAGGATTCGGTAGACCTGCCCGCGTCCTTTCGCGGGAGCAATCCAGGTCTGAACGGTATCCGCAAACACCAGCAGGCCCACCTTGTCGTCCGTCAAGGTTGCAACGTATGCCAGCAGCAGTGCAGCGTTGACCGCGTAGTCCAACTTCGCGATTCCATCAATCTCGGCCATCATCGTGCGGCCCACATCGAGGACCAGAATCACGTTTTGGCTGCGCTCGACCTCATAGTTGCGGCTGATGAGCTTGCCGCGCCGCGCGGTAGCCTTCCAGTCGATCCTGCGGTATTCGTCGTCGCGCTGGTAATCGCGCAGCGATTCGAACTCCCGGCCCGCGCCCACAAGCCGAGCAGCGCGGATGCCCGCCTGTTGCAACCGTCCCCGCCGGGCCATCAGCGTGAATTTCGCCGCCTCCTGAAGATTCGGATAGACCTTGACCAGTTGCGCCGCGGGGAACCGATGTTGGCGGGCCAGCAGCCCCAGCTTGCCGGTAACCCGGATCCAGAGGTCGCCAAAGTAGATGTCTCCACGGGCGCGCGGCGTGATACGGTAGCTGATGGTTTGACGATGGCCGGGTTTGGCATCAAAAACGATATCGCCAAAGTCGTTCGGGACGTGTTCCGGGGGCTCGTCGTGTAGGGTCAGCCGCCACGGCCAGGTATGTGGGTTGCGAACGGTGACGCGAACGGGATTCTCCGCGCCGAGCGAAATCTGCGGCTCGACCTGCCGCGCCACTTCGAAGCTGGAGGGGGCGGGCAGCAGTAGGTACTCCACAAGCGTAGCGATCAGGAGCGTGCCGTCCCAGGCAAGTGTCAACACCGCGAATCTCGGAGCGGCCATGCTGACCAGAATGGGAACCACGCCTAACGTCAGCAGCAAGAACCATCGTCGCGTGAAGATCACTGCGCGATCCTCTTCCACGTTATTAAGGCGGAGCCGGCTGCGCCCGAGACCGTGAGCGCTCGCCAGCTCGCCATGGTGGATCGAAGAGTCCATCCTCCGGAAACTGCGGTCAGCGATGTCCTGGGCGCTCCTGAAATGGTCAGCTTATCGGTGCCCACTCCGTCGATTCGTACCGTGCCGGCGGGGATGTAGATCATTACCGGCCTGTTTCGCTCCAGGTTGAGCGCGGCGATATCGAGGCGCGAGGCATACAGGGTAAAGGCTGTCAAAAATTCGGGACCTCGCGCGCCTGCCGCTCCGGTTACGGGGAGGTTGTCGAGCATGTTCAAAATGGAGGCAGGCCCGTAGACCTCATCCGCGTAGAGCAGGAGCGAAGTAAAGGCGTCCATCCCCTTGCGGTCCAATCGTGCCAGCGCGGCTGAATCCGGCCCGCTGTTCTTCATCCGATCGATTAGAGGAGTCACCTGTTTCGCGCAGTAGTCAACAAGGTCCGCCGGCTTGACGAAAGGAACCTCTTCCGCGGGGATGCGGCCTGCGACAAGGTCGTCGAGCAGCCATCTCAGGAACAACCGTTCGCCGAGCAGGCCGTTGGACCAATTCTCCGGCGACGTGTAGCCGGACGCGCCGGGAAGGAGGTAGTGCCCATATTCATGCGCGATCTCTCTCGCCCATTCGATGCCGGACCGCTCGCTCACGAAGTCGTAGATGTAAAGATTCGCGCGATATTGCTCGCCTCCCGCTTCCCCGGTTCGCGACAACCACACGTCGACGGGCGTCTTTCGCAGGCCGCTCGAAAGCGTTCCGAATCGCCGATTCGCCGCGCCCCACATCAGCGCGAGGAAGCGTCCCGCCCGGCGCGCGTACGGCTGGCTGGCGGAATCCGGAACGTGGACGGTAAAACGTCTGACGAACAGACCGTGCTCATCCACATCGACCTGGCACGCGCTCCTGTATTCGGCATCGAATCGCGGATCGCGGGCGGTTGTTTCCGTAGTGTTGAGGCGCGCTTCGACCACGCCGCGCACCGTTTCGGAGGCGGCATTTACCCCTGATTTGAGATTTGCCGAAACGGCGAAGATAATCGCGCATGACCAGCCTGCGCGCCTGAAGGGAACCAATGTACTCACCCTTGACTTGATAGTTCGATACGAAGTTTTGGGGCGACGTGCTGTACTCCGCTACTCCGGCAGCTTGACAGTCCACACGCATCGGAGAGTGTCGTCGACGACGAGAAGATTGCCTTTGCCGTCGAACGCGAGGCCGCGAGGACCTGAGAGCGGGCGGTCCGGCTCGCCATGGTACTCCCAAATCTGCGCGCCGGAGGCGTCGTAGGCGTATATTCCCGCCACACGATTCGTGCTAACAAAAACGCGGTCCCTGTTGTCGATTGCGACGTAACACGGCTCCTTGATCTTGCCCTTCAGCTCGCCTGTCAGCTTGTAGCTGCCGTCCGGCAGCCGCGTGAAAATGGCGACGCGGTTCTTAGTCGAATCGGCGACATAGAGGCGGTCCTTGCTGTCGAAGGCGGTCTTCATGGGCTGGAACAGCTCGCCCGCCCCAATGACCTGGACCAGCTTGCCGCCCGGAGTAAACTCCTGAACGCGGTCGTTTCCTGAATCGGCGACAAAGATGTGGCCGCGAGAATCGGCGGCGATTCCCATCGGCTTGCGGAATCGGCCCGGTTTCGAGCCCTCCTCGAAGCGGCAGTCCAATACAAGTTGAAGCCTGCCGTCCTGCACCAGAAAGCCGGTGCGAACATCGTGTCCGTTCTCCCATTTGGCGCTGAGCAGGCGGCCGGCGAGGTCGAGGGCGAGGTCGAACGATCCGTCGAATCGGCAGGAATCCGGCCCCATCAAACCTTCAGCCGCGCCGTCCGCCCGAAGCACCACCGTCTGCGCGCACGCCGCATCGCGAACGTAGCGTCTTCCATCGCAGCCCACAGCGAGGCCCCAGGGACGCGACAAACGAACGGCGCGAACCTCCCGAGACCGCTTGCTCTCTCTTCCGCCGGCTCCCACTGCGCTCACGGAAAACCGGTGCAGTGAACCGGCGGGCAGGCTCCCCCGATACGCAGGTGACGCGCTCTCCCCAAAATGCGCGAAAGCGCCTCTCGGACCGGCATGATAGGTTCTATAGCCGGTCGCTCCCGGCGTGGGCCGCCACGTCAGAGACACAGAATCCTGGACCACGTCCGCGCGAAGATTGGTTGGCGGCCCCAAAGTCGCGTTGTCGATAGTGGCCGCCAGTGCTGTAAGTGGCCGAGGATGCGAGAGGGAGATCGGCGCAAGCATAGAGCATAAGAGCACGGGCAGGAGGTATGTGAGAGTGTGTGGCATACAACGCATGCAGCGCTATCCTTTACGAGGGCGTAATCCACAGTCTTGTGTAGAGAGACAGTTCGACCCATCACGCGGTTTCCCCTCCTCTCGCAACGGCCATGGCCCGGCAATCCGGTCGCCGCGCAGGGAGGGATTGGCTGCGTCGCGCCGAACTTAACATCTGTTCCATGGGACATATCTTAACGCAGAACGGGAGAAGACGCGTGCGCATGATCGAATTAGTGTTTACAGCAGTAGGGCTGGCCGCCATTTCAATGGCGGCAAGCGCGGCGGCGGAAAAGACGCTGGCCGAGCGGCTCGGCTACAAAGCAACCGACAAGCTGCTCATCATCCATGCGGATGACGTAGGCATGTGCCACTCCGTGAACGTTGCGACCATAAACGCTATGGAGCACGGGGTGGTAAGCAGCGCGAGCATCATGGTTCCCTGCCCGTGGATGCCTGAGATCGCCGCCTATTGCCGGGAGCACCCTGAGAAGGATTTCGGCCTTCACCTGACGCTCACGAGCGAATGGAAGTTCTATCGATGGAGGCCCGTTACGCCCATAAGCGAGGTCCCCGGCCTGCTGGACAGCGAAGGATTCATGCACCGCTCGGAAGTGCAGACGGCCATGAACGCGAAGCCCGCCGAGGTGGAAAGGGAGATTCGCGCGCAGATTGACCGGGCAGCCGCCTTCGGCATCAAGCCCACTCATATCGATTCGCATATGGGAACGCTGTTCGCCGGCCACTTCTATCCAGTCTATACGAAGGTGGGCAGGGAAACTGGAATCATGCCGATGATTCTCTTCCCCACGCCCGAGCGAATCAAACAGGCCCGCGATGAGTTCCGATTCGATGCGATGGCGTCTTACGAAGACCTGAAGAAACAGAACTTCGTGTTCCTGGATTTCCTTAAGGAGAGCGCAGAGGGAAAGACTCTTGAATCCCGCCGAAATCACTACTACGATGCACTCCGCAACCTCAAGCCGGGCGTGACCGAATTCATCGTGCACCTCTCGCTGGATGACGAGGAGATTCGCCACGTCACCGGCAACTGGGAAGCCCGCTGGAATGAATACCAGATCATGACCGACCCAAAGACGCGCGAGCTGATCGATTCGCTCGGCATCAAGTTGATCGGCTATCGAGAGCTGAGCAAGCTGGCATTCAAGCCATAGTAACGAAGACGGTCGGCAATAAAATCAACCGGTCGTCCAAAATAGGAGTTGAAAATGATAATAAGACTACTTAGCCTTACCGCAATATCGTGCCTGCTGGCGAGCGTAAATCCGGCATCATGCTGTGCGCAGACCCCGGCTGAGGAAGGTGCGAAGCTTCCGCTTCTGACACCCGGTGCGGGAGACGGCGATTACCGGATCGCGCCACCGTATTCCAATGCTCAGGAATTGACCTCAAGGGCGGATGTTCCGAAGGGAATGACCTATCGGTTTACGATGAGCTCGACCGACAGCAAGATATACCCCGGTATCGCCAAGAACGCGCCGGGGCAGGTCGTCCCCTACCAGCGTCGCGTGACCGTTTACGTCCCCAGTCAATATGTCCCCGGAACGCCCGCGCCCTTCTTTGTCTCACAGGACAGCATGAGCCAGGGCATGTTTCCCACGATTCTCGATAACATGATCGCGGATCACCGCCTGCCTGCCCTGGTCGGCATTATGATAGATTCAGGGGGCGGCGACGCGCAGGGCAGCGAGCGCGGCCTGGAGTATGACACCGTTTCCGGCAGATACGCCGAGTTTATCGAGACGGAAGTGCTGCCCCGAATTACCCGGGACTACCACGTAACCTTCACCAAGGACCCGAACGGACGGATGACCATGGGAGGAAGCTCCGGCGGCGCGGCTGCGTTTTCGATGGCCTGGTTCCACCCGGACCTCTATCACCGCGTGCTGTCCTACTCAGGGACCTTTGTAAACCAGCAATCCCCGTTGAATCCCGAGACGCCGCACGGCGCCTGGGAATATCACGAGCGCTTGATTCCGCAGAGCAAGCGCAAGCCGCTGCGCATCTGGATGCAAGTCGGAGAGAACGATATTCGCTCCCACGACCCCGAATCCACCTTTCACAACTGGCCCATGTCCAACTTGCGCATGGCCGCGGCGCTAAAGGCCAAGCGCTATCCGTATCAATTTGTGTTTTCACAGGCTGCCGGGCACGTGGACGGGCGAGTTGTCGCGCAGACTCTGCCGCAGGCGCTGGAATGGGTCTGGAAAGGCTATCCTATCAAGTCGGCTATTGACTCGCGCATCGACCCCTACAATTAGGAGCACGCTGAAGCGAAATGGCGTTAATCAAGATGGGAGCGGCGGCGCGGAGAGCAGGGGCGGGCAGCACGAATACGATCAGGCGGGCGCTCAACGCGGCCGGCATTCGTCTGGTCACCCTTTCGCCGGGGACTTTCGCGGTTGAGGAAGAAGATCTTAATCGCTTTCTCCAAAACCGGAAGGTCGATAACTTTGCCGGCGAATTCCCCGGAAAATCCGCAAATCCCCCCACTAAGACGGGGAAAGCAAAGCTTCGAAAGATCGACAAGAGACGGTCGCGATGATGATTCCGAAATAGCCGCCAAGGAGTAAGCCCGCTTGAAAATTACCGACGTCAAGGTCATTATCACCTGTCCTGGGCGCAACTATGTCTTCGTGAAGATATTTACGGATGAGGCGGGCCTGTATGGGGTAGGCGAGGGGACGCTCAACGGCAGCGAGCCGATTGTGGCAGAGGCGATTCGGCATTTCTCGCACCTGCTCATAGGCCGCGATCCGCAGCAGATAGAGGATCTGTGGCACCTCGTGTACCGGCAGGGCTACTGGCGCGGCGGTCCCATCTTCATGGCGGCGCTGGCGGCCATAGATTTCGCCCTGTGGGACATCAAGGGGAAGCAGGCCGGGCTGCCGGTCTATCAACTTCTCGGCGGCAGGGCGCGCGACGGAATCATGTGCTACAGCCACGCCGGCGGACGCGACCCGGTGGAGTGCGAAGACAGCGCGCGGAGGCTTATCGAGCAGGGTTTCAAGGTCGTCCGCTGCCAGATAGGCGACTACGGCGGCGCGGGCGTGGTCGGAGAGCTGCCGCCCGTCACGCCTGGCACGCCGAAGACGAAAGTGTTCGAGCCCGCGCCGTACCTCCTGGGAACGCCCCGGCTCTTCGCGCACCTGAGAGACAAGCTGGGCCCGGAAATCGAGTTGATGCACGATGTGCACGAGCAGCTCGCGCCTATCGATGCGGGCCGCCTTGCAAAGGACCTGGAACCCTATCGCCTCTTCTTCCTCGAAGACCCACTGATGCCCGAACACCGCGAATCGTGGCCCCTCCTACGCGCGGCCTCCACGACTCCGCTGGCAATCGGCGAGATATTCACGTCGCGCTGGGATTGCCTGCCCCTATTCATGAATCGATGGATCGATTTCATACGAATCAAGCCGCTGCACGTGGGCGGAATCACGGAGGCACGGAAGATTCTGATAATGGCGGAGCCGTTCAACGTCCGCAGCGCCATGCACGGGGCGGCTGACATCGGACCGGTGGCGCAGGCGGCCAGCGCAAGCCTTCAGGCGGTCATTCCGAACTTCGGAGTGCAGGAGTGGACTCGATTCCCGGAGCAAGCCTACGAGGTGGTTTCGGGCGTCTGCGAAATGCGAAACGGGTTCCTCTATCCCAACGAGCGGCCAGGCCTGGGCGTCGATGTGGACGAGGAGTATGCGGCAAGGTATCCCTATCAACGCGCGCACATGCCGCTGGTACGGAGGGCGGACGGGTCGATGCACGTCTACTGATAGAACTGTGATGGAATCTGTGCGTGGGAGACGGAAAGGGAATTGTTTCTCCCTCGCCGTAAAACGCATGGAGAGCCATCCCTGTTCCATATTCGTGGAACTGAAGGCTTCGTTAGAGGGGAACGTTTTGCAAAAATCAAAGTGCGGAGGGACCAATCTAATGTGGAAGATGGCGGCACTTGCTCTCTTCGCTTTGCAAGTTGCAGGCTGCGCAACTGTCCCGGCATCCGCGACCCCTCCGCCGCCAAACACCGAATTGAAGCTCTGGTACCGCAAGCCAGCCCCAATCGACGCTCCGAATCCAAAATCTTCTTCCGGAACGAACGGAGGCTGGCTGCAGGCGCTGCCGATTGGCAATGGCAGGCTGGGCGCAATGATATTCGGCGGCGTGGAAAAGGAGCGGATTCAGCTCAACGACAATACGCTGTGGGACGGCCATGCGCAAAACACCACGAATCCCGAAGCCTTGAAGCACCTGCCGGAGGTCCGCAGGCTGCTGTTCGAGGGCAGGAACCGCGAGGCGGAGGAGCTGGCCGGCAAGTTTCTGATGGGTAACCCGCAGCGGGTTAAGTCGTACCAGACGCTCGGCGACCTCTGGATCGAGAGCGATCCGGGCGGCAACGTAGAGGACTATCGGCGCGAGCTGGACCTATCGACAGGCGTTGTCACCATTACATGGCGCATCGGCGACGCCCGCCACAAGCGCGAGCTGTTTGCGTCGCCGCGAAAAAACCTGCTATGGATGCGATGGACTTGCGATAAGCCGGGCGGGATTAACGCGACATTCCGAATGACCCGGCCCATGGATGCGGACTCCAAAGTGGAGGACGGCGATCTCCTGCTCTCGGGACAAATTGGCCGCGATCGAACCAATCCCGCCGAGCACGGCATGAAGTTCGAAGCGCGGCTGCATGTAGACTGGATCCGCAGGCAGCCTCGCGTCGGCAACGGCAGGATGATCACGACAACACGTGACTCGGTCCACGTGGAAAACGTCGATGGGATAGAGGTATGCTTCGCCTCGAGCACCTCCTTCGATTCTCCTGACCCACACCAGGAAAACATTAAGCATATCGCGCTAAGGCCCATCCCATTGAACCTCAACGCGCAAGTCGAACACCACCGAAAGCTCTTCAACCGTGTTTCGCTGAACCTGTCCGGCCCCAACGACCCAGGGTTCCCAGGACCGCCATTGGTCCGAGGGAGTGGGACGACCCGACGACCCAACGACCTAACGACCCAACGACCCAACGACCTTCCCACCGACGAGCGGTTGGAGGCGGTCAAGAAAGGCGCGGACGACCCCGGCCTGGCGGCGCTCTACTTTCAGTATGGCCGTTATCTACTCCTTAGCTCGTCGCGGCCCGGCGGGCTGCCCGCGAATCTTCAAGGGCTTTGGAACGAGCACATCGAAGCGCCGTGGAACTCCGATTACCACACCAATATCAATCTCCAGATGAACTACTGGCCCGCGGAAGTGACGAATCTGCCGGAGTGCCATCTGCCGCTCGTCGATTACATGGAGACAACGCTCGTACCCTCCGGCCGCAAGACCGCGAAGACGCACTACGGAGCGCGCGGCTGGGTGGTGCATCACCTCTCGGACGTATGGGGATTTACCACTCCCGCGGACGGAATCTGGGGAATCTGGCCGATGGGTGGGGCGTGGCTGGCGCAGCACCCATGGGAGCACTATCAGTTCACTGGTGACCGGAAGTTTCTGGAGAAGCAGGGCTACCCGCTGATGAAGGAAGCCGCGCGATTCGTGCTCGACTTCCTGGTTATGGATCCCAAAGGGCGGCTGGTGACGAATCCCTCGCACTCTCCCGAGAACAGCTTCTTTCTGCCTGACGGCACGAAGTCGGAGTTCACGTACGGCGCGACCATGGACCTCGAAATCATCCACGATCTCTTTACCCACTGTATTGCCGCTTCCAGGCTGCTAAAGGTCGATGCGGACATGCGCACGGAGATGGAAGCCGCTCTGAAGAGACTCGCTCCCCTCCAGATCAGCCCCAAGACGGGCCGCCTTCAGGAGTGGATCGAGGACTACGGCGAGCCGGAGCCGGGCCACCGCCACATCTCCCATATGTTCGCGGTCTATCCGGGCGACCAGATTACGCCGCGCGGAACTCCCGATATGGCCGCCGCGGCTCGTAAGTCTTTGGAGTACCGGCTGTCGCACGGTGGGGGGCACACCGGCTGGAGCCGCGCCTGGATCATCAATCTTTGGGCGCGTTTTGGCGAAGGAGACATCGCCTACGAAAATCTGAAGGCGCTTCTGGCCCACTCGACCGCATCCAACCTCTTCGACCTCCATCCGCCTTTCCAGATCGACGGCAACTTCGGGGGCACGTCGGGAATCGTCGAGATGCTGCTTCAGTCGCACGGCGGGGAGATCGCGATTCTGCCGGCGCTTCCCAAAGCCTGGCCGGATGGCTCCTACAGCGGACTGCGGGCGCGAGGCGGGTTCGAAGTGGGCGTCAATTGGCAAGGCGGGAAAGCGCGGATGGCCACGATTCGAGCCGGCTCCAGCGGCCCCTGCCGCCTCCGATTCCCAAAAGGGCAGAAGATTCGCGCCGTTAAGGACGGCGGCCGGACCATCCGCATTGCAGCCAAAGAATCAGCCGTCGCAAGCTGGGAAGCCGGGGCCGGGCACACTTACACTGTGGCTTTTGAGTAGTCTATTGGTAGGATTCGCGGACATGCCGCATTACGATTCCCGCTCCACCGGCAGCTCCATCGTGATTCGCTACAAGGCCTGATAGATGGGTTAGAAGTCAAGAGAGGTGGTGTGCTTGAACGATGCAGGGGACGAGGGCGATGCTATTCCGTTGCCCCGGATTGCTTCAACAGCGCGTATATCTTGTCACAGCCTTTACGGTGGTAGGATTTCCATCCGCGGCGGGCTTCGGTTAGAGCCGTTAGCCCCTCCTTATCCCGTACATTTAGCTTTGCGCCATGGCCGAGAAGCGTCGTGGCGATCTCGATGTCCCCATGAAAGGCGGCAAGGCTGAGTGGCGTCCACCGAAAACGGTCGCCGAATATCACATTCACCTCGGCACCGTGGTCGAGAAGCAACCCGAGGCTCGCCGCGTTTCGCTCATTGACGGCGCGGGTCAGGGCCGTCTCGCCGTGGAAGTGACCGGGTGCGGCGACCACGGCATGGATATCGGCCCCGTGAGAGAGCAGAAGCCGCGTCTCCTCCGGCCATCCCGCTGCCAGCATTAACGCAGTCCACCCGCCGCACTGCGTACGCGCACTTTCGCCGCGCCTAAGAAGCTCTTCCGTTACCTCTGGCTCTCCGTACCGCACAGACTCGCAGAGGTAGGCGCCCATGTCGCCACCGGCACCGCCCGCCTGAAGGAGAGCGAGCGCAATCTTAACGCGGCGGTTGTATATGGCATCCTCAAAGGGATGATAGCCGTGGCGATTGTCTGTCGGCGCGCCGCGGTTAAGAAGTTCACGTACTGCTGTGAGGTCCGATCTCTGAACTGCATCAAAGAGGGCCGCGCGAAGATGCTGTCGATACCAGGTGATACCGATTGCCGTCGCCGTGGCGCAGTAAAGGAACAGAATGATGAGCCTGCGAGGCTTTGCAAGTCGGCGAAGCACGTTCATCGTTCCGCCTCAATCACTTTCTGAACTTCGGCGAGGCCGGACAGCCATTAGACATGACCGCTCGGGCAGCAGAGAAAAAATGCCGGCTTCCCCCGAACCGCGAGCTAATTATCTCTGGATAAGCACCGAGAAGCCTTCCTGCGTGAAGTGATGGTCGTTCGTGAGGATGTGGGAGATGTCTTCGTCGCGCATGGCGTTCATTGACATGCAGTCCACCAGACTGTAGGTCTTGTCCGGGCGGCTTACGTAGAGATCCATTCCGTCGAGGAACGCCTGGTGCGTCTGCGGCAATACGATTACACTCGGGTCTTCCAGAATATTACGAACCACGGCGACGGCTCTCTGCCGAAGATGGGAGCCGCCCGAAGCCAGCGCCGTCAGGAACTCGGACAGCACTCCGTCGCTCGTAACAATCTGCGACTCTCCCAGTCCTTGTTTTGCATCCTTTGCAGGCTGGTGCCATGAATCGCGCGGGTTGGCGATCGCGACCCAATAGAGAGTATCGGCAAAGACCGTCATCACTGTTTGGGCGCGCCGTAGATATGGTGGTCCAGGTTGTCGGACAGGTCAGGCGGCAGTTTCGCCCAATCCTCTTCCGGAACTTCAGCCATGATAGCGGCAATCTTTTCTTCGATTGAGCGCGGATCTGTGTTGGCGGCAATGTCGACGCTGTCGGGCAGAACGGAGAGACGCACTCGCCGGCCGCGCCAGCGCGGAAGCTGCGCTGCAATCTCTTCTGCTGTGCCTTCAATTTCAATCGGCTTGGAAATCATGGCAAGAGTCCCTCCTGAATCCATTGTACCATAGGGTAGCAAAGGCGGGCACGGAGAATGCCGCGGCGAGCGCCAACGCTCCTTGCTGCCTCCGTATCCCAAAAGGGCAGAAGATTCGCGCAGTGAGGGATAGCAGTCGGGCCATACGTCTGACGACAGAAGATTCCGCCGTGCAAGCTGGACCGCCCAGGCCGGACACGCCTACACTGTGGCTTTTGATTTGGCCGCGCCGCGAAACGCGGAGGGATCACCGCCCTCTGCGACGAACTGCACTCTTACCCAACGGAAACCAGTCTTCTCAGAGGAGAGAGCATCCAGCATGAATCACCCATTCCGCTTCGTCCCCATAGCCGCTCTCACCCTTCTCCTGCTTGGCTCGACCGCAGATCTCGCCGCGCTGGCCGATGGCCAGGGTGACAACCGCGTCGATAACGTGCGCCCCGTCCCGCCGCCCGGAGTGCCCGTGCCCGATTCGGATCGCGCGGAGCTGGAGCAGGGAATCGCCGCGCTGGGACGAGAAATCGACGACCTTCGGGGCCTGCTGAAGAATAAGCCCGCAATGCTCGACCTTTTGCCGGACGTTCAAATATATCACAACGCCGCCCGCTACGCTCTTGCCAATAACGAGTTCTTCAACCCCCGCGAAATCGGCGTCGCCAAGGACCTCCTTCGGCAGGGCATGGACCGGGCGAAGCAGATGCGAGATGGCGGCGCGCCGTGGACCACGCAGACCGGTCTCGTCGCGCGGGGCTACGTCTCCAGGATCGACGGCTCGGTTCAGCCGTACGGACTCGTGATTCCGCCAAGCTACTCGCCCACTGCTCCCCACCGCTACCGCACGGACTGCTGGTTCCATGGCCGGGGCGAAACCCTGAGCGAGTTGAACTTCATCAACGATCGGCAGCGGAATCCCGGCGAGTTCACGCCCCCCAACACCATCGTTCTCCACCTCTATGGCCGATACTGCAACGCCAACAAGCTCGCGGGCGAAATCGATCTGCTGGAAGCGCTCGACAGCGTTAAGACGCGCTACCCAATCGACGAGAACCGAATCATCGTGCGCGGATTTTCCATGGGGGGCGCGGCCTGCTGGCAGTTCGCCGTCCACTACGCGGGGGATTGGGCCGCCGCAGCGCCCGGCGCGGGGTTCTCCGAGACCGCCGATTTTCTCAAAGTATTCCAGAACGAGACGCTGAAGCCTACGTGGTTCGAGCAGAAGCTATGGCACATCTATGACTGCACCGATTACGCGGTCAACCTATTCAACCTGCCCACCGTCGCCTACAGCGGCGAAAAGGACAGCCAGAAGCAGGCGGCGGACATGATGGTCAAAGCTCTCGCGAAGGAGAACATGGAGCTGACCCACATCATCGGGCCGGGCGCGGGCCACTTTTACGAGGCAAATGCGAAGCGCGAGGTGAATCGACGAATCGACGCCCTGGCCGAGGTTGGCCGCAATCCCGTTCCGCCGGTAGTTCGATTTACAACCTGGACGCTGCGGTACAACAAAATGTTCTGGGTGACGCTCGACGGCTTGGAGAAGCACTGGGAACGCGCGCGAATCGATGCCAGCCTGTTCGATTTGAAGGCGCTGCGCGCGAGGGGAGAAGCCGCCGGCCTCAAAGCGCCCGACGAGATGTCCGAGGTCAGCGCAACCACGCGCAACATCAACGCCCTCACGTTCCACATGGAGCCGGGAACCTGCCCGCTGGACACCACGCGCAAGCCGCGCGTAGTGCTGGACGGTCAGAAGCTCGATGCTCCGGCGGTCCAGACCGACCGCTCCTGGACCGCTCACTTCCGCAAGAACGGCGCGAAGTGGACCGTGGTCGATTCGACTGATGACGGTACGCTCCGAAAGCGGCCCGGTCTACAGGGTCCCATCGACGACGCCTTCATGGACAGCTTCCTGATGGTCCGTCCCACGGGGACTGCGGTGAATCCGCAGGTCGGGCAATGGGTGGAAAAGGAGCAGGCGCACGCCATCGATCACTGGCGCAAGCAGTTCCGGGGCGAAGCGCGCGTAAAGCCCGATACCGATGTCTCCGATGCCGACATTGCCGCCTGCAATCTGGTCCTCTGGGGCGATCCGTCGAGCAACAAAGTCCTGGCCCGAATCGTGGATAAGCTTCCGATTCGCTGGGATGCGCAGGGGGTTCACGTCGGCGGGCAGACTTACGCGGCAGCCTCGCACGTGCCGATTCTAATCTTCCCCAACCCGCTCAACCCGAAGCGCTACGTGGTCCTGAACAGCGGATTCACCTTCCGCGAATATGACTACCTCAACAACGCGCGGCAGGTTCCCAAGCTGCCGGATTGGACCGTGGTCGACATTACTACTCCGCCTAACTCGCGCTGGCCCGGCAAGATCGTGGACGCCGGATTCTTCAACGACCGCTGGGAGCTGACAAGCGAAAGAAAGTGAATTTTGAACCACGGGGAGCACGGGGGACACGGGTAATCCAACAGACAGAGAGTTTGACTTTCCCGCCGTTCCCCGTGTCCCCCGTGGTTAAATTGCCCTTCGGAGGATTGCATGCCGCTGATCGATATGCCGCTGGAGGAGCTTCAGAAATACAAGGGACGGAATCCCCGTCCGGCGGATATGGACAGCTTCTGGGATTCCGCTATCGCGGAAATGGAGGCTATCGACCACGAGGGCGAGCTGGTTCCCCATGTGTTGAACGCGCCCTTCGCGGAATGCTTCCACCTCTATTTTACGGGCGTGGGCGGCGCCCGCATACATGCGAAGTACCTTCGACCGAAGCACATCGGGGAGACGCATCCGGCGGTGTTGATGTTCCACGGGTATTCCGGATCGAGTGGCGACTGGTCTGACAAGCTGAACTACGTCGCGCAGGGGTTCTGCGTGGCCGCGCTGGACTGCCGGGGGCAGGGCGGGCTGTCCGAAGATACCGGCGGTCACCGGGGGAATACGCACAGAGGACATATCATTCGCGGCTTGGATCAGAGCCCGGAGAATCTGTTGTACCGGCAAATCTACCTGGATACGGCGCAGCTTGCTCGAATTGTCATGGGGCTGCCGGAGGTGGATGGAGACAGGGTCGGAGCGACGGGCGGATCACAGGGCGGCGGGCTTACGCTCGCCTGCGCCGCGCTGACCCCACGATTGAAGAAGGCCGCGCCGGTCTTCCCCTTCCTCTGCGACTACCGTCGCGTCTGGGAGATGGACCTCGCTGCCGGAGCCTACGAGGAGCTGCGGTCCTTCTTCCGAATGTACGATCCTCTCCACGAGCGCGAAGAAGAGATATGGACGCGGCTCGGCTACATCGACGTGCAGCACCTGGCGCATCAAATTCGGGCTGAGGTTATGATGGCGGTCGGCCTCATGGACGCGATCTGCCCGCCCTCGACTCAGTTTGCCGCCTACAACAGAATTGCGTCCCGGAAACGCCTGCTGCTCTATCCCGACTTCGGGCATGAAGCGCTGCCGGGCTGCAACGATCGCATATTCGACTTCCTGGCCGATCTGTAAGCAGCCCTGATCGGCTGGCAGGTGTGATCTGTAACGCAGTCACCACGGACTCGCAGCAACTTATTGCACCTGGCGAATGGCGTACTCTTCCAGACGGCGCACGGTGCTTATGGCAGACCTGCGCCGCTCCATTGCCTGGCCAACCTTCAACGCCAGCAGCTCGTAAATGTCCACGCCGGGAACGTTCTTCTCAAGGTAGTCAAACGCGCCGCGCCGCATCGATTCAACCGCGTTCGCCACATTGCCGTACGCCGTCAAAACGATGACCTCGGTAAATATGTCGTGCGCGATGGCGTCCTGAAGCACTTTCAGGCCGCTGTTCGTCTCCTCCATCGACATGTCGGTTACCACGACATCGAAAGAGGGACTCTGCGACTGTATGACCTCGACCGCGTCGCCTGCGCTGGACGCCGTAGTTACATCGTAACCCTCGCGCTCCAGCCGCCGCTTCAGCGCCGCGCGCACCTCGTCTTCATCGTCCACAACCAGTAGTCGCGACATTTTATCTCCTATCACTCAACTGCAATAATAAAGATCACATGTAAACATGCGCCGATTCGATCAGGCTGACCCGTTTTCCTGATTCCCAAGCGGCAGGAAGATGACGAAACGCGCCCCTTTTCCGGGTTTGCCGGTTTCGCGAAGCAACCCCTGATGCGCCTCCACGATTCCTTTCACGATGCTCAAACCAAGCCCCATTCCCTTGACACGCGACGTAAAGAACGGCAGGAATATCTTTTCCTTCATTTCGCCGGCAACGCCGGGTCCCTTATCCGCGAACTCGAGTTGTACGTATTCCCGGCCATGCGCAAGCCGCTCAGTAGCGCGCTCCTCCGGGCTGAGCAGGCTGCTGGATATGCGGACCTCGCCACCCTCCGGCTGAAAGCTGACCGCGTTCTCGATTAGCTCCGAGAAAGCGCGCTTCAACTTCTTCTCATCGCAAGACAGCAGCGGAATCCCTTCTCCCAACACCAGCTTCAACCGCACCTTCGACCGCCGGGGGAACGTCTCCTCCACCGCCTCCTGGACAATGGTGTTAATGTCGCATTCCGCTGCGTGCAGCTGTGTCGCGACCACGAAATCGCGGAACTCGCGCAGTATCTCTTCCAGCCGCTCGATGCCGCGCCCCATGCTCTCGACGATAGAAATGATCTCGCGCCGCTGCTCGCTCTCCGCGAGAGTGCCCATAAGATAGGTAAGCTCATTTAGATCGCCTTTGAGCGCGAAAGTCCTGTTGCCGATCATATGCGCGGAGCGCGCCGACAGCTCGCCCCATGCCGCCATGCGCTCGGAACGGACAAGCCGGGCATGGCTCCTGGCATTCTCTACGGCCGCGCCAAGCTGACTGGCAATCGTCAGCAGAACGCGCTCGTCCGTCTCCGTGAAGCGATTCGAGAACCAGGGAGCGTGCGACTTCCTTCGCACCACTCTTAGCACGCCGACAATCTTGTTCCGGCTGATGATCGGCACCGCCAGGAACGCGCCTATCTCGTCGGTGGTCAGCTCATTCAACCGCCCCCGCCAGCGCGGATCGGACTGCGGATCCTCCATGCGTACCGGCTCGCCATATTTGGCAACCCATCCTGTAATCCCATCGCCAACGTGATATGCCGCTGCGCCGATTTTGTCCGCTAGCGGCCCGCGTGTTGCCTTCAGGATGAGGTGATCCGTCTGCGCGTCGATAAGGAATGCCGAGCAGTCCTCGAATCGGATCGCTTCCGCCGTCATGGCGACGACTTTGTTCATCAGCGATTCGATATCCAGGGTTGTAGTAAGGGTCTTGCCGATCTCGATAAGCGCCGTTTCACGGCTTCTAAACCCTTCGATTCCCAGGGCGATCGCCGCGGCCTGCGCCAGCGCCGCAAGGTGCGCCATATCGTCGGCATCGAAAGCGTTGGGCCGCTCGCTGTCGATATTGATAATTCCGCGCGTCTGGCCGTTCGGCCCCAGCACCGGCATCGCTATCTCGCTCTTCACGTCGTCAAAATAGCGCAGGTAGTAGGGATCTGAATCCACGTCGCCCGTGACGTAGGGCTGAGTCGTCAGCGCGACATGTCCGGTAATGCCCCGGCTCGTCTCCTGGGCCAGATGGAGGCGCATCTTGCGCCCAAGATCCGACCAGCCCTCGCCGCTGGTATTGCAGACCTCCACCTCGCCGGATTCGTAGTGCACGAGCGCGAGAAACCCACGCCGCCCGCGCACGGCCCGCACGCAGGCATCCAGGGTCCGCTGCAAGAATGCCTGGTCTCCGCCAGTGCGAACGGCCTCGGCAAAGAGAGAGTTCAGGTCACGGAGGAACTGCTCCGCGCGGAGTCCATGCTCTTCGGCACGCGCCGCATGCTGAGTTGTCGATTCGCAGTCGCTCATGGGCTTGATTATACCTGACAACCGTCTGCTAACATGCGACACACAACACGTGGTAACAGTTCAGTTTGAGTGAGAGTGAATCGCTCCGCAGCGACTCCGCCACGGGCTAAAACCCCGCGGCTACCCATTGGAACCCCGCTAAAGCGGGCTGCCTCCGCGTCAACGCACGATCCGCGGCCTGCTTTAGCAGGGTTTCTGGCGTAGCCGTCTAGCCACGGGGATTTTGCCCGTGGCGTCGCGCCGGCGATTCTCATCGAGACTGAACAGATACAACAAGTGCCACTCGACAACCATCTGCTAACATGCACCGCTTGGCATACCCGCGAACGGCGTTGTGCGGGCGCATGCGAACGCCCCGACGGTTCGAGCCCGTCGGGGCGTGAGAATACGTTCCAAATTGTCGTCCGGACTACCGTCACTTGTCGTGCTTGTGTCCGGGAGGTTCGCCGAGGTCTGGACGGTTCTGCGGCTCGTCGGTCAGGCGGTCGGCCAGCCCCGAGATAGTCATTGCAACGGCCATTACGACGTCTTTGCCGGTAACGGGAGCGTCGCCGGGTTTCAGGAGTATGGAATTCCCCCATACCATACGATTCTTGACCAGATAGGCGAGCGAATCGTAAGCGGCGCTGGATCCGGGAACTTTGCTGATGTCGGCGGGCGGCAGCGCCTCCGATGCGCCGAACGTCTTGCCGCCCGGTTTCGGCAGTCCCTGCCCCACGTTCTTTCCGACCCGATCCAGCAGTGCGGCAAGCTCATAGCGTGTTACAGCCGTACCGGACCAGGACGTTTCGGGCGGCTGCTTAGTACGAACCGGCGAAGCGGGCGACGGTTGCCACGCCCCCTTCTCGAGCGCCATCGCAAAGCGAGCCAGCGTGTTCGCCAGCTCAACGCGCGTCACCTTCCGGCTGCCGTCGAATCTGCTCCCCGTCGCGGTCATGACGCCAAGCGCGATGACTTTGTCCACGGAAGCCGCGGCCCAATGCCCCGGAGGCATGTCGGCAACGGGGTAAGCGGCAGAAGCGACAATAGCAGCAGAAACCGCTCGACACGCGGGCAAAATAGAAATGGCCGCGGTCATTGTGAGAATTGCAGAGGCCAGTTTCATCGGCTTCCTTTCGAGCTCTTGCGGCGGGAATCACCTACCCGGATACTATCTGTCCGCTTTCGCTCCGGCTGATTGCGCGAAGCTCTTCCAGCGCCCGGCCTGTACCGATGGCTACGCACGACAGCGGGTCTTCCGCCACGTACGTGGGAATGTCCGTTGCCGCAGCCAAGAGCTTGTCCAAACCTCTCAGCAGCGCGCCGCCCCCGGTCAGCCATATACCGCGCTCGATAATGTCCGCGCTGAGCTCCGGCGGCGTCTGTTCGAGAACAGCCTTCACGCGCTCGACGATCTGTGTAACCGGCTCCGACAGGGCCTCGCGAATCTCCTCGCTGCTGACCTGCACGGTACGCGGCAGGCCGGCAACCAGGTCGCGCCCGCGCACGTCCATTGCAAACTCCTGCTCAAGCGGAAAGGCCGAGCCGATTTTAATCTTTATCTCTTCGGCGGTACGGTCCCCAATCATAAGGTTGTACGCGCTCTTGATGTGGCGCATGATAACCTCGTCCATCTTGTTGCCGCCCACGCGAAGGCTGCGCGATATGCATATACCTTCGAGCGATATGACCGCAATGTCCGTGGTCCCGCCGCCGATGTCTACGACCATGTTGCCACCGGGCGTCGAGATGGGCAGTCCCGCGCCGATGGCCGCCGCCATGGGCTCCTCGATGGTGTATGCGACCCCCGCGCCCGCCTCTTTCGCCGCCTGTATCACTGCCCGCCGCTCGACGCTCGTGACGCCGGAGGGCACGCAGATCAGTACGCGCGGCTTGAAGAAGCGCTTATGACCTACGACCTTGCGAATCAAATGCTCCAGCATACGCTCCGTAGTAGTGTAATCCGCGATTACGCCCTCCGACATGGGCCGGATCGCTACGATGTTGCCCGGCGTGCGCCCGATCATCAGGCGGGCCTCTTCGCCGACCGCGAGTACCTTTTTGGTGGTTGTGGAGATAGCGACGACACTGGGCTCGCGCAGCACGATTCCCTTGCCGCGGACATAGACGAGGATGTTGGCCGTGCCGAGGTCAACTCCGATTTCCGGAGTTAGAGAGAACAAACGCGTGTCCCCCCGCGATCTCCGTCTTTGCCGCGCGAGATGGTCGCGCCCAGGGCTTGCAGCTTGGTCACGACGTTTTCATAGCCGCGATCTAGATGCTGAATGCCGGACATCTCCGTTTCGCCTTCCGCCGCCAACCCGGCGCACAACAGGGCCGCGCCCGCCCGTAGGTCCGTAGCCAGCACCTCCGCGCCGGTAAGCCTCTCGACACCCTTGATTACAGCCGTCCGGCCCTCCGCCGTTACGTTTGCGCCCATCCGCACGAGCTCATTGACATATCCGAACCGATTCTCGTAGATGGTCTCCGTAATGACGGACGTGCCGTCCGCCACGCTCAACAGGGCCGCGAACGGCTGCTGCATGTCGGTGGGAAACCCTGGGTAGGGAACCGTGCGAATATCCACGGCCCTGGTACGCCCGTTAGCGCGTACGTGCAGGCCGTGCTTGCCTTCCGTCAGTTCAACTCCCGCTTCCAACAGCTTGCTCGTAACCGGCTTCAGGTGGTCCATATTAATATTGTCAATGACGACATCCCCGCCCGTAATCGCTGCCGCCACCGCGAAAGTGGCCGCCTCCATGCGATCCGATATTACTGTGTACTCGCCCCCGTGAAGCCGGCCAACACCATGAATTGTGAGTGTCGTCGTTCCCGCGCCTTTCACGCGCGCGCCAAGCGTATTGAGGAAGTTGGCGAGGTCGACGACCTCCGGCTCGGTTGCGCAGTTCTCCATTACGGTCGTGCCGTGCGCGAGAGCGGCGGCGGTCATCAGGTGCTCCGTCGCGCCGGGACTTTGAGAATCGAAGTAGATGTTCGCGCCATGCAGCTTCGGGGCTTCGGCCGTGTAGACTCCGTGGTCGAGATGCATTTGCGCGCCAAAGCGCTTCAACCCCTCGATATGGTAGTTGACGGGCCGCGCGCCGATGTTGCATCCTCCGGGAACTGGAACGCGGGAATGGCCGAAGCGGGCAAGCAGAGGCCCAAGAACATGAAAAGAGGCCCGCATTTTGCGGACCAGTTCGTAGGGAGCTTCCGTCCATAGGATGTTTGAGGCGTCAATGAGAACGGACGATTCGTCCAGCCAGCGGGTTGGCGCTCCGAGCGAATTCAGCAGCTCGACCATGGTGTGCGTATCGGTTATGCGAGGAACATTGCGCAGCGTGACCGGCTCTTCGGCCAATATCGCGCCCGCCATGATCGCCACCGTGGAGTTCTTGCTTCCGCTGGTCCGCACGCGTCCGGTGAGCCGCTTGCCGCCCTGTATATAAATCTTATCCAAAAAAGTGCGTACCTCTTTCGTCCAGGCCCTGGAGATGTTTGTGATATTTGTCAGGAGGTGATAATACGCGGCATTAAGGAATGACGTGAGCCAGTATTATAACGAGTACAGTATACAGGAAGCGTCGCTCGACTGTCAACCGAACTGATAACAGGTATGAGTTCAGTTTCTGAGAGAGTGGATCGCTCCGCAACGACTCTGCCAGGGGCTAAAATCCCCGTGGTTGCCAACGATACCCATTGGAACCCCGCTAAAGCGGGCTGCATCCACGTCAACGCACGATCCGCAGCCTGCTTTAGCAGGGTTTCTGGCGTAGCCGTCTAGCCACGGGGATCCTGCCCGTGGCGTCTGGCGTAGCCCTCTAGCTTTCAATGCCGGAGGGATCCTGCCCGTGGCGTTTGCTGAACCTTCCTTGTTAGAGCGAGCGAATTGAGAGACGGCCACGCGCGTCGTCGGCCGTCTTGACAGCGTCTCCGCGATCGATAAGAATCGTGCGCGATTCATGGGCGCGGAGGTGGAAGAAGTTGTCGGCGCGAGTGTCTCCGACGACTCCGCTCAAACGCCACCAGACATAGGGGGCGAACCGTTTTGCCGCAATCGTGAGCGCGATGGAGCGGCGGCCAGACGCTTCCAGGGAAACCGTCAAGCCGGAGTCGGACAGGCGGAGGTCTTTTGGCTCGGCCAGGAACAAAAGATTTTCAGCCTGCTTCACGCCGACCTCCCAGTAAGGTTCGAAGCGAGCGTAAACATAAACGTCGCGCTCATGCCCCTTCATCGAGGCCATTGAGATTTCTCCCGCGTTTGCGGCGCTGTTCGCGTGCACAAAGCCGTCGAATGCCTCGCTGGTCAGCAGGTCGCCGTCGAACGTTTCAACGGTGATCGTCAGCTCGCCCTGAATGTCGTCCATCAGGTCGTTGGTCAGGTGCGCCTCCACCGTGTCCCCGTTCCGTACGAGCGAAACAAGCAGCGGAGCGTAGAACCGCTTGCAGGCGAAATAGGCCGCCTTTGGGTCCATCTCCGAATCGATGACCGACCACGACTGTACGGGCCAGCAGTCATTGAGCTGCCAGAAAAGCGTTCCCCAGCATCGGCCTTTATTACGACGCCAGTGCTCGATTCCGCACTTCAGGGCCTCCGCCTGGTTTGCTTGGCTGAAGTAAACGAGGTCCTCCAGCGTCCGGGGTTCCGGAAAGTGCAGCCCGATATACTCCAGATATTTGTCGTAACCCTTGCGTGTCTTGTCGTGCCAGCGGACCACCGGCGAGCGAGGCCATCGGTCTTCCGGCGCGGTGCACTTCTCCCAGGCGTTCAGCCCGCACGATGCCGAGAACCCGAACTCGGACGAGAATCGACCGCGGTCGAGCAGGTAGTTCGGCCAGTCTCCCGGCGGCACGCCTTCCATTGTCTTCCCCTTGGTGTGCCATACATTCCAGTTGTGCCGGTCGCCGTAGTCTTCAGACTGCGGGTCGATTTCGGATGTTCCGGACCACGGAGAGGAGGGCCAGTAGGGAGTTTTCGGGTCTTCGGCGGCAACCACGGCAGGCAGAATTTCGTGGTAAATATGCTCGCCCAGATAGCGCGGAGCGGTTACCCCTTCCGCTTTGCCCCACTGGTCGTGGAACATCTCGGCGTTCTCATTGTTTCCGCACCAGAGCGCCAGGCAGGGGTGATTGCGGATTCGCCTGACGGCGGCGGTCGCCTCGATTCGGGCCGCTTCGGCGTACTCAGCCTTGTCGGGGTAGTAGGCGCATCCATACGGGAAGTCCTGCCAGACGAGGATTCCGTGCTGGTCGCACAGATCATAAAAATGCCGGCTCTCGTAAACGCCGCCACCCCATACGCGCAGCATGTTGATCCCGGCATCAGCGGCTGCCTTTACCAGGTTTGCGACGCGAATATCCGCTTCTCTCTCGGTACGGTTCTGGACCTCCTGGAATGTAAGGCCGCCAAACTTATCCGATGCCAGCACCGAAGGTAAGGAGTGCGATGGAATCCAGTTGGCTCCCTTCGCGAAGACATCGCACCCATTAACTCGAAAGCGAAACTCTTGCCCCAACCCGTCAGGATCGGGATCACGCCGCAGCTCTACCTTCCTGAGACCGATTCGCTGATTGCTGGTATCGAAGGGTTCGTCCGACGAATAGACGCTCAGCTGCAGCGAATAGAGGTTTGCCCGGCTCGACTCTTCGTCGCCTGAGTTGGGGTTCCAAATCTTGAGGGAATCAATCTCCAGCACTGCCGAGACAACATGCCTGCCTTCGCCAGCAGGAACCGTGACCGGCCCGCACCCGATTCCTGCGCCAACGTCATCTTCCGTGCCGTTGCCATCGAATACCATTCCTGGCAGGAAATATGCCTCGATCTCCCCTTGTCCCGGCGCGCGTTCCACTTCCGCAGTGATCGTGACGACCGCATTGTCATCCGTGAACTCCACGTCGTAACGCCAATCGAGGATTCGGGCGATTGGCACGGTGACCAGCTCGACGGGCTGCCAGATGCCGCACGAAACAAGCTCCGGACCCCAGTCCCAGCCGTACATATACTGCGCCTTGCGCACGAACGAGCGCGGTCCCCACCGCGCCCAATTGGTATCGGGCAGCGTGTCTTCGGAGGAACAGTGGGCCATCCACTCGGCACAGCGCTCCCGCCCCACCCGAAGCGCGGACCGAAATATGATCCGAAGCGTGTTGTCGCCCCGCCTGAGCCGACCGCCGACGGGAAACTCGTGCGGGATGAACATATTGTCCGTCCGGCCCAGCTCCTCACCGTTCAAAGTAATTTCGGCAATTGTGTCGAGTCCCTTGAAGAGCAGATATGCATGAGCGGGCGGCCCATCAACACGGAAGGTCGTCTCATAAACCCAGTCGGTCTCGTCCACCCATGCGCATGCCCGCTCGGCCATGCGATGGAACGGATCCTCGATGACGCCGTTACGCATGAGGTCCAGGTGCACGTGACCGGGGACCTGCGCGGGCATCCAATCCAAATCGCTGCCGGACCAACCGCCGCGAGGATTCAACTCCGTGAATCGCCAGTTGTCACCGAGAGTAGTACGGGTAGTCTGCACGGCGCCTCCGTTGGGTCTTTGGGTCGTTGGGTCGTTGGGTCGTTTCGCCTCACGCCTCACGCCTCACGCTTCATCGCTTCATCGCCTCATCGCCTCATTGCCTCATCGCCTCATCCCTAAAAATGATGCGCGTTGTCCCAGGCGCTGGTTTCCCAGTTGTCCGCGGTGTTCTCTTCGGAAAGCCAGGGAGGAAGAGTCAGCATTAGGCGGTCCGCCAGCGCAATGACGTAGGGCTCATACTGAAGCCGGACGCGTGCCAGGGCCGGTTCGGCATCCGGGGCAAGCGCAAGACCGGCGGCGGCGAGCTCGGAGGACAGGCTTTCCCAGGTTTGAGCGGGCAGCCGCTCGATACCGACTGTAGAGGGCGGGATGTTCAGGATGAGCGCGAGATCGATCAGAGTATGCCGGGCCATGGCAAACGTAAGCTGCGCCTGCCAGCGGACGGGGCCGCACCACGAAGAATCGCTGCTTTCCTCGCCCCCCTTGCCCCCGTTTCGTTCCAGGGCATGACAGTAGGGCAGAAGCGCGCAGGCGTCGATAATGGCCGTGAGCGCGGCGAGCCACGATTCGCGGTCATGCTGAGAGCGGTAAAAGGTGAGAACCGGATAGGAAAGGTGGCTCTCCAGAATGTCGGCGGACCATCGCTCCCACTCCTTCAGGAGGTCTGCCAGCGAATCCATGCGGCCCGCTCTGGCATGGCGTCGAATAAGCTCGCCGGCTGTGGGCGGCGAACCCGCGCGCGAATCGAGAAGCGAGATTCCAACTTCCCGCCGGGAGAATGCCTGATAGATGACGGGGAGGTAGCCGATGACGACGGCCAGGAATCCAATGCCTACCCCCGCCTCGATAACAGCGATGGCGCGGCCCGCTCCATCGTGCGGAGTGACGTCGCCGAAGCCCAGCGTGAATAGCGTGACGCCGCTCATATAAACATAAGTCCCAAATCCCGGATTCGGATCGGTTGTGGCCAGCGGTACGCCCAGTCCCCACTGCACGAGCGCAAAACCGAGCATCAAGCATATCGCCCAGAGCGCCAGCAGAAGAATGAGCGAAAGGGGGCCGAAATAGCTCAACAGAGAGTCCCTGCGCCGGTCGCTTCGAACGCCTCGCGCGAGGGCGGACCAAAATCGCCAGAACGCCTGATAGAAGAGCTTTGTCAAGCGGAGCTTGCGCGTAACGCTGCGCGGGAGGATGATCGTTTCGAACGTGTCTGAGAGGACCACGATGAGGAGAACAACGCCGAGAATGGCAGCAAAGATAGTCATAAGAGTTTTTCGTCCGGCAGGACGACTGGCCGCAGGCCCTCCAGCGAGGGAATTCATTCCCTCGTTCGCCGCCGGTAGGACGATTGGCCGCAAGCCCTCCAGCCACGAATTCATCGTCACTTCATTCCCTCGCGCGCCGGCGGCACACTAACGCCACATTATCTTCATTACGTTCATAATGTTAATAATGGCCAATCCGGCTTGAGAATCTCGACTCCGTCAGCGGTCCCGACCGCGACGATATGGGCCATGCCGAGAAAGAGGCCCGTCTCCACCACGCCCGCGCGCCGGCGCAGCGCAGACTCCAGCGTCACGGGATTTTCGATTCGGTTGAACCGGGCGTCCAGAATGAAATGACCCTCGTCGGTAATGAACGGCTCGCCGGAGGGCGTGACGCGCAGCTTCGGTTGTCCGCCGAGATTCCGAATGGCCGGCAGGTGCGTCTTCCACCCGAAGCGCACGACCTCAATGGGCACGGATGCCTTTTCGCCAAGCCGGTTCACCAGTTTCGAATCGTCCACCACGACCACGAATAGCGCGGCGCTCGCGGCAACAATTTTCTCTCGTAGGAGCGCGCCGCCGGCCCCTTTTACGAGGTCGAGATTTGGGGTCACCTCGTCGGCGCCGTCAATAGCTATATCGAGGATGGTGCGCTCCTCCAGGGTAGTGAGCGGAATCGCAAGAGCCTCCGCGACGGCGCGCGTCCCCTCCGATGTCGGTATGCATATGATATCGCGCACGCGGCCATCGGCGAGCCGGAGCGCGATCTCCTCCGCCACGAATCTGGCGGTTGAGCCGGTTCCCAGCCCAACCGCCATCCCGGCCTGAACGTAGTCAACAGCGCGTGCCGCCGCCGCTCGCTTGCGCTCCGCCTTCTGTGCCTGAATCTCGCTCGAACCCGGTGCCATACCCACTATTTCGCGTGAACGGCCCCGGACTCCTGTGGAATGGCGCTCTGATTCACAGTCAAGCCGAACCCGTGGTAGGAACAGCGAGCGTCCACGGGGAAATGCACATCCGGAAACTGGTTTGCATTGAAGGGAGACGAGCATGACTGAAGGCGGAGACAGGCTCTCGCGACGGGAGCTTCTTGGGAATACGGGTAAGGCGTTTGCCGCGCTGGGCGTTGGGGCGGCGGCCAATGCATGGAGCATCCTGCCGGTACACGCGGAGACAACCTCGAAGCCGAGGCGCGTCGGGGCGAACGACAAGCTGGTTCTGGGTCTCATCGGGTGCGGAGGCATGGGAGCCGCCAACATGCGGAACCTTATGGGCAAATCCGAAGTGCAGGTCGCTGCGCTGTGTGATGTGGACGACAGCCGGATGCCAAACGACATCAAGGACGTCGAAGCGAAGTACGGCAAGCGACCCGACACCTACAAGGACTTCCGCAAGATTCTTGAGCGGAAGGATATTGATGCCGTTATCGTCGGCACTCCCGACCATTGGCACGCAATCCCGCTCATCATGGCCTGCGAAGCCGGCAAGGACGCCTACTGCGAGAAGCCCATCTCCCACGACATCATCGAAGCGAAGGCGATGGACGCTGCGGTGAAGCGCTTCAAGCGAATCGTTCAGGTGGGAACGTGGCAGCGATCCACGCGCGAGTTCACGGACGCCCTTGCCTACGTCCGCTCCGGCAAGCTGGGCAAAATTACTACCGTCCGCGCATGGAAGACGGATGCGTTCCAGCCCGGCAAGATCGTCGCGCAGCCCATTCCCTCCACGCTCGACTACGATATGTGGACGGGCCCCTCCGCGATGCTGCCTTATTCCCCGAATCACGTTCACCAAAACTGGCGCTGGTGGCTGAACTACGGCACCGGCATGACGGGCGACTGGGGCGTGCACATGATGGATATCTGCCTGCTGGGAATGACCCCCACGACCGACATGCCGATGCCCACCGATGTCTCCTCATTCGGGGGCAAGCTCGCCTACCCGGATGACGGCCGCACCGCGCCGGACACGATTCAGACCATCATGCGGTTCAAGGACCCCGACTTCGTGCTGCACTGGGAAACGGGCCGCGACATCATGGGTCGTCCCGACCACGGATCGGAGTTTGTCAGCGCGGACGGCAAGGTTCTGCGCGTCTGGCGGGGCGGCTGGAAGATCGTGGCTCCGTATGACGAGGAGATCAAGAAGGAGCCGGCTCCGCCGACCACTGACCACTGGCAGAACTGGCTCGACTGCGTGAAGACGCGTGAGCAGCCGCGCTCCAACCTCGCATCCATGGCGCAGACCACCATCGTCTGCCACCTCGCCAACGTGGCCTATCTGGCGGGTGAATCGGTGCGCTGGGACAAGAGCAAGATGGACCTCGTGGGCAAGGCGGGACGCGATACCCAATCCTACTATCGCGAATACCGCAAGCCGTGGAAACTGCCCATCTACAAGGCGTGAAGGGTCGTTGGGTCGTTGGGCGACATACACTGCATAGGGTGCATCGCTGCGGTATTTGGCGGCGTTTGCTCCCTATGCGGGATTTACGAATAATTCGGGTTAGGATTGTCGCCGGTCCGAAATAATCTGCCCCCTCACCAGTTTCGAGGCGTTTCAAACGTACCTTTTGCGTCAGTCAGCGGTGAAGTAAACTGGCTATTTCGGAGGTGAATACGCTTGATCTCTCGGAAGAAGCTTGCCGTGTTCCGAAGTTCGACATTCGATCGCTCGCGGTGCGGAGTATACACGCCAACAATCTTGCCGACCTCTTCTTTCACGATGCGAATCGATTCCTGCAAGTCCGAACCATTGGAAACGATCAATGCGGCTTCGAATCGATCCAAATGGGCGTCATGGATAAGGTGAGCGGCCAGGTTCACGTCAGTACCCTTTTCCTCAGACCGGAAGACTTCTACCATATTCGGCTTGGCTTTGGTCACGTCGATACCGGCCTCGGCCTCAGCCTTCAACTGCTCCACGGAAGCGGCTTCCGGCATCCAGGCACGCTTACTCAGAAATCTGCCCTGGATATTGTCCACGCAATCCAGCGTCCGCAGCGCCCGCCAATAAGTCATCTGCCGGTAGGGCTGTTCTGGGTCGTTTACGCGAGAATCGACGAGCGCGGTGAAATACTTGATATGTTCGATGTCATCGTTCGGGAGGAGGCTCTCGGAGAACTTAAGGAGGTCGAGCCATTTGTAGGGTTTACCGCGTAGAGCGCCGTTATAAAGGTTGAATCCATCCACGTAGATCCAAACCTTCAAGACGGGCTCCAAAACAGCGGAGACCGCCCGAAGGCGGTCTCATAGCTCATGCCTCAGCAAGAGCGGGGTACATTTTATTATACAATATTATGCAACCCCTCATTATGCAACCCCTCATTATGCAACCCCTC
>JBBROJ010000044.1:0-36396 GCA_038229495.1 Chthonomonadales bacterium
TTCCATTCTGAGAGGTGACTCCAGTCGGCTCGAGGCATGTGGGTACCTTTGCTGGCCTCCATTGACTTATCCACAAACTCCTGCGATGCCATGCGGTAGAACAGGAAACCTTGATCCACTTCATCTTTCGCCCGGACAGCCCAAATATCTGTAGAGCAAATGCCATCAAACCTGGGTCGCACCACCTTGCGAAAATACGGCCTCAGTTTTCCAAATAGAACATCGCCGCTTCGAAACAGAATCTTGGCGCTTGTTGCCTCGGCAGCAGACGAGAAACCATTCAGGCAAAGGCCACTTTCGACAATATGTTCGAGACCGATGTATGGTGAGTTTGCTGCCATTCTTTCTGGTTGAACGACATCGCTTACACGATGAGCCCATTCGCCGAATTTTTTTGTCCTCCACTCACCCGCCATAGCCCAGCCCTCTCAGGTTTGCGGAGATGGCCTGTTCCAGTTTCGCGGATTCGTCTGCCGGCTTACGTACCGCAATGAGATCGCTCAATGGCTGCCCCCTGATTCAACGTTCATCATCGTCAAATACCATTCTGGCCTGCTTCACATAGGGGAAAACCACCGGTGTTTGAACGAGCATGCCGGACTTGCTCTTGTTGACTAGTGCTTTGTCCGTTGTCCATATCTCGTTGGCACCGACCAGATGGCCTGCCGCGATGTGAATCGCGTCCGGCGTCTTAAGGCTTTGGGCCGCCTGCCTGCATCGTTGCCTCATCTCGCCGGCAAGAGCGTAGACGCTGCTTACGGTCTCGACCAGAGAGAAGTTAGGGCAGCCGAGAAGGTCTTCGTATATCTGTCGATTCTCCGGTTCGGGAAACACCTCGGCTTGAATCACAGTGCAACTCACGAGGTGGAGGTTGCCGTCGATCATTTCGCTGAATGCTGCTTCCAGGGCAGCGAGGTAAACGGGATCAGTAGTTGGCTCCCGATTGAATAGCGCAATCAGGCAGTTGGCGTCCCAATAGCAGATTCTAATCCTCGTCTTCAAGGCCGACCGCCCTCCTGTTCGCAGTGAGGTATTCGGAGGCGGTCATCCCTTGCGGCACAAGGTTTGTGTTTCGAACATAGCGGCGCAGCCGGTCCGGGTTGAAGTCTACGCGCCGAGGTGCAGTTGCGAGCGTCAGTCGAATCGGGAACAGACCGACGGGAGCATAATAACCCGTACCGGACACGATTATTAGAGACTTGCGCTTTATCTCGTCTGTGATCGGACCGAGTAGGAATTCTTCGAATCGGCACACTATCGGGTCTGCGCCTGGCAGAACTGGAAACAGTTTGATCTCGTACGGCTTGGTATGGATGTTGAGGGCTTCAATCCTGCCAACAATGTCCACTTTCCCGGCAATCCGCTCCTTTGTCGCCGCCTGGAAACGTTTGCGGAAACCGTCGTCGATCGTCACCGATTCGGCCCCATGGTCAAACGTGATCTGAATATGAGACTCTTTCAGTGCGTTGACCAAGGTTCGATATTGGTGCAATAGGCCTGGCGTCATTCCCGGTCGAAACCGGTGATGCCAGACGTCATTGATATCCGAGATAAGTGTGCTGCATACGCCGTCGGGGTCTGCTTCGACAGATTCTGCGATCGTCGGCCGTAGGTCGAGGCGCAGGCTGCCAATCTCCGCACCAGTGATCTTTGCGTTTACAACCGCTTCGTCTTGATCCGTGAGGTTTCGGACAACCGCGTTCAATGTGCGTTGGAGTTGGTCTGCAATCACCTTTAGTTCGGCAAGCGTAGCCATACCGTTCTGTGGCGGCTCAAGCCGAACATTGAATGGATGCTCTGCAGATTTGTCGCTCATTCGCTTGCTCCGATCAGACTACCTAATTGCTTTAGGTTCTCCGTTATTACTCGATCCAGGCGACGAGATTCGGAAAACTGCTGTTCCAATTCCATAGAAAGCCGTCGCATCTTCTCCTCAAACGGCTCGCCGTCGTCCTCCAGCGCTTCCGCGCCAACGTATCTACCGGGTGTCAGCACGAATCCGTGGCCCTTCACCTCATCAACCGGCGCGGAGTGGCAGAATCCCGGCTCGTTGGCATATTCGCATGCTTCCGACTCGCACCGCCAGGCATGGTACGTATTGGCAATTCGGCGAACCTCGTCGTCGGCCAGTTCGCGGTGGGTACGGTCCACCAGGCGGCCCATCTTGCGGGCGTCGATGAAGAGGATATGTCCGCGCCGGTCGCGGAACTTATGGTTTCGCTTATCGCGCGCCAGGAACCAGAGGCAGGCCGGAATTTGCGTGCTGTAGAAGAGCTGGCCGGGAAGAGCAACCATGCAGTCCACCAGGTCGGCCTCGACCATCTTCTGCCGTATATTGCCTTCGCCGCTCTGATTGCTGGACATGGACCCGTTCGCAAGGACGAATCCCGCCAGTCCGCTCGGGCTCAGCTTATGCGCCATGTGCTGCACCCACGCGAAGTTGGCGTTGCCCGCCGGGGGTGCGCCGTAGACCCACCGCTTGTCCTCGCGCAGCCGCTCGCCGCCCCAATCGCTGATATTGAAGGGCGGATTGGCGAGGATGTAGTCGGCCTTAAGGTCGGAGTGCTGGTCGTTATGGAAGGTGTCACCGTGCCGGATGTTACCGTCAATGCCGCGAATGGCAAGGTTCATCTTGGCAAGCCGCCAGGTGGTGTAGTTGCTTTCTTGACCGTAGATGCTCAGGTCGTCAATCTTGCCGCCGTGCGCCGCGATGAACTCCTCGCTCTGGACGAACATGCCGCTGGAGCCGCAGCAGGGGTCGTATACTCGGCCTTTGTACGGTTCCAGCATCTCGACCAGCAGCTTCACCACACAGCGAGGCGTGTAGAATTCGCCACCCTTCTTGCCTTCCTGGCTGGCAAACTGCGACAGGAAATACTCGTAGACCCGGCCCAACATGTCCTTAGAGCGCGCCGCCTTGTCACCCACCTTGATGTTAGATACGTTGTCAATGAGCTGACCGAGGCGCGTCTTGTCCAGGCCGGGGCGCGCGTAGTCCTTTGGCAGCACCGCTTTCAGGCTGGGGTTGTCGCGCTCGATACCGGCCATGGCATCGTCCACGAGCTGGCCGATGGTCGGCTGTTTGGCTTGCGCCTTGAGGTGGGACCAGCGCGCTTCCGGCGGCACCCAGAACACGCCGACCGCCTTATACTCATCGATATCCTCTGGGTCCGCGCCCTGGTCCTGCTCGGCTTTCAGCTTCTCGTGCTGCTCCTCGAACGCGTCGGAAATATACTTCAGGAACAGTAAACCGAGTACGACGTGCTTGTATTCTGCCGCATCCATGCTGCCACGCAAAGCATCCGCCGCCTTCCATAACTCCGCTTCGAATCCAATCCTCGCGCCGCTGTCGCCTGACTTCGGTGCGTTGGTGGACGTGCTTGTCATTCTATTGCGTTTCCTTCCAAGGTTCAGCTTTGCTACGGGAGGTTTCTGTCGGTGTATTTACGACAAGTGACATGAGGCTTTGGACTGACTCCGACCCATCAGAGTGTTTGCCTGCTAACTATCAACTCGATAAACCACGCCAAATGCGGAAGGCCCTCGTTGATATGTTTCCGCCGTCAAATGTTATTGATGGAATAGTTCGCTACAAAGCAGGCAATTCCTTCATGCCATGTCCTCGCACAGCGATGCAGAGAGAATTACACCCGGCCCTAAAGATTACCGGAAAGGCGGCCATAATCCCTAATAATACCGCGCGGCTGCGATGTTGCGCACTCGCCATTGCTTAAGGAGGAATAACAACAATGGCCCAGGGCAATTTAGGAGTTCTCTTTAACAATCTTCGCGGCAAAGCCGGCAGCGTAGTCTTCGCCCGCTCCAAGGATGGCACGGTTATCAAGCCCCGCGTCTCCGCTCGCAACCCGCAGACCCCGGCGCAAGTCGCCGTCCGCGTGGCCCTCAGCAAGAGCGCAGGCGCCTACAAGAACCTCACTCCCGCGCAGGTGACGGCCTGGGTAACCTACGCCAACAACGTCACCAAGCGCGACCCCCGCACGGGCAAGTCCTACAAGCCCGCCGCCATCGCGTCCTTCACGTCGCTGGCCTCCAAGTTCCTCCAGGTGAACCCCGTCGGCGTCATACCGGTAGCTCCACCCGCCGCAGCCTTCACGGGCGACACGATCACCTGTACTGCCGCAGGCGGCGCCGGCAAAGTCACGTTCACTGCGTCGATTGCCAATGCCGCCAACGTCACCACTGAGATGCTCCTGCAGCCGCTCAAATCGCGCAACCGCACGCCGCAGCCCAAGGGCTATCGCTCCAAGGGGTTCCAGGCATTCGCCACCGCCGCGCCGCCGCCGGTTAACATCACGGTCCCGGCCGGCTGGTACGTGCCCGCCTACCGCTTTGTCAGCATAGCAACCGGTCAGGTCGCGGGACTGGTTATCCTTCCGGCGGTGCAGGCGACGTAAAGAGCAGGGATGAGGGACGAGGGACAACAGCAGCCTCCCGCCCTCAACACTCAACCCTCATCACTCAGCCATTCCCTGGGAATTGGTTGAGGGTTGAGGGACAACAGCAGCCTCCCGCCCTCACACTCAACCCTCATCACTCAACCCTCATCACTCAACCACTAACGACCATGTCCACGCACGACGGGTTTGTCCATCTGGTGAATTGGTGCCGGGAGGCCCCTCTCGACACCATGACCGCTCCGGTCGAAGAGGATTACTGGGGATTTTGCGCCGCCAACTCCCAACTGGAGACGACGTGGTTCGCCTGGTTTCCCACCCTCGACGCGCTGCTGCGCTATCTGTCCGACTGCTGGCCATTCGATTACCACGCCGCCCCCGAGACGTTCGAAGGGGACCCCGCCGTCGTGCTCAAAGCGGCGCGTTTCGGAGTTGCCGTCCGCCGCTACGCTGCCAGCGAGATAGAGGAGGACCTGCTGCTCGCCATACTCTCCGAGGCGCACCCGGACGTGACCGTGCAGTGGCTGGGTACGTTTGGCGATATGCTGGATGGCGACGGCTCGTTTGCGCGGGAGTGGCGCGCGGACTTTCGCGGCCTGGATATTCTGGATGGCGGCTGCCCAATCGAACAGGACGAGCTGGATGACATGCTCCGCGCAATGGCATGGGATTAGCGGCATTCGAATGTGAACTGTTCTCTGACTTCGAATGCGCTATAATGTGCGCGTGGAAAACCTCTTCACCGGTCTACGCGCTGCCCTCTTCGACCTCGACGGCACGCTCGTCGAGACACATATCGACTTCGACCTCATGAAGCGCGAGGTACTGCGCTTTTCGGCCGCGCGCGGCATTGATACCCATGGATTGGGGCTGCTGGACATTCTCTCCATCGTCGAGCATGGCCACGGTTCGCTTGCAAGCTCCGGCCATGCGCGGGATGCGGCTTCGTTCCGCGAGTGTGCTTTCGCGTTGCTGGAGGAGATTGAGGTTGCGCACTGCGCAGCCCCGCTCGAGATTCTGGGCGCGGCCCAACTGCTCAGGGAGCTCGATTCGCGCGGCATCGCCGTGGGAATCGTCACGCGGAACTGCCGGACGGTCGCCCTTCGCCTTGTGGAATTCGCCTCGCTCACTCATCACGCGCTTCTGACCCGCGACGACGTACCGCGCACGAAGCTCGACCCGTCCCACCTCCTCGCGGCGCTATCGGCGCTCGGAATCGACTTTACGACACCCGGCGCCCAACACCCAACACCCTGTCTCATGACCGGCGACCATTGGATGGACGTTCAGGCGGGCCGGGCGGCGGGCATGCGCACTGTCGGAATCCTGCGCGGCAAGCGCCCCGAATCGTTCGCCCCCGCCATGCCGGACCTGCTCGTAGGCGAATTGGCAGAGCTGCTGACACTGGCAAAGGCCGCGTGAATCATGCCCAACGAACCGGAGGATCACGCGGCCAACGACCCGGCCCTCCGCCTCTCCATCGTCATCGTCAATTGGAATACGCGCGAGATGCTGATGGGCGCGCTGAAATCCATCTACAATGCCCCGCCGCCTTTTCCGTTCGAGGCCATCGTCGTGGACAACGCTTCCAGCGACGGCAGCGCCGAGGCGGTTCCAGCCGAGTTTCCGCAGGCGCGGCTCATTGCCAACCAAGAGAACGCCGGCTATGCGCGCGGGAACAACCAGGGCATCGAAGCCAGTAACGGACAGTGTATACTCCTGCTCAACCCGGATGTGATTATCCCGCCAGGCGGACTGGAGAGAGCGGCAGGCATCCTGGAAGCGCGCCCGGACACAGCCGCGCTAGGTGTCCGACTTGTAAACCCTGACGGCACTCCCCAGCGCTCCGTGCGCGGATTTCCAACGCCTCTCTCGGTACTCTGGGAAGCGACGGGACTGAGCCGCCTCTGGCCCAACAGCAGGCTCTTCGGGGCCTACCGGATGACGTGGTTCACCTACGATCGCGAGGCAGAGGTGGACCAGCCCATGGGCACGTTCCTACTCATTTCGCGCCGCGCCCTCGACGACGTAGGGCTGTTGGACGAGCGATTCCCCATCTTCTTCAACGAGGTGGACTGGTGCTATCGCGCGCGGCAAAGGGGCTGGAAGATACTCTTCACACCGGAAGTTGAGGTCGTCCACTACGGTGGAGGCAGCACCAAACAGGTTCGCGGCAAAATGGCATGGGAGTCGCGCCGGGGACTCCTCGACTTCTACGGCAAGCACTACCACTCGCCACTTTTCGCGCCTATATATTGGCTAGCATCCGCCGCCTCGTGGATTCAGGCGCTTGTCAGCTCCAGAAAGAGAAAGTAATTCACCGCCCGCTTCTCTGAAGACCCAGAGAACGGCTTTCATCCACAGATTTACACAGATTTACACAGATTTACACAGATAACGTCAACTGCAATTTTGCTTTATCTGTGTAAATCTGTGTCCATCTGCGGACAATATCTGGAATCTATTGTGGACCTGTCAATAATCGTACTGAACTGGAATACGGCGGATGAGACACGGGCCTGCCTGGAGTCGATCTTCGGGCAGGCCCACGAGCACGCCATCGAGGTCATCGTGGCGGACAACGCCTCTTCGGATAATAGCCGGGAGGTCGTGACGGCGGAATTCCCGCGGGCAACGCTTATGGCCCACTCAACGAATTTGGGATTCTGCGCCGGAAACAATCGCGCGATTCCCGCGACTGCCGGCCGCTACATTCTTTTCCTAAACTCCGACACCGTCGTGGCCAATGGCGCTCTGGACAGGCTAATCGACTTTGCCGACGCGAATATGGACGCGGGTATCATCGGGCCAAAGCTGTTGAACCTGGACGGAAGCCTGCAATACTCCTGCCGCCGGTTTCCGAATCTCGGCGCGGGCTTCTTCCGCAACACGCCGCTGGGCCGCCTTCTGCCGAAGAATCGATTCACCAGCGACTATCTGATGAGCGATTGGGACCACGCTTCCGTCCGCGATGTCGACTGGGTGTCAGGCGCGGCGCTCATGATTCGGCGCGACGCGCTGGAGAAGCTGCAAGGATTTGACGAGGAGTTCTACATGTACTGCGAGGACGTGGACCTCTGCTACCGCGCGCATCAGGAGGGCTGGCGCGTGGTCTATTTCCCCGATGCCGTCATCTATCACATTATCGGGCGCGCCTCCAACAAGGTGCCGACTCGAATGACCTATCTGTTCCACCGCAGCATGTACCGCTTCTACCGCAAGCATTACGCCGCCACGACGCCCCTGTACGTCAAGCCAATCATCGTGCCGGGGCTGGCGCTGCGCGCATCGGGCCAGCTCATACGCTACCGCTGGCGCAACATTCTGCGCCGTTATCGGCGCAAATAGGAAGCTCACGAACCCATGAGTCGACGAGCTGAGAGCAGGCGGAAGCGTCCTGATACCACTGTCACTGCAAACCCCGACGCCCTGACCGTGACACCGACGGTGGTTGCCGCTGTCACGCTCCTTCCCCTGTCCGGATGGCTCCTGGCCGCCGCGCTCGCCTTTTTGGCCCTCGGCGGCGGCATCCTGTATGACAGGGTGCTGGCGGGCGTAGGTCCCGCCGGACCGATGGAGCTCGTCGCCACGCCGCTCGCGGCAGCTTTAATTGGCGGCGGCGTTCTGCTCACGTTCTGGTATCCTCGCGAGGCGCTCCCCGCCCGACCGAATAACCGACTAATAACACCGGCCCTCTGCTTCGCCCTGTTCCTCCTCTGGTGCGCGCTCTCTCTCGTGCGGTCCGGCTACATGCACTCCAGCGTCACCGTTCTTTCGCTGTTCGCGGCGGCGTTTGGGGCGGGCGTGATAGCCTTCCGCGCCGCCCGAACCGAGCGGGCGATAACGGCGCTGCTCTGGGCATATACAGCGGCGGCATCTGTCGTTTCGGGTATCGGCATAAACGAATACCTGCGCGAGCTCCGTGGGGGCAACGCTCTGTGGCGCGTGTTTGCCGGGTTCGTCAACCCGGACTTTCTCGCGGGATACCTCCTGATGGCGTTCCCGGTCGCAATCATCCTCCTGCTGATTAGCCGCACGCCGTCCGCACGCCTCTTAGCCGGGCTTGCATCGCTGCTTCAAGTCGTGTGCCTGGTACTGACCGGCTCGCGCCTCGGTCTCGCAGCGATGGTCCTGTCGCTGGTAGTTTTTGCCGTTCTCGCGCTGAGGAGTGGGGCGCTGTCCCCCCAAACGCGCCGCGTCTCCCTCATCGCGGGAGCGGTCCTTCTGGTTGGAATCATTGCAGCGGGAAGGCCCCTCTTGCGTCGGCTGCTTTCCTCCGGCACAGAATCGTACTCCGCGCAATTTCGGGTCCGCACATGGCAGGGCGCAAGAAGAATGGCAGCCGCAAACCCAATCCTGGGCACGGGCATAGGGACCTTCGAGACAGCTTATTCGCGGTATGCGGTCGTGGGTTACACCCAGCACGCCCACAACAGCTTCATTCAAGTTGCTGGAGAGGCGGGGTTTCCGGGCGCGGCCCTTCTGGTTACCGGGCTGGCAGGAATACTGCTCACAGGAGTTGGCGCGGCAGGCCGCGCGAAAGCGCGCAATGCCGATGAGCAGATGGGATCGACGGATTCGGATGAAACGGCGCTGCGGTTGATTGCGGCAGGACTCACGGCCTCAGTTGTTGCTGCAGTTATCCACAACCTGTCTGATTCTGACATCTATATCCCCGCGAACGCCATATTGCTGGGTGTGCTATGTGGCCTGACGCTCGGAACTTCATCTTCCGTGCGCAACGATGACACCGCCATGCCTGCACATCCGGTTCGTTTGCCTCAACTTGTATCTCCCATCCTCCCTTCCCTCGTTGCGGTGGCTGTTCTGGTCCAGGCGTTCATCGTGCTAGCAGGGCGGATTGCGGCCAACGGAGCTGAACTGGATTCGGCGATAGCGTTCTCGTCAATTGCCAATCACGCCTCCGGCGACAGCGCCTCGGATGTTCGAGCGTCTCTGGAACGCGCTGTAGCAGGCTACGAAGCGGCGGAATCGCGCGATACGCTCAACCCGGAATATCCTATGAAGCTCGCCTCGCTGCTGGAATTTCTGGGGCGAATGGCGGAAGCGGAGGCGGAATCACGCAAGGCCATTTCCCGCGCCGCCATCGGGAAAACATACTACCGTTACGGCAGGATTCTCGCCCGTGAAGGAAAGGCCGCGGAAGCCACATCGATGCATGAACGCGCAAGGGCGGTCGAGCCGAACAACCTGGGCAATCTCCTCGCCCTGGCCGATACCTATCTCGCTTTCAACCGGCAGGCAGACGCCGAGTCGATATACCGGTACATGGTGGAGTTGTCGCGCGGCGATTTCGGCAAGATTCGCGCCGTGCCGGAGCTGGTGGAGTGGGAGTATGGTCGCGCGCTCCTGGGATTGGGAGGGGCCAAGCTGCAACGCAACGACTTTGCGGGGGCGGCGGATGATTTGCGGGAGGCGGTGGGGCGGTTGGGTGAGTTCTGGCGGCAGCGCCATCTTCTCATCGCCGAGATTCGAGTCCGGCCGGAAGAGCGCAAGCGCACCGCCGACTACTACCGACAGGCTCTATCGGCCTATGAGAAGGCGCTGACGGCTCAGGGAAAATCCGGCGAGGCAATGGAGGTGAGCGCCCACGCAAACAGTTTCGACGAGGAGCGGGCGAAGGAAGGAAAGGCGTCGACGAACGATAACCTTGGTTGACGATTCAACCAGTAGTGAATTCAACACATGGTCCGCAATCCGCAATCTGAAATCTCTAAGCCACAGCTGCCTCCAGATCCTCATCCAGCGGCATCTCCGCGAGTATTTTCTCGGCATTCCGCTGTACCGTAACGCGCTCGTCACTCACCACGACACCGTCCTTGAACCGGATAATTCGCCTCGCGTGCTCGGCAATCTCCTGCTCATGCGTAACGATCACGACGGTCTTGCCCTCGCGGTTGAACCGCTGGAAAATACCCATGATCTCTTCGCTAGTGCGCGAATCGAGGTTGCCCGTCGGTTCGTCCCCGAAGATGATCGGCGGGTTATTCACGAGGGCCCGGGCGATGGCGACGCGTTGCTGCTGCCCGCCGGATAGTTCATTCGGCTTGTGGCTCATGCGCGAGCCCAACCCGACATCTTCCAGGCATTTGCGAGCGATCGCGTCTCTGTTGCGCGACCCGTTATAGAGGAGCGGCAGCTCCACGTTGCGGAGAGCTGAGGTTCGAGCGAGCAGATTGAATGTCTGGAAAACAAATCCTATCTTCCGGTTTCGAATCTCCGCAAGTTGATTGTCGTTAAGCTTTGCTACCTCGATTCCGTCCAGGTTGTATGACCCGCTCGTGGGCTTGTCGAGGCAGCCGATAAGGTTCATGAAAGTCGACTTGCCGGAACCCGACGGTCCCATAATCGCCACAAACTCACCCGCCTCGATAGTCAGGCTGACGTGGCGCAGGGCGCGCACCTCCATCTTCCCCATCTTGTAGGTCTTCGCAATATCGTTAACGACAATCAGCGGGTCTGGCATGAGATTCCTCAGAAAACAACTTGGGGGCCAGTTGGGTCAATTAGCCAATGAACGACCGCCGTCCAATTGACTAATTGACCCAACTGACCAATTGACCTTCTACTTCTTCGCCGCAAGTTTGGCTTTGAAATCGGTCACGCGCTTCACTGCACGCTCTTTAAACGGGGAATCCGGCATGGAGCCAGGGTTGAGCGGGTTGTACTCTTTCGGATCCGGCATTTTGAAGTTGGCCATTCCTCCGGGTCCGCCGCCTGGACGGCCGCCGCCGGGACCGCCGGCCCCGCCAGGTCCGCCGCCACCCGGGCGTCCGCCGCCGGGGCCGCCGAAGCCGCCGCCGCCCGGACGACCCCCAGGGCCACCTGCGCGGCTCATCTGCGCGACAACCACGGCTTTTGCCTGAGCGAGAGTCAGGCTGGACGTAATCTGCTTGTTGGCCTGCCCAGCCTGGTCATTCGTCAATACGGACTTGGACTCCCACTGCTTGAAGGTGGCCAGAATTTTCTTTGCCTGGTCCTTGGTTAGCGCCGTCTTAGGGTCTTTATCGAGCTCCTGAATTCCCCGCAGGGTGCCGCCGACGGCTTGGTAGTTTTTGTGATTATCGCGAAACTTCTGCCACGCCTTCATTTTGGCCTGCTGCACCGGAGTCATCTGTGCGCCGCCGCCGAATCCACCCTGAGCGGTTGCCATTGTACTGAGTGTACTGAGTGCAAAGATTGCTGATACCGCCGCGATGGGAGCAACCCACCCGATTAGCTTGTTCATCCGATTGTTCTCCTTTGAAATCCGATAATGGACACGGAAGTGAGTTGTGATTACTCGTATCTCAGCGCTTCGATCGGGTTGAGCTTGGAGGCCTTCAGGGCTGGATAGAAGCCGAAGAAGACGCCCACCATTGCCGAAAAGCTGAATGCCAGTATGACCGTTTGCGGCTCGATAACTATCGTCCAGTTGTTCGCGGAGCCGACGAAGGTCGCTCCGCCCACGCCTAAAGCGACGCCAAGCAGGCCTCCGACCAGTGAAAGAAAGAGCGCCTCCAGCAGAAACTGGGCAAGTATGTTGCGGCGCTTGGCCCCGATTGCTTTTCGGACGCCGATCTCCCGCGTCCGCTCTGTCACGGAAACAAGCATGATGTTCATGATACCTATTCCGCCTACGAGAAGCGACACGATTGCCATCCCGCCGATTAGCGCCGAGAAAGTGTCCTGCTGCTCGTTCTGAGTAGCCGCAAGGTCTGCCTGATTGAACATCCTGAAGTCGGCCTGCCCGGTCGTCGGAATCTTATGCCGCTTGCGAAGCAGCGCGTCGATCTCGTCCTGCGCCTTGGACATCAGCCCCTCGGTGCGTGCCTGGCAGGTGATAGTCTGTACGTTCTCCATGCCGAACAACCGTCGCATGGCCGTTGTCACAGGTACATACACCGCATCGTCAGGGTTACGAAACCCCATGCCGCCTTTCTCCTTGAGCAGACCTACCACGAGAAACGAGGTCCCTTTTACGCTAATCGTCTTGTTGACGGGCGACTGCCGGTCGAACAGATCCTTCGCCACGTTGGAGCCAATAACGGCAACGCGTTTAAGCGACTTGACCTCCTGAGCGGTAAAGAACCGTCCCTCTACAACCGGGTGGTTACTGATAACTGGATAGTCTTCGCCCGATCCCTGGACTGAGGTGTTCGTATTCTTGTTCTGGAATTTGACCTGCGCGCTCCGACTGACCGAGGCCGAGACTCGTGAAACGCTCGGACAGTCCTTCAAAATGGCTGCGGCGTCCTCGAGTTTCATCGTGACGATAGAACCGGACCCCTGCGCAACGCCTCCCGCCCGCTGCTGACCCGGAAAGACAGTGAGCACGTTCGTGCCCAGCTTCTGAATGCTCTCCGCCACGGCCGCGCGCGACCCCTGCCCGATGGCGATGGCGACTATGACCGCGCCGACGCCGATGATAACGCCAAGCATGGTAAGGAAAGAGCGGAGCTTGTTTGCCGTAAGGCCCCGAAGGGCCATCATTACACTAACCATAGTTGGTACTCCGGAAGGCTATCTGCCGCGTCCGCCGCCGCCACCGGGTCGCGGACCAAATCCGCCTCCAAGCGCGCCCCCCGCCTGCTTGACTACAGGCTCGATAGTCTGCGTGACTACCAGATCGCCCTCTTTGATGCCGCTCACAATCTCGACGGAATCGTTTCCCTCAAGGTGGTCCTGCTCCTGGCCGCTCGCGTCTCTGTTTATGTACCGCTTGATTACCTTGCAGTCGACCAGCGTACCCGGATCCGCGGCCTGCCCGGTCTTGGGATCCGGCGGCGCGGGGATTCCGCCCTGTGCAACCTCGACATATTTACCCTGGTCGTCCGTCCGAACCGCGTCGGATGGCACGTTCAACACGTTCTCTTTCTTGCCCTTCACAAACTCGCAGGTGGCATTCATGCCCGGCTTCAACAGTTGAAACTTGACATCGGCGTTATCAATCTGCACCCGCACGTGAATATTCGTTACGTTGGCTTCCACCTTGGCCTGCGGGTCGATTCGCGTTACCTTCCCCTCGAAGGGGATTCCAGGATAGGATTCAATGTTTACGTCAACCTGCTGCCCGTCATCGACATTGGCGATATCGGTCTCGTCCACGGTCACGTCCACGAACATCTTGGTGACGTCGCCAAGCTGAACGATGTTGGCGCCCGCCGAGGTCAGGGAGATACCCGACGTGATGTAGGTGCCCTTCTCAACGTACTTTTGCAGCACCACGCCGTTAGTGGGAGCGCGAACGGTAGTCTGTTGCAGCGTCTTCGTTGCGTTCGTCAGGCCGGCCTGCGCCCGCATCTTTGTCGCCTTCGCCTGAAGGATATCGGTCGCCTTAATGCCAATGTTGGCCAGATTCGCCTCGGCCAGCAGCACATTCTTCCTCGCGGTTTCGACGGCCCTCTGATTCTGCTTGACATTCGCTTCCGCTTCCAGCACGGCGGTCTTTCGAATCTTAATGTCCACCGCGCCGGCCTGCGCATTCTTCAACTGCGCTTCCGCCTGCTTCAGCTTGGCCGTTAGCGAGGCATAGGAGGCATCCTGCTCCTGCCTTAGAGTGTCCAATTTCCGCTTTGCGGACGTAACCTGCGCCTTTATTACGTTAGAGGCCGCCAGCGCCTGATCCACCACTTGTTGCGACACGTAGCCCTTATCGAGCAGGGTGCGCTGTCGCGCGAGATTCGCGTCCGCATTCACCAGGTTTGCCTGCGCCTGATCGTAGATGGATTGCGCATTCGCGCGGTCTTGCGGCTGCGAAGCCTGCCGCATCTCGTTCAACTGCTGATTTATGCTGTCCACATTCGCCTGTGCGCTTGCGATTGAGGCGTTCGTAAGATCCGGCTGGGCGTCGCGTTGCTGCCGCGCCGTCTGCAGTCGGGCGCCAGCTGCCTCCAGATTCGCCTGCGCGGAGCTGACAGCGCTGTGCGCGGTCTCGACCGCCAACGCGCTCTGTACCTTCTGGAGCTGCCACGTCATCTGGCTCTGCTGGGTCTGCGCGTCCGCCTTGTTGATGTCAGCCTGTGCCTGATCCACCTGCAATTGGGTATCGGTCGGATCGATCTTGGCTATCTCCTGGCCCACGCGCACCTTAACCCCTACGTCCACGAGCATGGCATCGACTCGACCGCCCGCCTTGGATTTGATATCTACCGTAGTCCACGGCTGAAGCACGCCGGTGGCGGACACCGTCTTCTTCACCAATCCTACCTCGGCCTTGACAGTTTTATATTGATTCTTGCCTGCTGCGGAGGCGACGCTCATCTTCGATTTGGCGAAGAAGGCGGCGGCGGCGGCGGCAACAATTATGACAAGGATAATGGCGGCGCGTTTCATGGCTATTTACCTCGCTATTTAGCTCCAGGGAAGGTATCGTTGCTGCCGATAGCGCGCTTCAGCCGCGCGTCGGAAGTGTAGAAATCGTATATCGCCTGTACGGCGTTGGTTTCCGCGACTACGAGCTGCGCCTGCGCGGTAATAATGTCGAGAACGGTCCCCGTAATGGCGCCCTCTTTCTTTGCCTCCTGGGCCGCATCGTAGTTCGCGCGTGCCGCGCGGACCGCCGACTGCGTAGCGGCAATGCTGGATCGTGCTTCCTCACGCGTTAGGTAAGCCTGCTCGACATCGAGCTGGATGGTCTGGCGCGTCAGTTCCAACTGCATTCGGGATTGGTCCAGGCTCGATTTGGCCTGCCGAAGGTTGGCCCGCGCCGCCCCCCCATCGAACAGCGGATAGGAGAACGACGTGGAGAACGTCCGGTTCTCTCCAGGACTCGGGTCAACGCGAAAGCCCTCGCTTACGTCGGCCTGCACCTGAAATCCGGCGTTGATATTCGCAATCTTTACGTTATGACGATTCGCGTCAATCCCCGCGGTCTCCCGCTTGAGGTCCGGGCGGGCGTCGAATGCAAGCTTAACATAATCTGCCGCCATACGCTGATCGGGCTCCGAGGAGGGCGGGGGCAGCGGCTCGTCCTCAACCATGACTGGGAAGGATGAGAGAATGCCCATAGCGTTCTTCAGCGCGGTCTGAGCAAGGCGGACATTATTATTTGCGATAATCTGCTGGACTTTCGTGTTCTCGTAATCGGCCTGCGCCTGCAAAATGTCTTTTTTCGCGGTTGTGCCGGCGGCGACCGCCGCTTCTACTCCCTTTAATGTCGTTTCCGCGCGCTCGACGCTGGAGTCCGACACTCTCACGAGCTCCTTCCGCCGCTTGAGCTCATAGTAAGCAGTGGACACGTTCTCGATGATCGCCTGCCGCGTATCCAGGACATTGAACTCGGCCGCGCGCGAGTTGTACTTGGTGATGAGCACGTTCTCTTCGCGCTTGCCCATATCGAAAATGAGCTGCCGAAGCCCAATCTGCGCGACTCGGGATTCTACGGTGCCGGTCTGCTGCTGCCCATTAAACCGCTGGCTCGTCTTTTGAGTGCTGTAATCGAAAGTCGGGGAAATCTGGGGATAGTAGGAGGAACGCGCCCGCACGATCCCCGCTTTTGCCGATTCGACCTGGCTTCTAGCGATTCCGAGCGTGTTTTGGTGCGAGAGGCCAATTCGAATTGCTTTGTCCAGCGAAAGCGGCTGGGTGAGATCTATCGGCGTCTTTTCCGGCGTCGCCTGTCCCTTCTGGGAACTCTTTTTGTCCGGTTTCCCAGTCTTATCCGCAATTACCGGAAAAGTTTGCAGGATGGCTGTCAGGGTCGTTACGGCAGCGACGGAATAAACAAAGGCAGGCAGTTTCATTCAGTGGACATTCCTTCTAAGGGATACAATCAATACGGCGCGGTAGCAGTCGGCGCGCCGTGGCAATCGACGAAATAATATTGTAGGATGGCGGGCTGTCTCGGTCGGGTAGCTTGACGAGCAGGCGTCATATTGCTTTCGGATATTACTGCGAATGTTGGAGCGGAAATTGCGTCACTTTCCTATGTAATGACGGCCAATCCGCTTGATGGTGACACGGACTCGACAATGAATGGTTTGGAGGCGAGAACATTTGTAGAGATTAAACAACCGTGTCAAGAGGGCCATCCGGGTTTCGCGGACTGCCGCTTAGCGCCAGTCCTACATAATGAGCAGCCGCTGCAGCTTACCGCAGCGGCGGTCTCCGCGTGAATAATCAGCATTAGCGCATGCGCAGCACAATCCGGTTTGGCCGGTCGCGCGCCAAATCAGCCTCGGTGGTTAAAGAGCCGCCGCTCGATTGGACGGTTATCCTGTAGCGGCCCAGGAAACCACGAAACGCCGCCAGCCCCTTGCCGTCTGAAGTGATCTTGGTCTTCGTCCACCACTTCTTCTTGATCAGCTTGTGCAGCCGTTCGTAGGAGGGTTTCGGCGTGAGGTCCTTGCGGAGCAGGCCGCCGGGAATCCTGTCCCAGTCCCCATCCACGAAATTCCACCAGGCAATGGCATGCACGGATGGGTGTGAAAAGAGGACCGTATATATCTTCTCCACATAGTCCGCCTGGCGCTGCTCCCCTTCCGGCGTGGTTGCCCACGCTCCGCTATGGTCCGCTTTCGGGTCGTCGGAGAGGACCGTGATCTCTGAGAAGTGAATCGGCTTCTTGAGCGCGCTGAACGTCTCCGCCGTTTGCCAGAGCTTCTCCATGGGCCAATTGCTTTCTCCCATGTGCGCTTCGAGGCCGACAGCATCCAGCGGCGCACCGAGCTTGACGACATCCTGAATCAGCTTCGTATAATCACCATTCAGCTTGTAATCGTTGTACATCAGCAGAGCGGACGGATTCGCCGCGCGCGCCCATGTCAGCGCATCCGCCGTGAACTGCGCCGCTCCCGCCTTGCGCGCCCATGCGCCCAATCCGTTTCGCGCTCCGGCCGCGGTTGTCGCATCTCCTACCACGTCCCACGCGTCGATGCGCCCCTTGAATCGATTCGGCAGGTCGCGAAGGCGCTTCTCGGTCAGTGCGCGAGCCTCATCCGGATCGACGGGAGCCCATGGCGGAATAGCGCCCGCAAGGATGAGCGGATGCCCCTTGACGGTAATGCCCATCTCCTTGAGGCGGCCAACCTGGGCGTCCAACAGGGCGAAGTTCTGCCGCTTCGGCTCCGGGTCGGTATCCTGCCAGTAGGTGAGCACCGTCGCAAAATTGAAGAGATCGCCGAACTGCTTCTGATAAGTCTGCTCATTTATGGGATCGTCGTGCTTAAGCAGCGAGATCGCGGCGCAGCCGAAGAGGAACGAGTGGCGAATCTGCTCCACCTTTACGCGGGCATTGGGCAGCGGCCCGCCGCGACGGTCCAGCACGACCACCGTCGCGTCCGCCTTGCGCAGACGGTCGATCCGCGCATCGGCCTCGCGCAGCAGACGTTCTCCCCCGAATTCCTGGCCCTGACCCTGACACTCTCCCACAGATACGGCCAGGCCGAGAACGAGAATAAGCGCGGTCGTACAATAGGCATCAAGCCTCACGATTTGCTCCTCACGAATGAATATTAGATAAGATATGACCGGCCTTAGGAATCGCGGGAATGAATCTGGCCGGCGCGGCGCGAAATGAGGGACAGCGCGCACAGTCGTACCATTAGTTCGCCACCCTGGGCGCCGATGCCTTCAACCATACATCCATTTTGGGATACAACACTTGGGAACAGAGGGAGCATCAGGAGGGTCGAACTTAATGAGCAGTGTCAACGAAGCGATGCAGAACGCCATTCGCAATCTGGAAGAGAAGACCGGGAAGTCTCTCGCGGATTGGATAGCCGTCGTCAAGGCGAGCGGGCTGGTCAAGCACGGTCAAGTGTTGGCCCATCTGAAGAACGAGCACGACCTCACGCACGGGTACGCGAACATGGTCGCTCTGCGCGCGCTTGCGGCGGAAGACGCGCCCGTGGGGGATGACGACATGGTCGCGGCGCAGTACGAGGGCGGCAAAGCCCCGCTCAAGCCTCTCTACGATTCCATCTTGGCGGCAGTGTCGAAGTTTGGCGGTGATGTCGAGGTATCCCCCAAGAAAGGCTATGTCAGCTTGCGCCGCAAGAAACAGTTCGCGATTCTACAGCCAACTACGGCAACGCGCCTGGATGTGGGAATCAATCTCAAAGGCATAGATTCGACCAACCGCCTGGAGCCCTCCGGCAGCTTTAATGCAATGCTATCGCATCGGGTAAGAATCGCGAGCGCCGCCGACATCGACAACGAGCTTATCGGCTGGCTGCGCAAAGCGTATGATGCCGCTTAGCAAAACGGATTTGGACCCATCCCCCGGCCCCCTCCCGGGACGGGAGGGGGAGCTTGGGCAATGGTTCGCACCTTCGCCAAGGTAGACGTCTGCCCCCTCCTTACTAAGGAGGGGGTAGGGGGTGGTGACTCCTCCGCTAAAGCCGGCTTGGCGAGAGGATTCCAACACTGCGCTCGTAAATGAGGATTATACGGGCGAAAGGCGCGAACATGCGTACAAGACGCCCACTCCGTACTTTTCCTGGAGGATTCGGATGCTCCGCCGCTCGCCTGTTTTGCTAGCTGTCGCCCTCATGCTCCTCTTGCCAATTGCAGGCAAGCGCCCATCTTCCGCGCAGGCGAAGCCAACGGACAAGAAAAAGCCCTCTGTCACGGCACAGGCGCAGGGCGGCGCGCCTCGTATCCCTATTCCGGGCGTAGGCGGCTCCGCGCCCAGGCGGAAGAAGCCGCTTCCCCAGTCCGCCACCCCCGTTCAGGTCCCGCTGACCGGGCCAACCCTGCCGTTGGACACAGGCAAGTTTCCTGCGCCCGTGCTCGCTCCCGGACAATATCCGGGAGTGCCCGGACTGCCCGGCCTCCAATCGCGCCTCGTCAATCCCCTGCTCTTCGGCGTAAACCTTTCCGTGGACGCTTTTGGCATTGCCGACAAGGGATTTGCCATGCGCCAGAAGCGGCTAGCCGAGTTGATGAAGGCCGCGGGAGTCAGCAACGTGCGAATCACCGCCCGCTGGGGCGAAATTGAACGGACTCGTAACAAATACGATTGGCAGCCGATGGACCGCGCGGTGAAATTCGCGTCCGATCAGGACTTCGCCATTGTTTCCGTCGTCGATAGTTCCCCGGCATGGACCGGGCAGGCGGGCATGCCCGGCGCCGTCTTCACGAGAGACATCGAGCGATTCGCCGGCGCTCTCGGCGCACGCTACAAGGGCCGAATCAACCTGTGGGAGTTCTGGAACGAGCCGAATTCCACTCCTGAATCCGTTGGTATTCCGGGCACGGCGCGGCCGGCTCCCCCACGCGCCTCCACCTACGCATTGCTTATGCAGGCATTCAGCCGCGGCATAAAGCGCGCCAGCCCGGCTGTCCAGGTAGCGATCGGCGGCCTCGCGACGCAGGACACCCGTTTTCTCTCCGAACTATATCAGCTTGGCGGACGAGCGTCGTTCGACGCCGTAGCGCTGCACCCCTCCTCGCCCCGCGATGTCGTCAATTTCGAGTGGATAGATGCGATTCGCGCACTCATGATTCGGAACGGGGACACCTCCAAGCCGCTCTGGATCACCGACTGGGGATGGTCCACCGCGACCGGGCGCGCCGATGCGGTGTCGGAGCTTCACCAGGCGAGATTGATTCGCCAGAGTCTCGCCGGAATGCGGGATAGACCGTTCATTGTCGAGGCGGCCTATCGCTCCTTCAATGACTGGCGGCAGAAGGCCAATGACCCCACGAGTCTCGTCATGTCCGGCCTCAGCAGCTACGCGCTGTTGCCTAAGCCCGGCTACGCCGCGTTCCGCGAGATGGCGACCGGAATCAATCCCGAGGCTGTTGCCCGCTATGCCCGCGTACCACTCGTCGGCGCGCTTCCACTCGCGGAGGAGGCCGGAGTGAGAGGCTCGGCCGTTCAAGTAGTGGTCGATGCCGATAAGCCCTCCGGCCCCCTGCCGCGCGTGTGGGAAGGCGTTTCGCAGGGATATGAGCCGGGATTGGCCGCGCTTCCCTCCGAGATTGCCTCGCCGCTGAAGGCGCTTGGAATGAAGCTCGTGAGGTTCGACCCCTTCCCCAATCCCGACTGGGTGCAGCCGGATCGAATAGTCGTGAGCGATTCAGTAGACGGGAACGGAGGAGGAAATGCGCCGGGATCGAAGCCGCTCAGCATACGATGGCAGTACGCCGATTCAATGATGGATGTTGTCGAGCAGGCCGGCGCGAATGCCATGCTCAACTTCGCCACCATGCCGACGGCGCTCTCGTCGCCAGGCGGCAACCCGCGAATGCCGCGCGACATGAAAGCCTGGACCACCTTCGTGCGCGAGGTGGCGCACAGGTATAACGCCGGCAAGAAGCACGGCGTCGCCTACTGGGAGCTTTCGAGCGAGCCTAATCGCGGCGACTATTCTTTGGACGAGTGGTTGGTTCTCTATGCGGCGTTCGCGCGCGCCGTCGTTGCCGAAGACCCCGCGGCGCGCGTTGGCGGTCCCGCTGTTTCAGGCTTCGACGAATCGTGGCTACGGGGCGTTGCGGATCGCTGTAACCGGGATCATATTCCACTTCACTTCCTCTCGTGGCACGCCTACGGGCAACCCGCGGCCGACTATGCACGGCAAGTCGAATCGATGCAACAATGGCTACAGCAGTTCAAAGAGCTGAAGAGCGCGGAGCTGATAGTGTCCGAATGGAACATGAACGCGCGCCCCTCGCCCGAAAACGATTCGCTCGCCGCGGCTTCCCACGCCGCATCGGTTATCGAAAGTCTCCTGAACGCCGCGCCAAATCGCGCCCTATACTACACGCTCCGCGAGGGCCCGGATCCACGCAAGACGGGAGAGCGTCTGACGGGTCGGTGGGGCCTGCTCACGCACAATAATCAACCCAAGGCGGCGTATAACGTCTTCAGGCTGTTGAACAGAATGGGCGAAAGCCGCATTCCCGCTTCGAGCGAGGAGACGGACATCCATGCCCTCGCCTCGCGTTCACCGGATCACATTACCGTCATTCTGTGGTCCGACCCGGCTAACATGGCCGCTCTCGACTACCATGGCGCGCAGGACCTGCCCGTGTTTGTACGCGTGCGCGGTCTCCCCTGGCGCGCCGGCACGCAGGGCGAACAGTGGACAATAGACGCGCTGCATGGAAATATCGCGGAGCGGCCCGAACGGATGGGCGTCGAGCAGGCGGCCCGGTTTAGCGCATCCCCCGGCGACGTGGAGATTCCCGTCGTGGTCTCGCCAAACTCCGTGACGCTTCTGGAGCTGCGGCCCGGCAAGCCTTCGCGGATCGAATTGTCGCTCGAATCCCCGCGATACGTGGTCTATGGCAGCTCTCGTGTCGCTCTGACGGCGCGCGTTCGGAACGCGGGCGCGCTGCCGCAGCAGGTTTCCCTAAATCTCGCGGGGCGGGATTTCGGCGAAATGAAAGCGAAGCATGCCGCGGTTACTGTCGGGCCGGGCGAGACGAAGATCGTCCCGTTCGTCGCGCCGGTTGCCGGAGAACGCGCGGAAGGCCAGCGCTTCTTCACGGTCACAACTCCCACAGGTGAGGCGGCCTCGACATCCGTCAAGTTGGCATCGCCGCTTCTAGCGCGGCTTCAAAAGAGCCGGATCGACATCGCCCCGCCCGCCAGGCCCGCCGCATTGTCAGCGAATGCCATCAAGCCCATGGCCCGATTTCAGCTTGTCCTGGATAACCGATCCGATACCCTAGTAAAGGTGGGAGTGGCAGGCGGCCTGACCTCTCTTTCCGTGGCGGTGCCGGGGGGCCGGGCGACGACAGTGCCTGTTCTCGTTTTGGCCCCGTCGAGCGCGCCTGGTGTCTATTCGACACCGGTGCGCATTATTCAGAATGGCAGCATCATAAGGACGCTCACCGCGTCCGTCGGCACGCTCGCGGCAAGCCGTTTTGCCGCGCGAATGCCGAACATAAATGCCGATCTTTCCGAGTGGATGGACGCTGAGAAGCTTACGCTCGAACCGGCCCTGCGGGATAGGCGGGGAAGCCTTACGAGCCTGAACGGCCAGGTAATGACAATGTGGGACGACCACGCGTTCTATCTGGCGGTATCGGTCGCCGATTCCGCGGGCGAGGGGACCGGCTCCAGCGTTTCCGCGCCCCGGCCCGTCTCCACAGGCCCATCGGCTCTTGATGCTTCATCAGCGGCGCCCGCTGAAATTCAGTTTTCGCTGGTGCCGTTCAATGGACCGGGCAAGCTGTCCGTTTCACTGCTGCATTCAACGGTGTTCCTCATGGACGTAGATCGTACAGGCGAGCGCCTCTATCGCGCCGTCGAGAACCGTCGTGTCGGAGAGGTTATTCCCAGCGCGCGAGTGGCGGCGCGCCGCTATGGCGGACGCGTGATCTATGAGGTCGCGATTCCATGGTCGGAGCTGGCAGGCGCTGCGCCGAGGACCGGGACACAGCTTGGCTTCGCGATGCGCGTAAACGACGTGCGGGGCCGCGCCAGGCCGGGGCTGGAATGGGTGGGAGCGCTGCCCGGCAGCGAAGTCTCTCTGCTTCCCGCCCTCATACTCAGGAAACCATAAATGGCGAAGCGCGGCCCGTCGTTCATGTGTCGGGCTGAATGCCGCGAACGAACCATCGTGTCATCGTGCCGGATAGGTTATGAAGAATCTTCTCCACGTCCATCAGCCATCTCGTTGGAAGCATCTCAGCGCGGCGACTATCTCCGTGGGAGTGGCAACCGGCCTAACTCTGATTCTGCGCCACTACATCGAATCGGATACGACGCCGTTCCTCTTCTTTTTTGCGGCAATCGCCATCAGCGCGGGTATCGGCGGGCTGTGGTCGGGAATTCTTGCAACCCTGCTCTCCGCATTCGCGGCGAACTACTTCCTGTTCGAGCCATATTACACTCTATACTTGTCGCACCGAAGCCAGGCCATCCAGCTATCGCTCTTCGTAACTGTAGCGCTCGTCATCAGCGGCCTGAGCGAGCGGCAACAAGGGAGCTTGCGACATGCGGAGGCCGCGCGCGATGAAGCCGAGCGCGCGCAGCGGCGAATCGCGTTTCTCGCGGAAGCCAGCGCGGCGCTCGATATGTCGCTCGACTATCGGGCAAATCTGGCGGAGCTTGCGCATAAAGCCATACCCGCGCTTGCCGATTGGTGCGCCATCGATCTCGTGGGACGGGATCAGTCGATTGAGTGCCTGGCCGTCGCGCATCGCGAGCCTGATAAGGAAGATATGATCCGCCGGCTTCAATGCCGCTATCCGCTAGATCCGACGGGCATGCACCCGATACAGAAGGCGATAATGACCGGCCGTTCCGACATCTATCTCGATATTCCCGATTCGGCGCTCTTGGCCGCCGCGCGCGATCAGGAGCATCTCGATGCAATGCGCCGGTTGCAGATTCGCTCCTATCTATGCGTGCCGCTTCAAGGGCGGGACGGTATTATGGGTACGCTGCTCTTCGTACACTCCGCCCGCGGGCGCTACAATGAGGCGGATCGGACGCTTGCGGAGGATTTGGCGCGACGGGCTGCCCTCGCGGTCGACAATGCCCGCCTCTATCAGGAGGCCCAGGAGGAGATTGCCGAGCGCAAGCGCGTAGAAGCGGCGCTTGAGCGCAAACAAGAGGAGAATGAGTCGCTCAACGCGAGACTGAAACGCGCGATGGTCGAGACTCATCACCGCGTGAAAAACAACCTCCAGATTATTACCGCGATGGTAGATATGCGGCTGATGGACGAGGAAGAGACGATTCCCGCAGAGGAGATTCGACGCCTTGGCTCCTACATCAAGACGCTGGCCGCGGTCCACGATATACTTACCCTGGAGGCCAGGGACGGCAGCGAGCCGACAGACGTCTCGGCAAAGTCGATTTTGGAAAAACTGCTACCGCTCATGCAGCAGACTGCCGGAGAGCGGCGAATAGCCTTCACGTTGGAAGAGGCGCGTCTGCCCTCCAAGCAGGGCACCTCCCTGGCGCTCGTCGTCAACGAGCTGGTAAGCAACGCGCTGAAATACGGCAAGGGTGATATCACCGTGGACATGAGAATTGAGCAGTCGTCGGCCGGAAACCAGTCCAGCGCAGGTGGAACCCTGGTACTAAAGGTTTGTGATGACGGCCCCGGATTCGGCGCTGGATTCGATCCGGCGACGGAAGCGAATACCGGCCTGGATCTGATAGACAATCTCAGCCGCTGGGACCTAGGGGGGAAAGCCTGCTACGAAAATCGACCCGAGGGCGGCGCCAGTGTTTCGGTCTACGTGCCCCTTACGCAAAAAGAGCGTTCATAAACTGCTCCCCCAGAATTGGGGGTTGGGGGGCAGACTCCCCCAGGATTGGGGGTTGGGGGGCGCAGCATTATCTGGGGTTGATTTCGTCCCACACGCCGTCGAAGCTCCAATTCGAGGGGCCGGCCGAGAAGTATCCGGCTGTGTAGTTAATGCTGTTGGTGCCGTTAAACGTGTAGCCGTTTGCGATAACCGAGCCATAGAGGTTGTTCGCGCCGTTTAGCGTTACATTACCGCCGTCGTTGCTGTTGTTGATCGCGTAGACCCCGTAGCGCCCCGTTCCACTGCCGTTGAGGGTTAGATTCGCATGGTCCGCTGCATAAACGCGTACGGCCTTCGTCGGGTCGGAAGTCATCGTAACACTCGCCTGGCCGCCATTGATCGTGAACGAGGTCGGGCTGCCCGACGTTGCGCACCAGATGTTGATTGGTCCCGCGGTATTGACGAAGTTGATTGCCCACGTGCCGTTAAGGGTCAAGCCATTCAGATAGTAGTTGGCGCCTCCCGCCTTGCCCACCAGCGTAATCGTTCCTGTCCCGTTTCCGCTAATGGCCTTATTGACGATAGAATTACTTACCGCTTTGTTGTTGTAAATGCTTCCGTTGAGTATGCCGTTGTTCACGAAGGCGGTGGCCAATGCGTTGTCGTTGTTGGCAGCCAGCCAGGTCAGCCCGCCTCCGGGGAACATTCCGTCCGCTACCGCCGACACGGTTGGCCACGTAAGCGTGGGCCTGACCTGAGTTGAGTAAGAACCGGCCGGGTTGATTGTCGCTGTGGCGGCCCCGCCGTGCAGGCCGATGACCTTGTCGGTTATTCCGTTTGCCCCGTTAATAGTAACGGTGCCGGCTGTTCCAACACTGCCGACAATGGTCTGATTGCCGTTGATGACGCCTGTTTTCTTGCTGAAAACTCCGTAGTCGTAGTTTCCGGCGCCCTTCTTCGCGCGGATGCGGACCACGCGCGATACAGAGTCCACCGTTCCGGTTGACTTGATGAATATCAGGTTCGGCGGGTTGGCCGGGTCGGCGATTGCGGTGCCGTCTGTCTGGGTGCAGATTATGCTGAAGGAGCCGGCATAGGGGCTCGTACCCAGACTGCCGGTACCAAGCGAACCCGCAATGTGCGCGTTATTGCCGATGCTCAGGGAGCGGATCTCGTAGTTTACTCCCGCTTCCGCAATGTCGATCGCTTCCGCGTACTGGGCATCCGTAATGCACAAGTTCTGGTGGCCGACCGCGAGTGTTCCGACGCCGATTAGCAGCATTGAGATTATGAGGAGCACGAAGAGAACGCCAATTATGGCCGCGCCTCGCCGGCCACGGTTACGGGCTGAACGAACATAAACGCGCCCGCGACGGCTTGATTGTGAAATTTTCATAGCGCTTACCTCTGCTGCATCCCAGAACAATTATTGCCCTATCTGTTTCTGGAACATGCTCGCTGCTGCTTCAGCCTGCCGTTGTCAAACTTTGCATGTCGTCGCGTAAATTGATGAGTCGGATCGTGGAACACGACGGACTTAGTGCCCGTCAATTCCCGGCGCAAACGTGCCGTGCGTGAGGTCGTCACAGGTGACAATGAGACCGCCGCTGGGCACGACTTTCCCATTCGAGGTATCCGTGCCATTTGAAATGACCACCACGTAGATGCCGCCGGCCGGGCAGACAGGCGTTTCTCCGAAATTCGCCTTGAGATTGCTCACGACAGTTGTATATACATGCGTGCTGTTTGCGGTTTTCCATGCGGCCTCCGCATTTGCGATTGTCTGCATGTTCGCCCGGCACGTCTTCACCTGGGCATCCGTAACGGCCGCTAGAAACAGAGGAACCCCTATTGCCATGAGGATGGAGAGTATGAGAATGACGACCAATATCTCGATGAGCGTGAATGCGCTGCGGTTTCGGAGTTTTCGGCTGCCGGCGCAATTATGAAGTGGTCGTGTCATGGGAGGCTCCTCGCTAGCATGTTTCATTTACGTGGTGAGCGGCGCAACGGTATGCGGCAGAGGTTGCTCGCTACACGGCAATCATGAATAATACGGGCCAGTATTCTCGAACGCTATCAGGATAAATCGTTTACTAATCGTTCATTGATATGGGTACTTAGTGGATTTTTCCACAACATCTGCCGCCCTAACCATTTTTCCATCCGCGGCCTGAACAACAGGTAGATTGGAGGGGAGCCTGAGCCTGTTTTAGAAGGGTTCCTGGCGAAGCCGCTTAGCCACGGGGATTTTGCCCGTGGCGTCTGGCGATGCCGTCTAGCTTTCTTTGCCGAGCGGGGGTTCTCGTGGCGAAGCCTGTTACCGTTTAGTGGGCAAGGTATCCCCTTGCTGTCGGACGCGCTATAATGATTCACCGCTTCGCGCCTAAGATGTCATAAAAATCTCGTCCAAACCCGCCTATCGAAAGGACAACATGCCAGCACTACCGGTCAAACTCGACATTGGAATAAATGGAGCCTTTCTCACTCGCCGCTGGGAGGAGCCGGATAACTGGATGCGCCTCACCCGCGAGTGCGGCTTCCCGGCCCACTCCTTCTGCGGAGACGTTATCGACCCGTTCTTCAGCGGTGACCGCGCGTTCCAACTGGAGCAGGCCCATGCGACTCGCGAGGCGGCCCGGAAGTACGGCGTGACGATCTGCGACTTCTACACGGGAGTTGCAACTCACAGATTCCACGGGCTTTCGCATTCGGACCCGCGCGCGCGGCATCGCATGGTGGAGTGGATGGAGCAGGCTGGAGAGATAGCGGTTGCGATGGGCACGGACGCGCTCGGCGGCCACTGGGACGCTATCTCGGTCGAAGCGCTCGAAGACCCCGCGCGCGCCGCGGCGGCCACTAATCGCCTTCATCAGACATTTCGCGACCTCGCAGCCGGACTAAAATCCACGGGGCTGCGCGCAATCTATCAGGAGCAGATGTATATCCCCAGCGAGAAGCCGTGGACCCTCGCCGAGACCGAAACATTCCTCACGGAGGTGAATCGCGACAGCGCGGGAATGCCGGTCTACGTTACGCTCGACGTAGGGCACATGGCCGGAATGCACTATGGCCTCTCCGGCGCGGACATCGATTATGTGGAGTGGCTGAAGCGATTCGCGTCCGTTTCCGAGGTCATCCACCTCCAGCAGACGACCGCCGATGCGTCTCACCACTGGTCGTTCACGAAGGAGTACAACGACAAGGGCTGCGTGCGGATGGAGAAGGTACTGGAAGCCATTCGCTACTCCCACGCGCATCATCAAGTGCAGCCCTACGCGGGATTCCTCGCACCCGTAAAGCGGCACTGGCTCGTCGGCGAAATCATCCCCGGCTCCACAAAGACCGAGAAGAAGCTGCTCGAGGAGCTGACCGAATCGGCGGCCTTCCTCCGGCAATACATCCCTGAGGGTGGCCTGACGCTATAGGCGGTCGGACGCGCAACAGATACATCGAGAACTGGCAGGAGGTAAGCGATGGGTGAGCTGCCGCACGTCGTAATTGTGGGCGCGGGATTCGGAGGCATCATGGCGGCGCGCGGCCTAAAGAATGCGCCGGTTCGCGTCACCGTCATCGACCGCACGAATCACCATCTCTTCCAACCCCTGCTCTATCAGGTCGCCACGGCCGGGCTCTCCCCCGCAAATATCGCCGCCCCCATTCGGGACGTGCTGCACAAGCAGAGAAACGCGGAGGTGTTTCTTGCGGAAGCAGCCGGAGTTGATACGGCAGGCAAACTCGTTCATCTGCGTGAAGGCGCCTCCATACCATATGACTATCTGATTATTGCCACCGGCTCCAGGTACAACTACTTTGGCCACAATGGGTGGGAGGAGGATGCGCCCAGCCTCAAAAGCCTCTCGGACGGCGTGTCGATGCGGCAGGAAATTCTACTTGCATTCGAAGCCGCCGAAATGGAGCCGGACCCGGCGCGGCGAAAGGCGCTGCTCACGTTCGTGCTGGTGGGAGGAGGGCCGACCGGCGTGGAGTTGGCGGGATCGATTGCGGAGCTGGCGCATCGCGCTCTCAAGGAGGACTTCCGGCACTTCGACCCTCGAAGCGCCCGAATCATTCTGATCGAGGCCGGGCCGCGCATTCTCGCGGCCTTTCCCAAAGAGCTGTCCAATGCCGCTCAAAAGGCGCTGGAGAGGCTGGGCGTGGAAGTTCGCACCGACGCGATGGTCCAAGAGGTGGACGATCGCGGAGTGAGCGCGAGCGGAGTCCGAATCGACAGCCGGAATGTAATCTGGACGGCGGGAGTTGTCGCTACGCCGGTTGGAAAATGGCTCGACGTGGAGACGGACAATATAGGGCGCATACCGGTAAATGCCGATCTATCGGTTCCGGGCCACCCGAACATCTTAGTTCTGGGAGACGCGGCGCGCTTAGAGCAGGATGGGAAGCTGCTGCCCGGCGTCTGTCCGGTGGCAATGCAGCAGGGCAGGTATGCAGCCGCCCTTATTCGCGCCCGCGCCGGGGAGAAAGGGAAGGAGCCGGGGCCGTTCCGCTACCACGATAAGGGCAACGTCGCGACCGTGGGCCGCGGCTTCGCCATCGTGGACCTGGGCCGCCTTAAGCTGAGTGGATTCGTCGCCTGGGTCGCCTGGATATTCATCCACATCTGGTATCTGATTGGATTCCGCAATAGAATTTCGGTCATGTTCCAGTGGGCATGGGCCTACATAACGTGGCAGCGGGCGGCCCGGCTCATAACGGGCCCGATCCCCGGCCCGCGCCTTTTCGCTAAAACAGTCGATTCACTCGCGGACGACCGCACCTCCATCACAACCAAAACCAGGAAGCTTCCGTAAATCGTTCGTATATCGTTATAGACTTTCATGTAAAACCCAAATGCAAGACACCTGGCGAGAGGACGGAGAGATTTGCCGATGAACATCGCCACCGCGATCAGCGAAGCCGAAGCCGTGCTCCCGGGCAAACTCGTGCACGAGGGCGAAGACCCGCGCTGGCAGGCGATCATTCGTATCGGAGAGTTTATCGAAGCGGAACCGGAGGCGGTTTGGGGGTTCGTCTGCCGGTGGGGCCGCCACCCGGACGAGGACCTGCGGGATGCTGTCGCCACCTGCTTGCTGGAGCATCTGCTGGAGCACCACTTCGCGGCCTACTTCCCGCGGATAGAGGCGTTGGCTCTTGCGGAACCTTTGTTCGGGTATACGTTCCGTATGTGTTGGCAATTTGGGCAGTCACTCGACCCCGGCCAAGCTGAAAGATTCGCCGCATTGCAATTGCGTCTGAAGTAGCGTAATCGTACTGTCATGCCTGGTTGTTATGCGCGTGGCCGCCCGTCGAATCGCGCCGCAACTTCCGGCGGGAATGAGCGCGGCCTGCCCTCCCGATCCACAAGCATCTGAGTCGTTTCGGCCTCCGCCAGCTCCTGCTCCCCGCGCAAAACCGCATAGCGAATCTTCAGGGTGCGCTTCGTACGCTCGACCACCGTGGCCGTTATCTGGAGTTCGTCGTCGTAGCGCGCGGGCAGCCTGTACCGGCACCGGGCCTCCAGAATCGGCATGAACAACCCTTCCTTCTCCATCTGCGCGTAATCTATGCCGTATTTGCGGCAGAATTCGCTGCGCGCCGCCTCGAACCAGACGAGATAGTGCGCGTGGTGAGCCACCTGCATCTGATCCGTTTCAAAATAGCGGACGCGAAACGCAAATATAACATTGGGTTGTTCAGCCGATTCGCTCACATGTGGCCCCTTCATATTGGAGATTACGCGATCATCTTCTACGAATCGCGGCGTTCCTCCTGCCCCGGAGCTGGGTATAATGGGCGCATAGCGGCGGCTAAACATCATTTGGAGGAAGCGAAGAATGGCTGCGAAAAGAGATTCTGAGGAAGTTGAATCGAGCGGCGAGCAGATAATGATGCCGCGGCGTGGGTTTCTGAAGCAGGCGGCGGGAGCGGGGCTGTCCGCGCTGGCGCTTGGATCCGCGGGGCGCGCGCGCTCAGCCGCAGCGCAGGACGCGAAAGCCGGCGCGGCGCGAGAACAGGGCCTTATTCTGCGGGAACGCGCTCCTGAGAACATGGAATCGCCCTTCTCGGAGATCGAATCGTTCATTACGCCCAACAACCGCTTCTATATTCGCAGCCATTTCGCGCAGGCCAAATTGGATTCGGCGTCGTGGAAATTGACGGTCACCGGCAAGGTTTCGCGGCCCTTGGAGCTTACCTACGACGACATTCTCAAAATGACCCCGCACACCGTTCCAATAACGCTGGAATGCGCGGGGAACAGCCGCGTCTATCTCGCGCCAACTGCAAAAGGGGTTCTCTGGCAGTACGGCGGCGTCAGCACCGCCGAATGGACCGGCGTGCCGCTCGCGGCTATCCTGGAAAGGGCGGGCGTTTTGCGCGGCGCGGTGGACGTCGTCCTCGAAGGCGCGGACACCGGCGAGTTGAAGGACCCCCCGAAACCGACCGGCCCGATTCATTTTGCACGCAGCGTCCCTCTCATTAAGGCCCGCCAGCCCGAAATTCTGCTCGCCTACAAGATGAACGGGGAAACGCTTTCGCAGGCCCACGGCTTCCCGCTCCGCGCCATCGTGCCGGGCTGGTACGGCATGGCGGCGGTCAAGTGGCTCACGCGAATTGTCGTCACGGACCAGCCGTTCCATGGACACTTCCAGACCATCGACTACGCGCGCTGGGAACGAATCGACGGCGTCCCCACCCGCGTTCCGCTTGGCGAGATTGCCGTCAAGTCCGAAATCGCGCGGCCTGAAATGTACGAATCGGTGACCGCCGGACAAGCTTATCGCGTTCACGGCGCGGCATGGACCGGTGACTCCGAGGTGACCAAAGTAGAGTTCAGTGCCGACGGCGGCAGAAGCTGGAACTCCGCGCGACTGCTCGGCTCGCCGGTTCGTCATGCATGGCGGCTATGGGAGTACAACTGGAACGTACCTGCTCAGCCGGGCCGCATCACGCTGATGTCGCGCGCCACCGATGCGAAGGGTCACGTGCAGCCGATGGAGCGCGAGCCTGACCTGGAAGCCTATATGATTCATCACGTGCTGCCGGTAGAGGTCGACGTCAGGTAACCGAATGCCCCCCGATTCGAAAGAAAATACTCAATGCGGACCGATCGTCGTCGACACGTCCAATAGCCCGCACGCGTACCTTCGTCCCGTGCCGATCACTAGCGTCAGGCTGGCGGACGCATTCTGGCAGCCTCGCCGGGTCATCAATCGCGAGGTGACGCTGGCCGCCCAATACCGACATCTCGAAGAGACGGGCAGAATCGACAACTTCCGGCGGGCGTCGGGCAAAAAAGATGGCCCGTTTCAGGGCCTCTACTCTTTCAACGATTCGGACGTCTATAAATGGCTCGAAGCGGCCTGCTGGGCCCTCCCCGACCCGCCCGATCCCTCTATCTTCCGTATGTTGTCGGACACAATCTCCGAAATTGCGGACGCGCAGACTCCCGACGGCTATCTCAACACCTACTTCACATTCGAGCGCGAGGCCGAGCGGTGGACCAACCTCAAGGACAAGCACGAACTCTACTGCGCCGGCCATCTGATTCAAGCGGCTGTCGCCCATCATCGCGTTACGGGCTCCAGCAGCCTCCTGAATGTGGCGCGGCGATTCGCGGACCACATCTGCGCGACATTCGGCCCCGAAGAGGAGGGAAAGTTGCCCGGAACTCCCGGCCATCCGGAGATTGAGATGGCGCTGGTGGAGCTGTACCGAGAAACGAGTGATTCGAAGTATCTTCGCCAGGCGAAATACTTTGTGGGTTCGCGGGGTTACGGCCTAGTTGGCGGAGGCGAATATCACCAGGACCACGAGCCGTTCGATGGCCAGGTGCGCATGACGGGCCACGCGGTTCGCCACGTCTATCTTTGCGCCGGAGCCGCGGACATCCTTATTGAATCCAGCGACCCCCTGCTCATAAATGCGGTTAGCCACCTGTGGGAAGACATGACTCAGAAGCAGCTCTACGTAAGCGGGGGGATCGGCTCGCGGCACGACGGCGAATCATTCGGCCGGGACTACGAGCTTCCCAACGAGCGCGCCTACGCGGAAACATGCGCCGCCATCGGCAGCGTAATGTGGAGCTGGCGAATGCTCCAACAATTCGGGCAGGTTCAATATGCCGATGTAATGGAGCGGACGCTCTACAATGCGGTCCTCTCCGGCCTCTCGCTGGACGGCCAGAGATATTTCTACGAGAACCCGCTGTCGGATGACGGCACGCACCGCAGGCAGCCGTGGTTCGGATGCGCCTGTTGCCCTCCCAACATCGCGCGCCTTCTCTCCTCGCTGGCCGGCTACTTTTACAGCGTGGACAAAAAGAAGCCGGTCGTCCACGCGCATCTCTACGCCGAAGGCGAAGCGTACATCGACCTGCCTGACGGGCGCACAGCGCACATCGTCCAGCACACTGAATATCCCTGGGGCGGAATCGTCGAATTGACAGTCAACATCGAGGGGCATTTCGGGCTGGGGCTGCGGGTTCCCGGCTGGTGCGAAGAGGGCGCGCAGATCCTCATCAATGGCAACGCGGATCCCGATCCCTACTTTCCTGGCGACTATGTGTTCGAAAACGAGCGATGGCGGCCCGGCACGCGGATCATGCTTATCCTGCCAATGCGCGCACGGCTGGTGGAATGCCATCCGCATGTAGTCGAAAACGTGGGCCGGGTCGCTCTCATGCGCGGGCCGCTGCTCTACTGCTTCGAGGAGATGGACAATCCCGGATTCGACCTTCGGGACGTGGTAGTAGACAAGGCGTCGAGTTGGAGAGAGGAGTATCGCGCCAATCTGCTGGGCGGCGTCATAAAACTCTCGACCCACGCCACGGTGTTGCCGCCCTCCGAAGCCTGGCAGGACCGCCTGTACCGCACCGTGGCCGCGTCTGATACCCGCGAGTCATTCGAAGTAGAACTGACCGCGATACCCTATTATGCCTGGGCGAATCGGACACCTGGCCGGATGGCCGTCTGGATGCGCGGCGCGTAGCAGTTGTTATTGGAGACCGGAATACGATTTATGTGATACAGATGTCACACAGAATAAAGACATACACCTCTTTAGTCCCTCTGATCGGGCACACAAACCGGTTTGCGCGCTCGTAGAGAACGTTCGTCAGTACGGCGGGAGCGGCTATCAGCGCAAGCGGGGTGTGATTCTCCAGAGTACGTAGAGTCCGGCCTGTGGCCCGTGCGACTAAAGTCACGGGCAGCAACGACGCAACCTCTCCTAAAGGAGACTAACGGCTGCACGGGTTGTTCAGTGTCCTTCAGAACATTTTGCGCCGCTGTTGCAGCGGTTTTAACCGCCCAACCTGAACAAACCGCTACCTACTCAAAGCGGCAATCAGCGTAAGCGCGGCAAAGGAACTAGCGGGCAAAGGATTTTCTTTGACTAGAATGTATCGCCGACTCCGGTATCTATGGCCTGGCCGAACTGGCCCACTCCGAACCGCTGGAAGAAGGGGAACGCCTTGATGCGGATATTGAAGAAGACCTGCTTATCGTTGCGGAAGCCGAACGGATTGTCGATGTAGACGAGCGATGCCTCCAAGCAGTCCCAGCTGCGCGTAATCTGGAGGTTCCTGCTCTCGAATCGGCTCAGATATCCGTTGTACTGGACGAGCGCAATGACCCTCCACAGGCTGCCGATGGGCAGGTTCAGGTAGCTGTTTATCTGGCCGAACTTGTGCACGCGAGGGTCGTAGCGGCCCACCAGGTCGAGCGAGAAGTCGTTTCGCCCCCGGAATCGAAGGTCCGTGGTTGCCGAGATGAACTTGCCGGAATTGGGATCGAACGAGAGCAGCGTCCGTGAGCGAGCCCAGTCCACGGGACGTACCAGCAGATTTGCCGATACCGTCTGCCACGGCGTCTTGAGGCCCCCGAACGAAGCTTGTGAAAAATCGTACCCCACGCGCGCGCTAAGCTGGAGCCGCCGGTCGTCCAGCCATCCCGCGTCTGCGTTGAGCGCATGGAACTGGCCCTGCTGATCGAATCGGAACGGCGAGCCTCCGTACGGACGCTGGTAGGTGTAGTTGAAATTGACGCCGGACTTATGGCCCCACCGCTGGCTCAGCGTAGTGTTGTTCCGCAGGATATACTGCGCCGAGCCCTCCCCGTAGAAGAATTGCTGGAATCCCCCCGATAAATTGAGATCAGTCGTTCGCGTCAACGGCACTCGCTGGCCCGTAATGTCGAACCCGGCGATAGCCCGCTCGGTGGAAATGGTCCCTCCCGTGCCCGCGCCGGTCGAGCTGCCCGGGGTGAACGCTCCCTCCGTATACTTGCCCGCGGAAATCGTGATGGTCGCAGGCAGTCTGGCAAGCAGCCCCTGCGTGAAACGGTAATTGGACAGCGTGACCTCAGGAAGCTTCTCTACGCCTCCGAAGAAGGACTGCTGATTCTGCTTTCCGATGGGCAGGCTCTTGTTCCCGCTGATCTGCAACAGATAATTGGAAGCGCGCTGGTCCGCCTGGAACCGGGTCGCGAACTGCTCGGTGCGCTGCGAGAATCCGCCGGTCGTCTGCCCGCCCGTTCCCGCGAGAGCCGCGCTGGAGGTGGCGTACTGCGAGTAGTCGGCATTGAGATTCAGATTCGTGTTCTGGCCGAGCTGCACCCCCTGTGCGAAGTTGGCCGCCATCGATTGCGAATGCGTCGCTCCACTGAACGCGGAGCCCCCCGAATCGGTCGACTGCCGCGAGACGTTCAGCGTCGTATTGAGCCCCTCCCATACCCGCGAATAGCCGGTCCGCGTATTGATCGTTGTCGTGGCGGGCAACGCAAGGTAGCTGTTTCGCTGGAAATCGTTGTCCAGTGTGATGGTCTGGCCGCCGCCGATATTCTGGCGGTTGCTGAGACGCCCGGAGAGGTTCTTGCTCAGGCCGCTCGTGGGAATAGCGTAGAGCGTGAACAGGCCCGCCGACTTCAGGAGATTCCACGCCTGATCCACCCCAAGCCCGACCCCCTTCTTCTCCATCAGGTCGAATCGGAAGATTCCCGGCGCGCGATCCGCCAGCGCATAGTCGAATGCGGATTTGGCGAACCAGCCTTCGTCCACCGACCGGCCCACATAGGGCAGATGGCTGGCATGGATTCGCTTCGGATCGCGGTCCAGAGGAATAATGAAGGTCGGCAGGGTTATGATTCGCTTGCCGAAGAAGTAGAACGTCGCCCCGCGCAGCGTGAGGCGCTTTCCCGGCTCCAGCTTGATCTCCCCCGCGCGAATCAAATAGTGCTGCAGCTCCGGGAGAATGCAGGTGGTCGCCTCCATGTCTTCTCCAAAGAGTGGCTGGCGGCGGTGGCCGAATATGGATTCGCCCGACAGAAAGAGATTCGAGGTTATGCGCCCCTGCAAAAAGTCGGGACTTAGAGCGGTATGGAGATTCTCGACGCGGTACGCCTTCGTCTTCGGGTTGAAACGAATTGAATCGCCCGTAATCGTCTGACCGCGGTAGGTGAGCTTGGGCGCGCCGGTGAAGACCAGCTCCTTTTCGAAGTCGCCGGAAAGACTGCCGCCGGCGAGCGTGTACTCCCCCAGCACGACGATGACGTTCGTCCCGCGCACCTGCGAGCCATTGATCTCGCCATCGTCCATGGTAATCTTTGCCGCGTCGGTACCTAGCGGACCCAGAGGAACGGCGGGCCGCTGGGCCGAGAGAGTGGGTCGTTGGGTCGTTGGGTCGTTGGGTCGTTGGGCAGTACCCACAGGCGCTGGTTGCTGCTGGCTCGCGGGCGGATTTTGGGAAGCAGGCGGCGGTAAAGCGGGCGTTTGAGCATACGTCGCCTGCAATGATGCAAGAACCCAACCCAACGACCCAACGACCCAA
>JBBROJ010000045.1:0-36261 GCA_038229495.1 Chthonomonadales bacterium
ACGTGGACGGCAACGAGTACCTGGACTTCACGCTCAGCCAGGGACCTTTGATCCTTGGGCACAGCCATCCGCACGTCCTGGAGAGCGTGGCATGCGCCTCCGCGGAGGGACAATTGTTCGCAGGGCAGCACCTGCAAGAGCTGGAACTTGCTGAGAAGCTCCAGCAAATCATCCCCTGCGCGGAGCTGATGCGCTTCAGCCTTTCCGGTTCCGAGGCCGTTCACGCGGCACTGAGGACGGCGCGCGCGGTGACCGGACGGCCCAAGTTCCTGCGCTTTGAGGGCCATTATCACGGTTGGCTGGACAACGTCGCGTTCGGAATTACAGCGCCTTCCGAGGAGGCCATGGGTCCCAGGGAAAGACCAACATCGATCCCCTGGACAGCCGGCCTGCCGCTCCGCGTAACCGAGGAGGCGTTTGTACTCCCGTGGAACGACCCGGAGCTTGTTGAGCGCACGCTACGCCTGCACGCCGGAGAGATCGCTGCGATCATCACCGAGCCGGTGATGTGCAACAGCGGCTGCATTCCACCCCAGCCGGGCTATCTGCAGACGCTGCGCCGACTCTGCGATGAGTACCAGATCGCGCTGATCTTCGATGAGGTCATCACAGGATTTCGGCTGGGAATGGGCGGCGCGCAGGCCCACTTCGGCGTGATGCCCGACCTGGCCGTCTTCGGCAAGGCCCTTGCGAACGGCTACCCCTTGAGTGTCCTGGCCGGGCGAGAGCGCTGGATGCGCCCTATAGCGGAAGGAACGGTGATTCATGCCGGGACTATGAATTCGGGCAACCCGAGTATTGCCGCGGCCCTTGCCACGCTGGAGATACTGGAAAGTGAACAGGTGCACCAGCGGCTGTTCGCTCTGGGCAACAGGCTCATGGAAGGGCTGCGGAAGGCGGCTCAGGAGTCCGGGGAATCTCTGCTCGTCCAGGGACTCGGGCCGATGTTCCACGCAGGGTTCACGCCACGCGAAGTCGTGCAAGACTTTCGGGAGACGCTGGCGTACGACAAGCCGAAGTACGCCCGGTTTGTCGCCGGTATGCAGGAGCGTGGCGTTCGCTTGATCGGTCGAGGCTTATGGTACATCTCGGCCGCGCACACCGTGGACGAGATTGACCGGGCTGTCGGGACCGCGCACCAGGTCCTGGCGGAGAGCAGCCTATGAGCAAGCGTGTCCTCGTGGCCGGCCTCTTTCACGAGACGAATACGTTCGTCCAGGGAGTTACGCCGCTAGAGGAGTTCGAGGTCCTGCGGGGCGAGGAGCTGCGGGACGCCGCGGGCGACGCTTCGCCGTTGGCAGGCGCGCTGGCGGTGGCCCGGGATAAGGGCTGGGAACTGCTGCCGGTCATCGACATGCGCGCCATGCCTTCCGCAACCGTTGCGGACACCGTGGTGGACTGCTTCTGGACAGCCTTTCGTGAAGCGGCCGAGCGCGAGCTGCGCCACGGCATCGACGGGATATTTCTCGTGCTCCATGGGTCGATGGTGAGCGAATCGCAGCCGGATGTGGAGGGCGCGATTCTGAGCCTCATCCGCGGCCTGCCGGGCCTTTCCGACGTACCGCTGTGCGGCGTGGTGGACCTGCACGCAAACTTTACGGCGGCGATGGCGCGATATAGCAGCTGCCTCGTCGCCTACCGCGAGAATCCCCACACGGACGCAGAGGCCGCGGCAAGAGACGCGGCGTTCCTGCTCGACCGGCTGATGCGCTCGGGCGAGCGGCCCACGACGGTCTGGGAACATCCGCCTCTCGTCTGGCCGCCCACCGCCACCGGCACGGCCGACGATCCGATGCGGGCTCTCGAGAGGCGCGCCCGCGAGATCGAAGCGGCGGACCCGCAACTCCTTGCTGTGAACGTGCTGGCCGGATTCTCTTTCGCCGATACACCGGACACTGGCGTGAGCTTTACGGCGGTGACTGTGGGCGACCCGGACCTCGCACGAGCCCACGTTCAAGAGTTAGGAAGCATGGCCCTCTCCATGCGAGAGGTCAGTGACCGCGCGGGCATTCCGTTGGAGGAGGCGATGGACTGTCTTCGCGCCCATGAGCGAGGGCCTGTCTTGCTGGTGGAGCCGGCAGACAACATTGGAGGCGGCGCGCCAGGCGACCTGACGAACGTCCTCCGGGCGCTCATCAAGAGCGGGGTGGCAAACGCGGGGGTGATCCTGAACGATCCGGAGACTGTCGCTCTCCTCTGGGACTGCCCGCCCGGCCATAGTCTCCATGTGATGCTTGGTGGCAAGAGCGGTGGGGTCGGCGCAGAGCCGCTGGGGCTGGACGTGGAGCTGATCTCAAAGAGCGAAGGCCGGTTCACCCTGGAGGATTCATGCAGTCACCTGGCGTCGTTGTTCGGCCGGGAGATCGACATGGGCCCGTGCACGGTTGTTCGACACGAGGGGGTCCGCATTCTAATCACCAGCCGTAAGACTCCGCCCTTCGATCTGGGGCAGTGGCGCAGCCAGGGCATCAACCCCGAGGAGCTTTTCGTGATCGGCGTCAAAGCGGCAGTCGCCCACCGGCGGGCCTACGATCCCATCGCGGCTGCCAGCTATACGGTCGACTCACCCGGCCCCTGCGCGGAGGACCTGCGGCGTCTGCCATACCGGCGAATCAGAAGGCCTGTCTATCCCTTGGACGAACTAGTAGAGGGGTGAAAGGAGCCGGCGTTATGATCACCTCCATAGGTTGCGGCGAGGCTGGCTCGCCACTCCCATTCAGTCCTGCAATCCACGCGGGCAACCTGCTGTTCGTCTCCGGCCAGGCCTCCACGGACGAAAACGGCGCGATTGTGCCGGACACGTTTGAAGGAGAATTCCGCCGTGCCGTGGAGAACATGCGCCGGATTCTCAAGTCGGCGGGCGCCGGCTTGAACCGAGTCGTGCAGGTGCGCAGCTACGTTCGCGACCCCGCCAACCTGCCGCTCTATAACCGGCTATATCGGGAGTACTTCGCGGAGCCATATCCGGCGCGTACGACTCTCACAGGCTGCCTGCCGGATACGATCCAGTTTGAGATCGACTGCATGGCCCTCGTGGAGGACGCAAGCCCGCCCCGGTGACATCGGTCGCTCTGCACAAGTCCGTCTGTTCGCCGCGCATTGAAATCCGCAGCCGGCGAGCCACTAACTGAGGCATGTCGTGTTCGCCTATGAGGTTACACAAGGCCGGTAGGGAAAAGGGAGAGCCGCTGCACGCCCGCTTCCGTGACCAGATAGTCGTGCTCCACGCGGATGCCGGCGCGCAGGTCCTCGCCGTAGAGGCCCGGCTCTGCGGTAAATACGTCTCCGACCTCGAACGTATCGTCCCAGTCCGGGTTGAGTCGGGGCGCTTCGTGGGCCGAGAGGCCGATCCCATGTCCCAAGTGGTGCGGGAAGGCCCACCCGCGATAGCCATTAAGCATGGCGTGCACTTCCTGGAAAACCGTCCGGCAGCTCACCCCCGGCCTGACCGATTCCTCCACGTGCCGGATCGCCTCCATTACCCGTTCGTAGGCGGCAGTCTGTGCCTCGCCTGGTTGGCGGCCGATGACGAACGTTCTGCAGAGATCGCTGCTGTACCCTCGGTAGACGACGCCCACATCCAGGATCGCCGTCTCTCCCGGAACAACCCGCTTATTTCGGGGAATGCTGCCCAGCGCGCCGCACTGGAAGTCGTTTCCGAACTCGGTCAGCGGCTCACCAATGGCCTCCGTGGCGGCCGCAAGCATCCCGGCGTACAGCTCCACCTCCGTCACGTCTGCCTCTAACAACTCCTTTGCTCGCGTGTAGGCCCCGTCGCAGCCTGATATGCCAACCTGCAGCATGGCAACCTCGTCCGGATCTTTGGCACGGCGAAGCCCGCGAAGGGCTTGGGACAGGGGCCGCAGCTGAGGGGCCTCCTGCGGCCAGGAGCAGGGTGCCTCGTCGAATCCCAACGTGTGGAGGTCCGCCAGATGGGGGCGCAGTACGGCAAACATCTCGGCGCGGGAGTCATCGATAAGCGTCCCCATCCGGCTGGCCTCGTACGGATAAACCCTGTCAACCGCCAACGGCTCGTCCACTGCGGAGGGGTTTATCAGGATGATCTCGCCGTCTGCGCGCACGAGCAGCGCCCCGGGTGTCAGCACGCGGCCGCACCGCCAGTATCCGCATAGGTAGTGGATGTGGCGGACGTCGGTAATCAGGGCCGCATCTAGTTGTTCGTCCTGCAGGATGTCGCGAAGCCTGGCTTGACGCTGCCGGCAGGCTTCCAGTGACAACCTTGTGCTGGACAGCTCATTGCTCATGCTCTAACGTCCCCGCTCCGCGTTTCCAGATCGCTTCTCCGCTCCACCATTTCGACTGTGGGGACGTTGCCGGCGTCTACCATCCTCTCGAGTGAGGAAAGGTCCTTGAAGCCGGAGCCCGTGACCAGGCAGACGACCGTTGCATCCGGCGCAATTTCGCCGTTTTTGGCTAATCGGAGCGCCCCTGCAAGCGCCGTCGCGCCGGCGGGCTCGCAAAAGATACCCTCTTCGCGCGCTAACCGGGCCTGGGCTTCCCACACCTCTTCATCCTCCACAAGGTGGCCCGTTCCGCCTGAGCGCCGGCATGCGGCCAGCGTCTCGTGGCCGTCGATCACGTCGGGTATCTGTAGACCGCTTATCAGGGATGTGCAATTCGTTTTTCGGGCGCTCTCCCGGCCTTCGCGGAGCGGCCCGGCAATGGTGTCATTGCCAACGGGCTGAACACATTCGATCCGTGGGGTTTGAGTCAGCCCTTCACGCCGGGAAAGCGCTTCGAAGCCCCGCGCTACGGCGAGAGTCAGCCCACCACCACCCGCCGGGCAGAATACGTGGTCGACCGTGTCTGCCGCCTGTTCTGCGATCTCATATGCCATGCTCTTCACTCCAGCCATCCCGATCGGACTGAAGACGAATGCGCTGATTTGAAGCGCCGCGCCCGGCTGCTCGCCTTGTCGCCGCAGGGATTCGAAGGTTCTGCTTGTGATCTCCGCGTCCAACCCGAAGCCCCGAACCCGGTAGATGCTGGCGCCGTACGCCATCATCTGCAGCATTTTGCTTGCAGGAGCGGTCTCTACGATAGCGATCTCGCAGGCGATTCCGGCGGCCGCGCAGTAAGCCGCCAAGGCCGCGCCGGTGTTGCCGCTAGAGGTGGCGATGCACTTCGTCTGGCCGGTGGCGACCATGTGCGAAACCGCCATCGCAGCGAATCGGTCCTTGTACGAACCCGTGGGATTTGCGCTCTCGACCTTGAAGAAGAGCCGGTTGAGGCCGCAAGAAGGTCCTATCCGGCGGGAGGCTACCAGTGGCGTCTCTCCCTCGCCAAGCGTCACGCGGGCCGCTGCCGGCACCTGGGCCGCCAGTTCCGGCCATCTCCAAATGGTCATGGGAACTCCTCTGGGAACTGTATCTTCTTCAGGCCATAGCCGAGGTGATGGTGGGACCAGCCGCCGTCGACAAGTAAGCGCGTGCCGGTGATATAGCTGGCCCCCGGCCCGGCGAGCCAGACTAGCGCCTCTGCGATCTCCTCGGGAGATCCCGGTCGGCCCAGTGGAACGGCGTCCTGCGCCGCGGCATACACCTTCTCCGATAGACTCTCGGCGTCCGGCGCCCGGTAGTCGCCGCTCATCCCGGTGTCTATCCAGCCCGGATTGACGGCGACGACCCGGATGCCCGCACGACCGTACAGGGCCGCCAGCTCGAAGGTCAGCGCGTCCAGCGCGCCCTTACTGGCGACATAGGCCGGGCTCGTGCCAGCCGCCTGTTGGGACATCATGCTGGAGACGTTAAGGATCACGCCGCCCTCACCACGCTTCTCCATGGCATGGGCCGCCCATTTCGCCAGAAACGCGGGCGCGGTGAGGCAGATTCGCAGCGTGCGCTCCCAGGTCGCCGTATCCATGGTGCGAAGGGTTTGGAGAGTACGCCAGGCGGCATTGTTGACCAGTACGTCTAGCCGGTTCCAATAGGAGACGGTACGATCCACAGCTGATTTGGCGAGTTCGAGGTCGTAAAGGTCCACCACATGGACCAGGGTTTCGCCGCCGTGCTCGCGTACGCGCCCTGCTACCGTGTCGAGCTCCGCGCTCTCTCGATCCAGCAAGGCCACGTCATATCCATTTGCCGCAAAGGCGATCGCGCTGGCCGCCCCGATGCCGCGGGCAGCGCCGGTGATGAATGCCACCGGCCGCGTCGTCATGACGTCCACCTCTGGCGGCCATCCACTTCGAGAATGACTGCCAGGCTATCTCCCGCCTGCACGGTGGGGAAAGTACGTAGAACCAGCACAATTCCTTCCTGCGTCGAATTGACCGGTACGACCCAGTCGCCAAGGACATCCGTCACATTACCTAAGAGTTGACCAACCTTTACAGGGTCCCCAAGCCGAACAGCGGGCTCGAAATAGCCGTTAGAGGGCGCCGGATTCTGGATCTGCATGTGGCCGGCGTTCTCGCTGTCGTCCTCGATCACGTACTCCACGCAAGAGGGCAGCGGCTCTCGGCCGGCGATCATGCCGAGCTCGCCCATGACATTCAGGCAACCTTCGACATACGCCTCAACGCCCGCCGGATCGCAGGTAGCCGCGCCGTGGTACTCGGCGTAGATAGCCGGCACTCCCGCGTCTCGCGCAACCGATAGGGAACGCCCATCCAGATCGGGAGAAGCGCCCCACACGATGGGTAGATTGAAGGACAGAGCCATGCGCCGTTGTGCCTCCAGCACGCAGGGTAAGGCGTGGAGCATATAGCCCGCCAGCGGAAGGACCGAGAGTGTGGTCCCGCCGGAATGGAGGTCGATGTAGTAGTCTGCCGAGCGAATGAGGAGGCTTAGTGCGTGTGCGGTACGCTCCGTGGGGGATCCATCGGCGCGACCGGGACAGGTGCGTGCCAGGTCGAGGCCGTCATCGCCAAGCCGGTTGCATCGTCGGTACGCATTCTCATGGACAACCGGTGCCAGTGTTACCCGTCCATTCAAATCAGCCGGATTCAGCAGCCGCATCAAGCGGCGGATCGCTGCCATCGGCTCGAACTCATCTCCATGGACACCGCCGGTTATGAGCAGGTGTGGGCCGTCAGTACGGCCGAAGATGGTCTTGGTCTGGATCTCAAGCGGCATTCACTGGATTCCTGATGAGGTCAGCGGGAGCAGGAGAGCAGTTTAATTGTCAGACAAATGATAAGTGTTTTTAGCTGAATTGTCAAGACCTGGACGGGTTCGTAATCCGTGTGAGTAGATAGGAGTACGCTTCATATGCTCAATGGCATCGCGCACCTGTGGCGATTCGGCCGAGCTGTTTACTTAAGGCGCCACGGTCAAGAATAGTCCCTTCACTTCAACTTCTGAGAGTTAGTGACAACCTTACGGCGCCCACCCCCCGGCCCCCTCCCGAAACGGCGCCCACCCCCCGGCCCCCTCCCGAAACGGGAGGGGGAGCAAAACTGAGGGTGAGTGCGATTCACCGGGGGTACAGGCGATTCGATAATTGTTGCGTGTCACCTAAGTAGATTGCACAATCAAGAGGTGATCTCAATACCGCTGTCGAAATAGTTGCAGGTATTAAGACAACTGAGCACCGCGTTTCGCGTTTCGGGGCCGCCGAATCCGCACTCGCCGAGCGTGGACACCTGGAATTTGTGCCTAGACTGACCCCTGCGTTCGCATCGCGGAGGTCAGGGGTTCTAGTCCCCTCAGCTCCACTGTTACATTCGAACTTATCCCCAAACCCGCCTCTCGCCTTATTGTCTTGATCCCATTTATACCCCTTAGTCTCTCTCGCCGGACTGAAGAGACTCCCAATTCCGTAAGAATTGCGCGCTTTCACTGTAACTCCGTTTGCACACATTGGAGAGGAAAGTATTCCGCGCCCGTAGAAATAGTATAAGATACAGTATATGCAGTATGGACTGAGAATTCCCTGAGCTTCCAGACTGGCGATGAGCCAATAGGAGAACGATCATGTCGGATAAGCCTTCTATCAATCGGCGGGATTTCCTGAAGACCGCGGCGACGGCAGGCGCGGGAGCCTCGCTGTTCAGCATCATTCCCGCGAGCGCGCTGGGCAAGGCGGGCCGCCCCGCGCCGAGCAATCGCGTCGTCCTGGGCTGCATCGGGGTCGGAGGGCAGGGCAACTCAAACCTGGGAGCCTTCCTGAATGAGCCTGACGTGCAGGTGGTCGCCGTTTGCGACGTGGACAAGAATCACGCCCGCGACACGAAGAACCGCGTCGATAAGCACTATGGTGGATCGGATTGCGCGTCTTACGCCGACTTCCGCGAGCTGATCGCCCGTAAAGATATCGACGCTATCTCGCTCTGTACGCCGGACCACTGGCACGCGGTTCCCGCAGTCCTGGCTGCAAGCTCCGGCAAGGATATTTTTGGCGAGAAGCCGATCTCGCACGCGCTCATGGAAGGCCGCGCCATGGCCGACGCCGTGAAGAAGCATGGCCGAATCTGGCAGACGGGAAGCTGGCAGCGCTCGGTGGAGAATTTCCGGCAGGGGGCCGAGCTTGTCCGCAATGGCCGAATCGGTAAAGTCGTCAAAATTGAGGTTGGACTGCCTACAGGAAGCCCCTGCGGACCCGTTCAGTTCAAGGACGCGCCGCCCGAGCTGGATTACGATTTCTGGGTCGGCCCCTCGCGCATGATGCCCTACTGCGATCTGCGCACCCACTGGAATTGGCGCTGGCAGCTCGACTTTGGGGGCGGCCAGATGATGGATTGGATCGGCCACCACGGCGACATCGCGCATTGGGGCATGGGTTGGGACAGTACCGGCCCGGTCGAGATAGAGGGAACCGGCCAATATCCCGACACCGGAATCTGGGACGCCGCGACGACCTATCACTTTGTCTGCAAGTATAAGAACGGCGTCGAACTGCACGTTGCAAACGGCGGAAACGCCAGTATTCGGGGCGGCACCAAGTGGATAGGGAACGACGGGCGCTGGGTCTGGGTGGATCGCGGCGGGTTCGACGCGAATCCAAAGAGCCTGCTTACCGAAAAGATCGGCCCGGACGAGATTCAGCTTTTCCGCAGCCCCGGCCACCACCGCAACTTTATCGACTGCGTAAAGTCGCGCCAGCAGACGCTGACACCCGCCGAGACAGCGCACCGTTCCGCATCGATAGGCCACCTGGGCCAGATTGCGATGCTGACGGGGCGCAAGATTCGATGGAACCCGGACACGGAACAGATTCTCGACGATTCCAGCGCAACGCGCATGCTCACCACGCCGATGCGCTCGCCCTGGCATATTTAAGAGTGTGTTGAAAAACAGCCCCCCAGCCCCCAATCCTGGGGGAGTCTATGCCAGCGTGGCCCCTCTGTACCCCCAGGATTGCGGGCTGGGAGCAGGCAAGTCTCCGGCTTTTTCAACACTCTCTAAGACCAGTTTCATTTCGAAAGGACGCGACGTATGACGGTGATTCGTACAATCGTTGCGGTGGCCGCGCTTGGCATGGCGACCGCTTCAATTTCGGTAATTCCCGCGCAGGCGCGGGCGCAGGGGAACAATCCCTTCCAGGAGCTTCGAACCTACGATTACCAGAATCGCAAGCCGGTACACGCCATCTTCAGCCAGATTCAGGCGGCGGGTACGGATAAGGCGAAGCAGGCCGCCATCGAGACGGGTCTGATTGGCGTCCTCCAGGACCCGAATGCGACCGTCGCGGGAAAGCAGGAGGCCGCGCGCTTCCTGTGGGAGATCGGTTCTGCCCGCTCCGTTCCCGTTCTGTCGAAGATGCTGCCCGATCCTGGCACAAACAATATGACGAACAACATGGCACGGTATGCGCTGGAGAGGAATACCGACCCATCCGCCGCCGCCGCGCTAAGGTACGCGCTTTCGACGGCCAAGGGGACCGCGCTTGTGGGGGTCATCAACTCCCTGGGCAATCGCGGCGACGCTCTGGCTGTGCCCGCGCTCAAGGCGCTTGCTTCGAGCCCGGACCCCCTGGTGACGGACGCCGCTATAACCGCGCTCGGCAAGGTCGGAATGCCTGCTTCCGTGGCCGCTCTCAAGTCATTGCCGAACAAGGGGCTGCCGGTCTACAATGCTTTTCTGCGGTCGGCGGAGAAGCAGGCATCTTCGGGGAATCGCGGTGCCGCGCTCAGTCTCTACGAGAGCATGACCGGGACCGCCTATCCTGAAGTGATTCGCGCGGGCGCGCTGAGCGGGTTGGCATCCCTGAATTCCCCTCGAACCGGCGCTATTGCGCTTTCTGTCGCGGAGTCGGCTAGCGATCCCATACTTCAGCGCGGAGCAGCCCGAATCGCCGGCACGCTCGAGACGCCCGCGGACACTCAGCGTTCTGTCGCGGCATGGGCAAAGCTTCCCGCGGCCGCGCAGGTCGCTCTTCTTTCCGCCTGGTCCGACCGAAGGGAATCCGCCGCCTCGGCTGTTACGGTGGATGCCCTCAGGAGTGACAACCCGGATATCCGCAGGGCCGCAATTCGCGCCGCCGCGAGAATCTGCGGAGCTTCAGTCGTGCCCACGCTGGCGAATCTGGCCTCCAGCGGCGACCAGCAGCAGGCCGCGCGTGAGGCTCTCGCCGGGATGGGCGGAAGCGGCGTCGAACCCGCGCTTATCAGCATCGTTCAGCAGGGCGCGCCTGCGCTTCGGACGACCGTCATCGGCGTACTCGCGGAGCGTCCGACTCCCGCTTCCACTGCCGCGCTCGTGAAGGCGGCAGGCGGATCCGATCCACGTGTTGCGTCCGCGGCCCTTAAGGCGCTTGGAAGGACGGCGGGTGTCGATCAGGAGGCGCATCTCGTACAGATTCTTACCGCCACGAAGTATGACGACGTGCGGGATTCGGCGCAGAACGCCATCGTAGCCATTGCACAGCGCACGGGGGACAGGAACCGTGTTGCCGAGCCGCTCCTATCGGCGATGGATTTGGCCTCAACCGCCGGCAGAGCCGCAATCATCAGTTCCCTGGCGGAGATCGGCGGCGACAGGGCGCTGGAAGTCATCACGCGCGCAACCACTTCGCCTCAGCCGGAGGTAAGGAACGCGGCGATTGGCGGTCTGGCGAACACCTGGTCGGATTCCGGCGCGCTTCCCGCGCTTCTCCAGCTGAGCAAGAGCGGCGCGACGAAATCGGATCGCGTTCTCGCTCTGCGCGGCTATCTCCGTGTAACGGGCACCGACGACCGCGCTCCCGCGGAGATACGTCTCTCTCGCATTCAGCAGGCCATGACCCTCGCCGAGCGGCCCGAAGAGAAGCGGCAGGCGTTGAGCGTTCTGCGAGATGTTCGGACGCCGGGCGCGGTTGAATTAGCCGCACGGGCGCTCGATGATCCCGATCTCGTTGCGGAAGCCTCGGACGCAATACTCTACCTAGCCGCATCGCAGAAGAAGGGGAATTCCAACTTGCAAGCGGTGAAAGGCCCGGCGACGGATCAGGCGTTGGACAAGGTGATTCGTAAGGTCAAGGACGACAACGTGAGAGCGCAGGCACGGAAGCTGCGACAGGGTTAGGAAATATACCCCTCATCTCCGGCCCACCCCTCACCCCCGGCCCCTCTCCCCTTCGTAAGGGGAGAGGGGAGCTTGGGCGCAGGTACTTGACCTTCGCCTAAATAGCTCCTCCTTATGAAGGAGGGGGGTTGGGGGAAGTTTCCGAAGTAAGCGGAGAGGGGAGCTTGGGTAAGTGTCCGAAGCTTCGCCACGGTAGATGTCTGCCCCCTATTTACGAAGGAGGGGGTTGGGGAGATTTCCAATCTGATTAATCACGCGCCGTGAACCAGCCGGCCCTTGTCATCGTCCCTCAAAGTAAGGAGGATTGAAATTGGATTCAGTTTTCAAACAACCACGCTCCCAGCGCGCGCCGGGCAAGATTGCGGTTTTCTTTTTGACGGCATGCGCTGCGCTTGCGCTCTCTCCGGGCCGCACGGTGGCTCAGGCTGGTGATACGGTTCCGCTTCCCGCCATTCTGCCCAAGCCCGCGTTTGCGGGAACGCCGAGCAATGCAGCCGTGGGCGCCAATGTCGAAAAACCGCTCGGCAAGCCGCGACCCGTGCCGCTCGTCCCGAAGGGAACGATCAATCTCGCGCTTCACAAGAAGGTTACCTCGAACAAAGCGCCATTTGATGGCTCCCTGGATCTGATCACGGACGGCAATAAAGATGCGAAAGCGGGTACCGCGGTCGAGCTGAAGCCACGGCTACAATGGGTGCAAATCGACCTCGCCGCGTCGGAGCGGCTCTTTTATGTCCTTGTGTGGCATTTCCACGAGCAGCCCGTCATCTTCCACGACGTCATTGTCCAAATATCCGACGACCCAAACTTTATCGAGGGCGTGAAGACGATCTATAACAACGATATCGATAACAGCGCGGGCCTCGGAATCGGCAAGGATCGGGAGTATTTCGAGACCAGCGAAGGCAGGCTCATCGACTCGAAAGATACCAAGGCCAGGTACGTGCGGCTTTACAGCGCCGGCAGCACCTATTCCGATCCTCTCAACCGTTACACGGAAGTCGAAGTCTACGGCCTCCCGGCCAAATGATTCGAAGGACCGCCTTCGCCGCCGCCATGGTTGTCATTATGGCGGCAGCGCTTTCTCTCCGCCTTTCCTCGCTCGGCAATCGCCCTTTTCACGGAGACGAGGCCGTTCATGCCTTCAAGTTCCGTGAGCTGTGGGAGCACGGATCCTATCGATACGACCCCAACGAGTTTCACGGCCCGACCATCTACTACGCCGCGCTTCCGACGGTCGCGTTGAGCGGACACCACCGTTTCGGCGACACGACGGAGACCGATTACCGGCTTGCAGTCGCGCTGTTCGGCGCCGCGCTCGTCCTTCTGCTTCTCCTGCTTTGCGACGCTGTCGGAAAGAATGCCGTACTCTGGGCCGCTCTGTTCACGGCTCTCTCTCCGGCGTTCGTCTTCTATAGCCGCTATTACATACAGGAGATTCTCCTCGTTTTCTTTACACTGACCTTCCTCGGCAGCGCGTGGCGATTCCGGCAGTCCGAGAGAGTCGCGTGGTTAATCGCCGCCGCCACTTCGGCCGGGCTGATGATCGCAACCAAGGAGACCGCGGTCCTAACCTTCGTTGCGGCAGTCGCGGCCTGGTTCGTTACGTTGCGAAGGCGTGCAAGTGTTACCCACCCCCCGGCCCCCTCCCGGGACGGGAGGTGGGTCGGGCGATTAACCTTTCGAGACGCTCTACTGGCGGCGGCAATCGCTCTAGGCGTCGCGTATGTCTTGCTCTCAGGCTTCCTCACGAATCCTGCGGGTCCCCTAAGCTATTTTCAAGCATATACATCCTGGCTGCGCCGCGCCGGTGGAACCAATCTTCACAACCAGTCCTGGACCTACTACCTCTCCTTTCTCGCATGGCATCATCCATCCGCCGGACCGATCTGGAGCGAAGCGCTGATTCTCGGCCTGGCACTGTTGGCGACTGTGGCGGCCTTCGTAAAAGGGGATTCGCTGCCGGGCGGGGCGGACAGAGGATTCATGAGATTTCTCGCCGTTTACACACTACTCCTCACCGCCGTCTATAGCGCGATTCCCTATAAGACGCCCTGGTGTGTCCTGAGCTTTCTCAGCGGAATGATTCTGCTGGCTGGAGTCGGAACAGCCGTTATCTTCGATTCATTCAAGAATCTGCCGGTTCGCGTACTGCTGGCAGGATTAATTCTCGCGGGCAGCGCCCAGCTTGGGTGGCAGGCGTACCGAACGAGTTTTATCTTTCAAACGGATATCAGAAACCCCTATGTCTACGCGCAGCCCGTGCCGGACGTGGTCGAAATCAAGAAGCGGGCCGAGGAGTTGGCGGAGGTGCATCCGAAGAAGTTTGCGATGGTCGTCAAGGTGATCTCGGCGGACGAATACTACTGGCCGCTGCCGTGGTACCTGCGGCGATTCGATAATGTCGGATATTGGACGAAGATACCGGAAGACCCCGACGCGGCTCTTGTCTTCGTGTCGCCCGAATTCGACGAGGATGTTACGAAGAGGCTGGACAAGACGCATATAATGACGGGATTTTACGGCCTGCGTCCGTCTGTCGTGTTCGAGACCTTCGTGCGAATGGATCTGTGGGAACCTTTTATTACCCTGAAGAACAAGCGCAAAGCTGCGTCGGGAGCGTCGGGCGAAGAGTGATGCAGATTGGCTGGCGCAAAAAAAAGCGACTAGGGAAGGGTTCTCCTGTCGCTTTCATGCCTTTGCGGCTCATCATTCGCTGGCGGGCTCGCCGCGCATATATTCCGAGGAGTAGTTCGGCGGCTCCTTCGTAATCCATACGTCGTGGACGTGGGATTCGCGGAGGGAGGCTCCGCTAATCTTCAGGAACTCGGCACGCTCATGAAACTCCTCGAGAGTGCGTGCTCCGAGATAACCCATGCTGGAGCGGATGCCTCCCAAAAGCTGGTGAATCGTATCCGAGAGAACACCCTTGAAAGGCACGCGGCCCTCGATTCCTTCCGGGACGAAACGGGCGTTAGGGTCCTGGCCGTATCGGTCGCTGGAACCCTCCTTCATCGCGCCCTCCGAGCCCATGCCGCGATAGTCCTTGTAGGCACGGCCCTGATAAAGAATCACTTCGCCGGGAGCCTCTTCCGTGCCGGCGAGCATGTTGCCAACCATGATTGCGTTCGCGCCGGCCGCGAGAGCCTTGGCGGCATCGCCGGAGAAGCGAATCCCCCCGTCCGCGATGACGGGCAGATGGTAGCGCCGGGCCTCGCGGGCGCAGTCGGCCACCGCGGTAAGCTGTGGAACTCCCACGCCGCTGATGATCCGGGTGGTGCAGATCGAGCCCGCTCCCAGGCCGATTCGGATGCCGTCGGCGCCCGCCTCGGCGAGAGCCCGCACTCCATCGCTCGTGGCGACATTGCCGGCTATAAGCGGCAGATTCGGGAATTCGGACTTGACGGCGCGGACGGCCTGGATGACTCCCGCGGAGTGGCCGTGCGCTGCGTCGATGACAATTATATCGGCCCCGGCTTCGACGAGCGCGGCGGTACGCTCTACGGGATTGCGAAGGGGGCCGATGGCCGCCCCAACGCGGAGGCGTCCCCGCGAATCCTTGGTCGAAAGCGGGTGCTCGCGGACCTTCTGAATGTCCTTGATGGTGATGAGGCCGAGAAGCTTGAACTCTTTATCCACGATGGGCAGCTTCTCAATCCGGTGCTCCTGGAGGATAGCCTGGGCCTGATCCAGCGTGGTGCCGAGCGCGGCGGTGACCAGCTTCTCCTTTTTGGTCATGAGCTGGTGGATGGGCCGGTCGAAATTGGTCTCGAATCGGATATCCCGATTGGTGAGGATACCGACGAGGAGTCCGTCGCCTTCCGTAATTGGGACGCCCGAAATATGGTAGCGCTCCATGAGAGATAGCGCGTCGCGAATGGTCTGGTCGGGTGGCAGGGAGATCGGATCGACGATGATTCCATGCTCTGAGCGCTTGACTTTGTCGACTTCCTGGGCCTGGCGCTCGATGGACATGTTCCGGTGAATAACCCCGATTCCGCCTTCGCGGGCCAGCGCGATCGCCATGCGCGCCTCGGTAACGCGGTCCATGGGGGACGAGAGAATCGGTACGCGCAGCTCGATATCGCGGGCGATAATGGTGCGCGGGTCCACGTCGGCGGGCGTAACCTGGGTCTCGCGCGGCACGAGGAGAACGTCGTCGAAGCTCAGGCCTTCTTTGAGGAGAAGCTCGTCTCCCGGCATGTTAAGACCCCCTTGTTCCTTCGAAAAGTGAATGGTAGATTATACCACCTGACTCGGCATCTGACGGTGACTGGCGAAGCGTGACCGGATGGGAGTGCTGAGTGCTGAATGCTGAGTAGGGGGCAACCTCCGCCACATACCGTAGCGCCGTGTAGTTGGGCTGCGTTGCGCCGGGCTTTCAGAATCGGGAAGGGCTGGAATTAGAAGAGGAATATCATGCAAGTTTTTGCTTTTACAGACGTATGGTGATAAACAGGGCTAAATCTGGAACGATAGAATGAGAGCAGCCTGGAGTAGGGGCCGTCCGGCAATCAATTCTTGTCTTTCGCGGAGTTTCGGTAACTTGCGGCGCTGATGGTCAATTATAAGAATCGACGATACTGTTGTTCAGGATGCGGCCCGCGCTGATCATCGCAATTTGCCGATGCAGGCCGGGCCGTGTCTACCTTGAGACTTTTCGAGTTCTTACAACGTATAGGGTATGTGACGGGCAGTTTGACGCCATGTCCCGCAAGCCATTATACATTCTACATGAGGAGTAAACTGGATGGACAAGCCGGAAAGAGTGGGCCTTGTCTTTTCACGCAGCGGTCAGCAGCTGTATGTGCATCTGCCATCGCAGGTTGCGCAGTCCATGTCGCAGGCCGGCAAGATGGAGCGCGCCGCTGTAATGGAACAGACCTCGTATGCGCCACGCTATTCGTCGGGAGATGATCGATCTTTCAACCGATAGCGCGGCCATCGCCGCACAGCTCTGCAAGCCGTTTATTATCATAGCTTCATAAATGAGCAGGGCGGTCTCAGTCGAGACAGCCCTGCTCATTTATGCGGATCATTGTCTATTTTTCGCCTGGCTTCTGCGTTAGCCCGTATCCTCTCGATCTCCGCATCACTCACGGCCCTCTCGAACGAACGATAGCCGTCCAGCTTGAAGCCGTGCCGCCGGCATATTTCGGTAATCTCGTCCACCTGCTCCACCGAAACCTCTTTGCCCAGCGTAAAGTTTTCGTACCTGCCGTCCAGCGCGAGAGCGATCGTCTCTGACATGCAGGCATAGGCGGTTCCCTGCGGAAAGCCGAAACTGAACGGCTCTTCCGATTCCATTTTATGGCAGCGCATCTCCCCAGGCGCCTTGACGACGCCGCCCTCAATGACGAGCACGTCATTTCGCTGTTTAGCGACCGCGATGGAGACGTCGCGCGGCCTCGCCACGTCGCAGACGACGGCCCCCGGCTTTATGTGCTCTGGCAGGACAATTGCCTGCGCCGCGCTGCTCACGGTGACAACAATGTCCGCGTTTCGCAGGCCCGTGGCTACGTCCGTGAAGATATGGATGCACGCGGAAGTCCCAGCCTGAAGACGAGTTGCCAGCGCTTGCAGCTTCTCAGGGTTTCGGCCCACCAGTCCAACTTCGCGGGCATCGCGGGCGAGGATCTCCGCGCACGTCGCGCCGATAGAGCCCGTGGCCCCCACTACGGCTACGTTCGCCAGTGGCAGCGAGATTCCCATCCTCCTCGCGCCGTCTATTGCTCCCTGCACTGCGGTGGCAATGGTATAGGAGTTGCCCGTTGTTACGGCGATATTCAACCGTCCGGCTAGCGTGATTCCGCCGTCGCCGGCGACCGATGAGAAGGCCCCGAGGCCGATTATCTTCGCTCCCTGCTCTTCCGCCAGCCTGCCGCACTTTTCCAGCTTGTCATAGACGAACTCAATCGGCAGCTCCATGAACTGCCGGGGCGTCAGCGGGCAGCCGATAAACCATCCCTCGGCCTCGTTTCCTGTGGCGGAGCGGATGCCGGTCACCTTTGCCACCACTAGCGGATCGCGACGCTTGATATAGGCTTCCAGCAGGCGCGTGGGCACGTAGCGCGCGATTGGGTACTTGCGCGCGACATCCTTGTTCGCATCTATGGGGTGGATGATGAAGGCAAACTTTTCCATCGGTTAACGATCCACATGTTGAAATCCGTGTCTGTCGATGCAAAGTCGGCCCGCGTCGACTCCAAAGGAATCTATAGTCTACACGCCGTCAGCCTACGCGCTCTCAATTCTCTTTACTTAAGGTGCGGACGCCGGGCTGCCAGCCGAGCATTCTCAGTGTACTCAGGTAGTCGCCGGGTGTCAACTGCTCCGGACGCCGGTCCAAAAGCGCGACCAGCACACTCTCCATTACGTTCGTCGCAAACGCTTCACCACCAATTTCGGGGGTGGTCGTGATCAGCAATTTCACGCCGCGTTCTCTCAGCATGTCAATCTCTGATGCGCGGCTGGAGGACGTGAGAATAATCTTACCTCGCAGATCTTCCGGCATGAACCGCCGGATGAGGTGCCAATCGCCGGCGATTATATCGGCATCGTGAAAGTATCGAGTGAACCTGGGGGTGTTTATCTCCTGTTTCTCGCCGGTCGGATAGAACCACGAAATAGGGCAACGGGCAATTAGGGGCAGGGCCAGCCTGGCCAGCCGCTTCACGGTCGTCCACGACCGGATAGGAATCGGCAGGCCAATTCCAAAGATAAGATCACCATACACCACCTCTTTCGCGCGCTGGGAAAGCGCTTCGCCCATGCCGAATCGATCGACCGCGCTCATAAGAAGCACGCGCTTATCTCGGAAATCCACGATTTCGCTCTCCTGAAGCCACGCCACAGTCTCCCGCTCCAGAGTATGCTTGAGGCCGCTCCCGTCCACCCACGGCGTCTTCACCGCGCCGCGCATAAGGTCAAGCGTCTCTCGAATCGTATAGCGGTGGTCGCCCGCGAAGAGATAGGCGTCCGTTCCTCCCACGCCGAAGCAGTCCACTTTTCCGTCCAACTCGGACACCATTTCCCGGAAGCGATTCTTGTCGCCGTCCGCGCCCAACCGCTCGACGGTAAAAGGCACGTCCAGGAACGCCGTCTCCGAGCGCTTATCCCTTCGCGACGTGCCAAGACTAACGCTTACAACGCGTTTCATACTCGATTTCACTCTCTTCTTAGCCGTTAAATAACACAGCTAACAGTCTTGCGGGTTTTTGGCCATTAGGGCGATCACGGTATGTGGGAACGCGGCGGGGGATGGAATATCACCCTTGCCGGTGGAGAGGCTGCCGGCTTTTGGCGAACGAAAAGAGTGCCCGGAATGTCGACCTGCATAACTATTGACGAGTCTCGCCGCATGACGCGCGCCGGCTTCTGTATTGACGGCTGCTCGGTGGATCAACTGCTCGAGGACGTGTACCGCGCCTGCTGGGATCAGATGGCGCTGCGCGATCTGGATCTTCGCCCGCAGATCATTGCCTGGGACCCGCTTTGCGTGGCGGCGGACAGCCCGGCGCTTCTCGATCTGTTCGTCGAGGTGGTCAAGCATGTCGGATACAATACGGAAGAGGGCGTCGTTCACATTCGCGCGTTCCCGTCCCATGACGATGTGTTCGTGATCTTCGAGATTCAGAACGAGCGGCCTGCGCGGCGCACCACGGATCGCGTCGAGGCATTCAATTCATTGATGGAGCGCGCGCGCATCAGCGTTGAATCCATGGGCGGCGAGGTGGCGGAATACAGCAGCGAAGACGGCGGCTCCCGCGTCTGCTTCAAGCTGCCCCAGTGGGTGTAGGACGTGCTCAGCACTCAGCGCTAACCAGCCGTACACGCTCCAATATCTCGCCGACCTCCTCGATGGACGCGGCCCTAACGATTCGCTCTCTCGCTTCGGATGCTCCGCGAAAGCCCTTAATGTAGTGCGGCAGTTGTCCGCGGAGGTGGCGCACCGCCCGGTCCTCGCCCATCGTGCCGGCCAGGTCTGTCAGATGGACCAGCGCTGTTTCAACTCTTTCGGCGAGCGTGGGCGGCAGGAGAAGATCGCCGGTGCGAAGATAGTGGCCCACGTCATGCAATATCCATGGGTTGCCGATGGCCGCGCGACCAATCATTATGCCGTCGCACGCCGTTTCGCTCAACATACGGGCCGCGTCGAAGGGCGAGCGGATATCGCCGTTACCCACAACCGGTACTGACACAGCTTCTTTTATACCGGCAATCCATCGCCAGTCCGCATGGCCTTCATAGCCCTGTACAGCAGTGCGGGCGTGCAGCGCGAATGCCTGGACGCCTGCTCCTTCCAGAGCGCGGGCCAGCGGGATGGAGGTCAGATTCGCGCGGTCCCAGCCGGCCCGCATCTTTACCGTGACGGGAACGTTGATGGCTCGTATGACCGCGCCCACGACCTTGAGCGCGGTGGCCTCGTCCTTTAGAAGCGCGGCCCCCGCGCCCTGCCTGCACACCTTGGGAACCCAGCAGCCCATGTTGATGTCGACAATCTCGGCCCCGCGATCCACGACGATCCGGGCGGCTTCGGCCATTATTTCCGGGTCCGCGCCGAACAGCTGAACGGCGAGAGGACGCTCGGCAGGCGTCCAGTCGAACATCTGCCAGGTACGCTCGCTCTTGTAGTGAATCGCCTGGGTGCTAATCTGCTCCGTTACGATGAGGCCGGGCTGTCCGATTCGCTTGCATACGCGACGAAATGCCCCATTGGTCACGTCTGCCATGGGGGCCAGAACAACCGGTGGATCGATCTTGATGCCGCCGACAAAATAGGGCCGCGAAAGATTGAATATTTGAGGCAGTGCGAGATCCGACCCTTCGCGATTCAGGCCGATGGGAGCGTCCAGGTTTTCGGGTTCTTTAACGTTATTCATTCTATGGTGCGCGAGAGTCAGTCGAGGGGCGGCCCAATCGCTCGTAAGCGAGGCGAATACCCTCAAGCGTCAGGTGGGGCTCAGAGAGTTCGACCGTTTTGCTGACGCCCATCATGGTTGGCGCGAGGCCGCCTGTCGTTATTACGCGCGCGTCGCGGCCAATTTCGGAGCGCATGCGATCCACAAGGCCATCTACCAGCGCGGCATATCCCAGCACGACGCCGCTCTGAAGCGCCTCGGAGGAGTTCGTGCCAACCGCATTTGGTGGAGCTTCCAGCTCGATTCGTCCAAGCCTGGGGGCCGCAGCGGTGAGAGCATCGGCTGCCGTGCGAATTCCCGGCGCAATCGCGCCGCCGAGGAAGCCGCCGTCCGCCGAAACAGCATCGAACGTCGTTGCGGTTCCGAAGTCGATCACGATGGCGGGTCCGCCGAACCGCTTGTACGCGGCGGCTGCATTCAGCAGCCGGTCGATTCCAACCGGTTCGGGCGGGCTGCACAGATTGCGAATGCCAAGGTCCATCTGTGAATTGAGAACAAGCGGGTCCCGCTTAAGACAGCTTTGCGCGGCCACGGAAATCGTCTCCGTCAAGGACGGAACGACGGATGCGAGGGTGCAGCCGGTAAGCTCGGACGCCTGTATTCCGGATTCGCGCAGAAAGCCGGACAGCAGAAGACCGTACTCGTCGGATGTCTGGTTGACGTCCGAGTTAAGACGCCAATGCGCGCGCAGCACGTCGCGCGCATAAACGGCGAATACGATGTTCGAGTTGCCGATTTCCAGCATGGCGAGCATGGGCTGGATCCTTTCCAAATGTCGTTCTATTCTACCATAAGGGCCTGCCGGGCATATGCCGAATGTGCCGCCCAACGCACTAGCCGGGCCGCGGAACATTGCGAGGCGGTCGGCGTCTTATTGATTACCACCCCGTTAATAGAGGGGACACCGGAGGAATAGAAATGAAGAAGTTTATTTTCGGTGCGCTTGTGGGCGCGGGGGTTGCTCTGCTCTATGCGCCGGCCACCGGAGCTCGTACTCGCTCTCTGATTAAAGATAAGAGCAAGAAGCTGGCAAACGACACGACGGACTTCGTCGACAGCAAGTCTCATCACATGATGAACAAGATGGAGGGCGTGAAAGCGAAAGCGCGCTCGTGGGCCGACAAAGTGAAAGAAGCTCTGCCGACGAGCGATCACATGGATCATCAGATGCCCCAGACGGCTGGGATGGGTCATATGGACAACTAGAAGTCACGGCGTCGGCAATAGGCCGACGATTGATCGTTTGAACGAATCGAAAGGCCAACAATCACAGTCGATTGTTGGCCTTTCGTTGCTTCAGGCCATCGGTACAACAAGAGAGGGAAGGAGTTGGCGGAACAAACGATGAAGTTAGTGGACACTCCGGCTGCCCGGCATTTCCGCAGTTATCCCCTTCAGGCAGAGCCGGTTTCATTCGCCCGGTCCTCGGAGAAGATGCATGCCTATCGTCTCGGTCGTCAATCAGAAGGGGGGCGTGGCAAAGACCACGACCTCGGCCAATCTGGGCGCGTGCCTGGCCGCGAGAGGCCACAAAACGCTGCTGATAGACATGGACCCTCAGGCAAATCTCACGCTTGGGCTGGGCTGCGTGAATCCGGTCCTGCAATATGGATTCGATGAGGCGCTCCTCAATCCGGACACCGCTCCGCTTTGCCGCACGATTCAAAAGATCGACGACCTTCCTCTTTACCTGGTGCCCGGCAGCATCGCCATGGCCCACGCCGAGAAGATGCTCACGCCAATCGTAGGCTCCGCATATCGACTGCGTCGTGCATTGGACGCGCTGCTCAAGGAGGAGCCGTTCGACTGGGTGCTGATCGACTGCCCGCCCTCGCTCGGCAGGCTGACGGAAATAGCCGTCATTGCCAGCAATTACCTCCTGATTCCCACAGAGCCCAAGTTCTACTCTTTCGCGGGCATGGATACGCTGAACAAGATGATTGTCCAGATGAACCACGACCTCGATTTGGATGTGAAGCTTCTCGGCGTTCTGCTCACTCTCTACGAGCGGAACACGAAGCTGCACCGATATATTTCCGCGGAGATCCGCGAGCGTTTCGGCGAAAAGATGTTCGACACCGTGATCTACAAGAATCTCAAGCTATCGGAAGCGGAGGTCGAGGGGAAGCCGATCATTCTCTACGATGCTCACGCGTCGGGCGCGCGTGCTTATGATGCTCTCGCCGAAGAGGTGCTGCTGCGCGTTGGAGGTTAGCCGCCCGTCGCACATCACCCTTCCGTGGCTGTCCCTACGTCTTGTCCCTACGTCCTGGTTCGGCCACGAGCGGAGTTGCGATCGCCCATGGCGATAGCGAGGAGGAGCCAGAGACCGCCGCCTGCCGCGCCCATAAAACAGAGGATTGCAAGGCCGGGATATCCGAAGAGCTGGAAGCTGGTTTGAACGCGCATGAGCATGGCCGCGCCGATAATCAGCGCCGCAAGCACCAGGCCCATCGTTATGCGGTTTGCCACCTTCTGAAAGCCTACAAGAAGCATGGTTTCGTCGATGGTGTCGACTTTTATCTTTAGCTGATTGCGAGAGGTCAGGTCCAGTATCCTGTTGATTCTCCCCGGCATCTCCTGAGTCAGCTCTTTCGCCTCCATCGCGGCGCTAAGTATGTTTCCCAGGGACATGCTCTTCATCATGCGGCGGCGCACGATATCGCCTCCATTACGGCGGATAGACTCGTTCGGGCTAAAATCCGGAGCGAGAATTCGCCCGATTTCATCGAGATTGAGCAAAGTCTTCCCGAGCATTGTCAATTCCGTGGGAAGACGCAGGCCGCTGCCGCCCGAGGCGCGCCCAATGTCCAGCATTACGCGGCCAATCGCCAGGTTCTCCACGGTCGCATTGAGACGCTGAGCAACCAGTTCTCCGACCTTCCGTCGAAATGCCGTCTCGTCGAAATCTTCCAGCCGTTCCCCAATCTTTATGGCTGCATCGGCGGCCTCGTCGCCCCGGCCCTCGCTGGTAGCAAGGAGCATTTTTAGCAGACTCTCCTGCATTGACGGGGCTACGCGGCCAACCATGCCCAGATCGATGAGTGCAATCTTTTTGTCGTCGGTAATCATCACGTTGCCCGCGTGGGGATCGGCGTGGAAAAGACCGTCGATTAAAATATTTTGCAGATACGCTCGGAACAGCTCATCGGCCAGAGCCGCGCCGTCCAATTCTAAGAGCGCTAGCGGGCCGACCTCCGTAATCTTCCGCCCCTGAATGTAGTCCATCGTCAGCACGCGCGAAGTCGTATAGTCATCTACCGGACTAGGCACAAGAATGTGTTCGAAATCCTGCACGCTCTCCGCCATCTGCTCCAGATTGCCGGCCTCCTGCCGGTAGTCAAGCTCGCGCACCAGGGTCTTTCTGAACTCCTCAATTACCTCCGTGAATCGCTGCCGCCTCCCCAAATTGGTATGGTCGTCGGCCAGCCGGGTCAGCTGCTCGAGCGCGTCCATGTCGTCCGCGATCTGCTTTCGGATGCCGGGCCTCTGGACTTTTACGACGACCGGCCTGCCATTTCTGAGCACCGCGCGATGGACCTGGCCGAGAGATGCGACGCCAATTGGCTTAGGGTCGAATTCTATGAACGCCTTGGAGAGCCGCACGCCCAGCTCCTCTTGGACCGTTCGCTCCACCTCTTCAAAGGAGAACGGCTCCAGGTTGTCCTGAAGCCGGGTGAGCGCTTCCAGATACGGAGCGGGCAAAAGGTCGCTGCGGGACGAGAGCGCCTGGCCCAGCTTAACGAAGATCGGCCCCATTGCTTCCAGGTCATCGGCAAGCTCCTTGCCCATGGGGTCCGGAGCACCGTTGTCTGTCTTTGCCTCTTCGCTGACCAATTCATCCAGCTCGGAACCCGGAAGTATGTCTGAGCGTCCATATTTTACGAAAAGACGCGCAATGTCGCGATATAGTTTGAGATGCTGCATCTTGACGGCAAGAGCCATAGCGTTACCTGATAAGTGTAATTCCCCAAAAGCGCCGGACGGAGGGACCCGTTACGGCGCATCGCGCGAATACTGGTAAGAGTGACGATTGAGCCGCGCAAGATTAAGACTGCCTGCCTCATTGCAGTGTTCCAACAGGCGAGCGCCGGCGGGTGGGTGGTGGCTGGGAATGGTACGATCAGCTTGAAGCGGTTATGAAGCGCGAGCGGGCGGGTATCGTGCAATATGCTGGCCGAGAGTTATGCAGCCTTCAGGTTTGGATATCGAGCAGACATCATAGTCACGAAAGGCGGGGCAAGCTGCGGATCGAACTGTGTTCCCGCGCCCCGCGCGATCTCATCAAGCGCGATCTCAACCGCCATTCCCTTTCGATAGGGGCGGTCGCTCGTCATCGCGTCGAAGGTATCCGCCAGAGCGAGCAGCCGCGCCATATGCGGAATGCTATCGCCTGACAGTCCGTCCGGGTAGCCGTTGCCATCCCACCTTTCGTGATGATGACGTACGCCGGGGAGCGTGGAGGCGAGCTGCGGGGCTTTGCGGACGATAACTTCGCCAAGTACGGGATGCGTCTCCATGATAGCGCGCTCTTCTTCATCCAGCCGGCCCGGCTTCTTGAGAATGGCATCAGGTACGCCGATCTTCCCGACGTCGTGCAGCGTGCCGGTGATGAACATCAGCTCGACCACGTCGTTGTGCAGCCCGATATATTCCGCGAGGTCCCGGCTGTATTCCGCAACGCGGGCGGAATGGCCCTGCGTATAAGTGTCCTTGGCGTCGACTGCCGCCGCGAGCGCCTGGATGGTCGCGATGCTTCCGTCCTTCAGGAATCGATGCAGCTTGTGCGGGTCCATGTCTTCGTCAGAGCCGAGCGCCGATTCGAAGCGGCAGATACGGTCGCGCCCAAGCTGCTTTGCGCGGGATACGGCCAGCTCAGCGGCAAGTGTAAGTCCCTCCGATTCATCAGTGTCCGGCCGGGCCTCCGCAATTCCAACGCTCACCGTCAACAGCTCGCTAGTATTCTCGCCATTCCTGATTGTGGTCCGAATTCGTTCCGCAGTCTCTTCAGCCGCCTTGGCCGTCGTGTCGGGTAGAAGCATTGCGAACTCCTCGCCGCCATAGCGCGAGATGGCCGCCGTCTCCGGAGCCACATTGCGAATGAGCACGGCAACCCGCTTTAGAGCCTCATCGCCTGCCGCATGACCGTAATGGTGGTTGAACTGCTGGAAGTGGTCGATATCGATCAGCAGCAGGAAGAGGGGATCGCCGGACTGCCGGCACCGGATGACCTCCTGCGCCAGCCGCTCCTGGAAACGCCGATGATTATCCAGCTCAGTAAGAGGATCTTTATCAATAAGCTCCAGGAGACGCTCCTGGCTCGCTCGCATGGCCGTGGTCATGTCATTGAAAACGCTCTGTAGCAGGCCGATTTCGTCCGTTCTCGTGGTATCGAGCTTCGCGGGCCATCCCCCTTGCTGGAGCGTGAGCGCCGCCGCTACTACGCCGCTGAGCGGCCGTGTAATACCTCGCGCGACGACGTTTCCGGAGGCAAGCGTCAGCGTAAGCGCAATCGCCGAAATTATCAATAGCAGGTAGCGCAGCCTGTTAGCGAGGGCCATCGCAGAATTAAAAGGCGTAAGCGTCACGAAGCCCATGCCCGCGTCGGAGGGAGTTTCAGGCAGGGGGGCGTAGAGGACGAGATAGCGCTCGCCGGCAACCGAAATCACGCACGGATCCTCTCTGGGGGCGTCGAAATGCAGCGCGCACGGCAGCGATGATCCCATTACATCGCCGTGGTAAACAAAGGCGATCTCGCTGCCGGTCGTCTTTCGGAGATCGAGAGCAACGCTCGATTCGATGTCGCTATAAGCCGTGAGCGATCCTTTTACATAATGGTTGACCGGCTCGAGAATTGGAACGGATACCGCAAGGGTTAGCTTGCCGTCATGCGCGGCTACGCCAAGCCAGGATTCTCCCCGAAGCGCGGACACGACGCCTGCGTTCGACGTGCGCAGCGACCGATCCGCAATCGGAGTCCCGCTCTCGCCGAGCGCCCGGCCATCCTGATCCGTAATCATGGCAGCGGATGCATGGAGCTGAGCAAGGGAATCAAAGGCATAGCTAGTCACGGTGGCCCAGTCGTTGCGCGCGTCCTTGGCGTCCTTTCCGAAAAAGTAAATTTTTAGCGCCGGCTGCCCGGCAAGAATCTGGCACCGCGACATCAGCGCCGCGCCGCGTTCGCGTACCAGATGTGACAGCACCCCTCCCGTGGTGGAAACGTCATGACGCACCGCCCTGTCTATCTCGCGGCCCATCAGCGTGGCCATCATTACAAGAATGAGAATCGACAGACCCGAGACGGTTCCTGCGATCATCAGCAGCAGGCGTGCCTGGAGCGACATTCGCATAGCCCTGATATTTCCTCGCAATTGATACATTCACGCGCGTCTCCCTCGCGGTTACTTTCACCACCTGGGATGCCGCGGAACCGCTTTCATGCCACGCTTTGAGCGTGTATTCGCCGGGGGGAACGTTCTTCAGCATGAATTTACCATCCTTGTCTGATACCGTGCTATAGGGAGTGTCGACAACAAGAATGTAAGCGCTCATTTCTGAGTGCTTGTTACAGAGGAGCGCCACGACGCCCTTCGTATCGAATCTGACAGTCTTCGTCGCGCCTCGAGGATACATGCCGAGATCGAACTTCTTCGCCTCGAAGTAGGCGAAGACATTGTGGAAAATGTCGTCGTTGTTTGGAAACTGAACCGTAGTTCCCACCGTGACAACGGAGACATGCGGGACAAACGTCTTATGGCGCTGGTCCACGACCGCCTGCCGCATCGGCGCAGCCCTTTTCTCCCCCTTCCAGATAGACCACCGCTTCGCGCGCCGCGCCCTTCCGCCCAAATTCAACCGTGCCCATTACATCGCTCGCCATACATATCGATGCCAATATCGTCAAAACGCACGCCAATCCCAGGCGTATCGTTGCTCGGAAGCACATTTCTTGTTTCTCCCACTTACAGCTCGTGTTACGAACCGTTTGCGCAGCAAGTTGTCTCACCGTCTATCGGTACTTGGAGCGGCATTTTGTAGTGATATCCGCCTGTTCGTAACGGTTGCCGAATCGACGCGGGACCTAATTGGAGTTAGCGAGCGCTGATGCCGATAATAAGCACCGTAGTTTAGGCACGTCGGTCATTTCGGCTGACCAATGATAGGCGGCTGTGCCGCACAGGCGATCCGATCACATTTGTTCACTTTTAGTCCTGGTTTCTGGAATCTGTAACACTAAAGGACCTCTCTGTCCTGCCGCCGACTCAATGATATCGTAAGTAATTTGTGAGGATCGAGCTGCCGATGAAGTACCTTCTAACGAGAGGCCTTTGGATCGCTTTATTGACAACCGTTCCGGTAATTTCCTGTGCCGGGCAGGCAGAGCGCTTCCGCATCCGGCCTACTATCAAGTTGGACCTCGATATGCGTGCCCGGGCAGCCGGCAGCGGACAATCAAACTTTGGCCTGTACTCAGCGCAAGTCCATCTTGACACCGAACTCGGCAGCGGATGGAAGCTCGGTTTCGAGGGCATCCGAAGAGCCAAAGAGCTGGTATATGGTCCGGCATCAAGTCAGTTCCAGGTGGACAAGGTTACTCTTGAGAAGGAGTGGAACGGCCATCGCGCCCGCGTCGGAATCCTACGCCTGCCGTTCGGAATCTGGAATACACGAGAAACCTACGCATCCGGCATCATTGACTATCCGCTCGCCCGTGTAGATTATGGCTACAGCTCAGTAGACTGGAGCGTGCCTGGCGCAGCATGGTCTGGCGGCAGCCGGATCATGCAAGTAGAAGCCGCCATCGTAAACGGCAAGGCGGTCGGAATTTGGGGGAACTACCACAACGTAGGTGGAAGTGTCGTGCGCGTGCAGAGTTATGTCGGCAGCCTCATTCTTGGTGCCAGTCGGTGGGATGGTCACATTGACATGCCCTATGTTCCCCAGCGTTATGTCCACCTGAATGGTATAGACGCGCGCTATACGCTCTCGCATCTGCTGTTTCGTGGCGAATACCTGTTTGGAACTCTGGCCGAGCGCCAGACTCACGGCGGGTACCTCGACGTCTATTACCGCGTGCCGAAATACGAGAAGTGGACACTCGCGGCGCGTCTTGAGGCTATGCGACGGGGCACGGGTGAACCCTTTGCAAAGCAGATCACCATCGGAACGCGCTTCACGGCGACGCCCAACCTTGTACTGGTGATGAACTGGCGGCGCAATAATGCCGATTCAATTTACCCAAACACCTGGACGCCATACAGTGGCCGGGGTGGCGACGTCTATTTTCAGGCCTACTACAAGCTCCGTTTGTGACCAACTATCAAGAATTCAAGTTGATCTCTTCCGACGTCCTGCCGGTTCGACCATCATAGTAGCTTCCGCCAAAATGGTGCCAGTCCAAGCGATCTAGGATCTCTTTTGTCTGTTCCGCCGTGAGGACAGCGCTCTGCTCCGGCGTGACGGCGCCGAGGTACCACCGTGCCGATCCCGTAAACGCTTCGACGCAATAGAAATATCTGAAGTCGTTATTCGGGGACGCAATTAACCTATGCGTCTCATCGAATACGGAAATTAATCTTCCTAGATCAGGCATTTCTAAACTCTGCTGTGACCTGGCCCGCCTTTACAAGGCAGGACAAAGGTGTGAGCGTGGACAATCATATATGAGTGGATGAATCTCACTCGCCTTGTGACGCACCGCAAAAGGAGAGACTGTATGCGAACGCTCATGATCGTGATTGCGCTGCTCGGCTGCGCGGCAGCAGTACAACGCGGCGGCGCAGCGCCGCCGAAGAGTCAGGAAAAGGACACCGGTCCAAATTGGAAGATTAGTGGTTGGGAGACCACCACGTGCTGCTGCAAAGACATCTGCCCCTGCCGGTTCAATGAGAAGCCGACGCACATGGAGTGTGAGTCGACTATTTCCATTCACGTCGACAAGGGCGCGGTTGGGGAGACGAAGCTCGACGACATGAACTTCATCCTGGTCAGCCGTGGCTTCGACACCACGGGCGGAAAGGGATGGACCAAGGTCTACGTGGATAAGCGCGCGACCCCCGAGCAGCAGAAGGCTATCGGCGCAATCCTTACGACGATTGTTTCGTCCTACAAGCCCGCGACGGCCGCTCTGGTATTCGGCCAGGAGCAGCGGGGCATGAAGCTCGCCGCCATGACCTTCAAGAAATCCAGCGACGGCCTTGTCCGCGAGATCGACGCGCCCGGAATATGCAAGGTGCGCGCGCGAATCGCGAAGGTGCCCGGCAGCAATGAGCCGGTCCGAATCCTCGGCGTTCTCACCGAGTTTTCGCCCATCTTCTATCCGGCCGCGGAGGTGATGGCGAGGGTGATCGCTCCCGAGGTGATGTTCGACCATCCTGAGCATCATCGCGCGGAGGTGGAGGACTTCACGCTTACCAAGCAGGATGTCGCGACCAGGAAGATCGGGTTCCAATCCTATACCGGCGGCGGCGCGTGCCTCGTGCGCCGGAAATAAGTACGCTTGCCATGCCATAGAATCCAGAGGGGCGTCCAATTCACGCGAATCGGGCGCCCGCTGTTTACAAGAAATCTCTCTACGCGATAATGCCCCGTACGACATTTCCCGTCACGTCCGTCAGGCGGTAATCGCGCCCGCCGTAGCGATAGGTGAGCTTCGTGTGCTCAATGCCCAGAAGGTGGAGCATCGTCGCATGCAGATCGTGAATATGCACCTTGTCTACTGCGGAGTAGTAGCCGTAGTCGTCGGTCGCGCCGTGCACGTGGCCGGGCTTCACTCCGCCGCCTGCCAGCCACATTGAGTAGCCATGCGGGTTATGGTCGCGCCCGTCGCCGCCCTGCGCCGTCGGCGTGCGGCCAAACTCCCCGCCCCACAGCACGAGCGTATCCTCCATTAGGCCGCGTGACTTCAGGTCCTTCAGCAGCGCTGCGATAGGCTTGTCGACCTCCTTTGCGTTCTTGCTATGGCCGTTGCGCAGGTCGCCGTGCTGGTCCCATTTGTAGCTGTGCGTCACCTGAACGAATCGAACTCCGCGCTCGCAGAACCGCCTGGCCAACAGGCATTGCCGGCCAAAGTTATCGGTCGGCTGTTCGCCGACTCCATACATCTCCTTCGTTGCCTTGCTTTCGCCGGACAGGTCCATGATTTCCGGGGCGATGTTCTGCATGCGGAACGCCAGCTCAAATGTCTGTATGCGGCCCTCCAGGTTGGCGTCGTGGCCGAAGTGCTTGAGCTGGTCCTCATTCAGCTCTTTCAAAACGTCGAGCTGCATGCGCTGGAGGTCGGCCGGCGTCTCCGGATTCTTAATATAGTTGATCGCTGCGCGCTCCGCCGGGATGGACGCGTTTCCAATGGGTGTGCCCTGGTAGGCGGCCGGCAGGAACGCGCTGGACCAGTTTTGCACCCCGCCGTGACCGAGCGTCGGGCAGATAGTGATGAATCCGGGCAGGTTCTGATTCTCGCTGCCGAGCCCATAGGTGATCCACGATCCCATGCTGGGCCGCACGAACGTATCTGACCCCGTGTGAATCGCGAGCAGAGCGCCGCCATGGGCCGGATTGCTACCGTACATCGAGCGGACCACGCAGAGCTCATCCGCCATCGCGCCGACGTGCGGGAAGAGGTCGCTCACTTCCGTGCCGCTCTGTCCGTATTTTTTGAACTCCCACGGCGATTTGAGCAGGTTGCCGGTCTGCGCGAACTGCACGCGGGGCTTGGCGAATGGAAGCGGCTTCCCGTTATCGCGAATTAAGAGGGGCTTGGGATCGAAGGTGTCTACCTGGCTCGGCCCGCCGTGCATAAACAGGAATATGACTCGCTTTGCGCGCGGCGTAAACATGGGCGCTCTGGGAGCAAGCGGGTTGTACGAATTGGATGTAGCAGTAGCGGCCCGCGCCTCCTGTCCGAGCATGCCCGCAAGCGCAAGGGCTCCGAATCCGCCGCTGAAGCCCTTCAGCATTTCCCGTCGAGAAATGGGCCGTACAAAGTTGTTACAGAATCTGCTCAATGACATTCTCCACTTCTATCCAAGTCCCCATGCATCAAGAACAGTTCTCAGCGTAGGTCTCGGCTCTTGCCACAACCAATTGATATCTAGGGTGAGACCTTCCAGGACGACGCTGTGCATGAGACCATGTTCGTCAATTGCGGCAGGCACGTACCGGCTGCCATACTGCAATACGAAAAACTCAGCCTGTTTGCGCGGCATATCAACAAGCCAGTATTCACGCACTCCGGCTTCGGCGTACTCCTCAAACTTTATTTCCCGGTCGCGTTTCCTGCTATCCTCGCTGACGACCTCGACCACGAGATCGGCCGGACCATCCAGCCAACTGCCACGAAGGCGGGGCAGGTTCTCATTCGCGATAAATAGAATGTCCGGTTCACGTCCGGTATGCCGCGTTGAAAGTCGCATTAAGAAGGGAGCAAACAGCAGCAAGCCAAGTTGCTTAGCTTCAACGAACTGGTCGATTATCAGCAGCAAGAACTTACAGATTAACTGATGCTCGCTCGTCGTCGTCAATTGAATGACCTCCCCATCCACCCACTCGGCGAAGGTATCTTCGTCCGCCCATTCGAGAAACTCCTCGAAGGTCATTCGTAATGTCTTATGTTGCGGAGGGTATGCGATTGCCATTTTTATTACCCAAAATCAAAGCCGAATCAATTTAGATAGAGGGACTTATTGGACGACTAGATTTCACCGGCCAGTTTCGTGGCCTCTTCAATCAGTGTATGCGACAGGAAGTAGCCGTTTGCAACAAGCTCATCAAGAATTGGGCGAATAGAAGCTAAAATTCCAGCCTCCTTTGCCAGGAGCAGCACATCAATAGTTCCGGTTAACGGAATACCGAGCGAACGGGCGACACGCCTTCCTTGCCGATCATCCATTATCAATGTTGCGCGGATGGTCCGTGCAAGCGAGATCGATTCGCTCTCGCCGGGACCCAGTGTGCGAGCCAATTCTAGCTCTTCCGGTTGTATTCGGAAATCAGAATTGACGCTAATAAACTCTTCAATTGCTTCTTCAAAACGCTGAGCTTCATGTCCGACCTTTCCCAGAAGCTCGTCATGGACAGCGTCGGGAATGGTCACTTCGCCGAAAAGCTCAACGAGAATCTGAAGTTGGTTCACTTACGCAAGCGCGACAAGAGGGCCGGTATCTACAACTACTATCACAACCGGGATTTCGCCGCTGCGGAAAGATCCGACTGCAATTCTCTAATGAGGGAATTGGTCGACGTGTCGTACATTGATACGCCGTAGCGTCCGCAGGCGTCGATGAACTCCACGCGAGAAATGTCTGCAAATTCCGCAGCCTTACCGGATGAAAGCTCGCCCAATTCGAACATCTTGAGGGTTGCCATCAGTTTGATGTGAGCAACGAGCTGAGGTTCGCTCAGGTTAACGACCTGTTCCATATCGTCAGGATATTCGACTGTGAGCTGTTTCATTTGCTTTTCTAGTGCCTCAATTCACATAGATAAATTCGTTGGATCCGAAGAGTACCTGGCACGCGGCGGACCAGGCGATCAAGTGCCGCTTCGCGGCATCCGGCTCCGACCTTGCAAGACGTGATTCGTATGTTTTTACGAACGCCAGGATGCGGGACGTTTCGGAGGGCGTCACCGGTCGGGACATCGTCTTGCGATAGGCCATATCCAGTCGCTGGGCGTCCGTCAACTCTTTCTTAATAAGGAGCAGTTCTGCAAATGTCTTTGACTGCTCCAATACGAACGGGCTGTTCATGACGTAGAGCGCCTGCGGCGAAACCGTGGTCGTGTTGCGCTTTGCGTTCACCATGGACGGATCGCCCATGTCGAACGCCTGGAACATGTCGAACAGGGCATTCCTAATGATCGGCAGATAGATGCTGCGGCGCGGGCTGTTGTACTGCGCAGCGTTGCCCGACTGATCGTTGGTTACGTAGTCGTGGTTGCCCGTTTTCAACAGTGAGCCGCCCATCTTCAAATCCAGCTTGCCGGAAACAAAGAGCATCGAATCGCGGAATGGCTCGGCCTCCATGCGGCGGCGGTTGAATCGCCACAGCAGCCTGTTCTCGGGATCTTCCGTGCCCGCCTTGGCAGTCGTTACGCTGTCGCCCAAGGTCGACATCTTATACGCGTTCGACATCATGATCAGCTTGTGCAGCCGCTTGAACGACCAGCCGCAGGCCAGGGATGAGGGATGAGGGATGAGGGATGAGCTGTACGCAGCCAGGGTGCTATTCTTTCCACTCTCGCCTTCAACCGTCTCGGTGAACACTGAAGCGAGCCAGTCCAGCAGCGCGGGGTGGGTGGGCTGAAGACCGAGGAACCCCCAGTTGTCAGGGGTCCGCACCAACCCCTCGCCAAAGTGGTCCTGCCAGATTCTATTGACTGCGACGCGGCTGGTAAGCGGATGGGCCGAGTCGGCCAGCCACTCCGCCAACTCGAGACGGCCGCTCCGGGTGCCGTCTATAGGCTTCTGGTTGTCGCCACAGAGCACCGTCAGGAAGCGGCGCGGCGCTTCGTCGCCTAAATTGGTGGTGTCGCCACGGATATGAACCTTACAGTCGGCGATTCGACCCTCTTCAACTGCCATTACCATGAGTGGTTTCGGCTGGCCGGCTTCGACCGCTTTCAACCTGTTCATTGCCGCATCTACTGTCTGCTTCTGCGCGGACGTATAGAGAGAGTCAGGTTTTTGCTCAATGGTCTTGCCAAACCTCGCAACAAGCTGTTCCGCCGCTTTTGCCTGCTCGTCGGCGGAGAGGCTTGCCGGGTTCTCATGGCCCTTCATCAATCGGGCTGCAATCGTCAGCCGCTCAAGATCGACGCTAAACTCCTTTGCTATCTGTTCGGCAGACCGCTCGGGCTTGCCGACCGGAATGGAAGCCGCCGCGACGAGCATCAGTTTATCGAAGTGGGGGATGGGCCCGTCTCTATCGATTCTTATCGTGTTCTTGCCCGCCTGGAATGGCAGAATCCCCTGCACCTCCCATCGTTGTCCGTCGGGGCCGAAGCTGCCGGTAATCGAGCCGCACGTGGACTCGTGGATGACCTTTCCGTTGACCGACAGCTTGACCGGGCGCTCCTCCGCGGAAGCATAGCGGAACTCAAACTGATACGGGCCGGCGGCGGGTAGGTCTATGTCCCATTCGGCAATATCCGGCGTTCCGACGTTGTAGATGATTCCGATCCCTTTGCCCCAGTTATCGCGGTCAATCGCAACGTTCCCGCGCACAAACTTCTCGGCTTCGACGAACAGCCGCTTTGCGTCGCCGGGCTTGCGTGGCGCATCCGCCAACGAGAGCGGCTCGCCCGATTCCGCCAACTCCCAGCCTGCGCGCAGGTACTTAGCCGCGTCCTTTCGGAATACAGCGGTAATCTCATCGCGAGCCTTCAACTTGGCGATCTCGACCGCCTGCCTGGCCTCCATCATCTTTGGCTCGTACGCTAACCGCTCTGCCCCCAAATTCGGACTTGCAAGCGCGCGCTCGTTCCACATAGCGACCGTATTCAGGGTCTGCATCGTCTTGGTGGACTTGAATATGCCCGCCAGAGCATAGTAGTCTTTGGTCGAAATGGGGTCGAACTTGTGGTTGTGGCATCGGGCGCAGGCGACGGTCAACCCCAGGAATGCCTTGCTCGTGGCCTCGATCTGCTCGTCCACGATGTCCATTACCATTTTGTCCTTATCCGGTTCGGCAAGGACTTTCGGACCCAGGGAAAGGAATCCGGTCGCGGTGAGCCTTTCAGTCCGCTCGGTGTCGCTGCTCGAGGGCATCAGATCGCCCGCAAGCTGCTCCATGATGAATTCGTTGTAGGGCTTATCGTGGTTGAGCGCGGAAATGACGTAATCGCGGTAGAGATAGGCGTGCGCGAAGGCAACGTTTTCGTCCAGGCCGTTGGAGTCGGCGTAACGCACGAGGTCCAGCCAGCGCCGTCCCCAACGCTCGCCATATTGCGGCGCGGCCAGAAGACGGTCGATGACCTTCTCCCAGGCATTCGGAGACCTGTCGTTTACGAAGGCTTCAACCTCTTCCGGCGTGGGAGGCAGGCCGATAAGGTCGAGGGTGGCGCGGCGGATCAGCATGGGACGCGTGGCGGAGGGCGCGGGCTTCAATCCTTTCGCTTCCAGCCCGGCGAGTATGAACCGATCTATGGGATTCAGTATCCACGCGGTGTTCTTGACTGCCGGCAGCGCGGGACGCTTAACGGGGCGGAACGACCAGAAGTTCTTTTGCTCGGGGCGAATCACAAAATCCGCTGCGCCGCCCGCCGGCCTGGCGTCTGCGATGGGAGTTTTCCTGTCCGGCCATGGCGCGCCCATCTTTACCCATTCGGCGAGCGCGGTAATGTCCGTATCGCGCAGCTTGCCGTTCGGCGGCATCTTTATGGGTCCGGATTGACGCACAGCGCGGATGAGGCGGCTTGTTTCGGGGCTTCCAATGCCAACAATGGGACCGCCCTTCCCATTCGCTAGAAGGTGGGCGCGCGCGTCGAGCCGTATTCCGCCCCGCTGCTCCTTCTCTCCGTGGCAGGTGAAGCAGTTTGCAATCAGAACCGGTCTCACCTTCGATTCGAAGAACGCCGCCTGCTCAGCTGTTACAACCGTTACTGTACTCTGCGGACTATTATCGGCCGCCCACACGGACGCGCCCATTACAACCGCCGCGCCGCACACCGCTAAACCGATTCCAAATAAACGAGAGAGCCGTTTCATCACGAGCGCCGTCACCTCTGGGGGAGAAATAGGGCCGGTAAATCGATAGTTGGGTAATACGCATGCGGTTGGACGCGCAAACAGGCGGTATGTTTCAAGTGCATGCTTTTAACATCGCGGGCGGCGGGCGGTTTGGAACTGCCCGCCGCCCGCCGCTTGTTCTATTTGCCTG